>JAZRGR010000029.1:0-3213 GCA_045644345.1 Faecousia sp. | reverse complement strand
GTGGTCGCCCGGTCATTGTCGTTAAACGACAATGACGAAATTACGGGATTATCACGAGATTTCCGACAAAATCGAAACATTTTGCGGGCGACCACAGGTCGCCCCTACGAACAAATTCGGAAATTGTACTGCTCCACAAATCGGAATTTGCTTTAGTGGACGCAGATGGATTTTCGCAGGGAGGCGATGGCATTCTTCTCCAGACGGGAGACCTGTGCCTGGGAGATCCCGACCTCTTTGGCTACCTCCATCTGGGTCTTGCAGTGGAAGAATCGCATGGTCAGGATCCTACGCTCCCGTTCTCCCAGGGCGGAGATCCCGTCCTTCAGAGCGATCCGCTCCAGCCACTGCTCGTCGGTGTTACGGGTGTCGCTGACCTGATCCATGACGGTCAGAGGGTCCCCACCGTCGGAATAAATAGGCTCATAGAGGCTGATGGGTGCCACCATGGCATCCATGGCCTCGTTTACTGTTTTAAGGGGCAGGTCCAGTTTTCGGGCAATCTCCTCCATAGTAGGCTCACGGGAGGATTCAGCCATCATAGCTTCCTTGCATTGCAGGACCCTGTAGGCAACGTCCCGAATGCTCCGTGATACGCGGATAGCACTGTAATCCCTGAGATACCGCTTGACCTCTCCTTCGATCATGGGCACGCCGTAGGTGCTGAATCGGACATTGAGATCCGTGTTAAAATTGTTGATAGCTTTGAGCAGCCCTACGCAGCCTACCTGGAACAGATCGTCTGGATTCTCGTTCCGCCCCATGAATTTCTGGATCACCGACAGGACCAGTCGGAGATTTCCCTCGATCAGCTTCTGCCGTGCGGCCTCGTCCCCTTGCTGTGCTTGTTTCAGTAAGGGGATCATTTCTTCGGTTTTCAGCGTTTTCAGATCTGCGGTGTTTACACCGCAGATTTCTACCTTTCCCTGCATAAGGTGACCTCCAAGTTTGTGTGTGGAAACAGTATTTCCCAACTTGTCCCTTTCATACGGGGTTTTTGTTCACTTTCACGAAGAGGGGGAAGAGAAGGACGGAAAAACTCGGTAAAGCGACTTTTTAAAAAAGTCGGAAAAGGGAATATTTCAAACTTTTTCATGGTTTCTTTCAAGAAAATGGTTTACATAACACCATAGATTATGGTATATGACAGGAATTATCGCAACCAAATGTGATTGACAGATTCTGCATATATTCATCCTATTCAGTGGTTATGCACAGGCTTCGGACAGTGTATAACCCTTGATATGCAAGAGTTTTGCACATTGTGCACAGGGTTGTGCACAGGCAGTATATCCATGAATTGCTTGCATAATAGGTTTACATAATGACATACCCCTATTGGGGAACAAATTGTACAAAATCCTCATAGGAAAAATTCGGGTGCAGAGCTAAGTTGATTCCACCTGCCAGGACTGCACCCAGATAGCGGATCTGTTCGTCGATGTCCCTGGGCGTAACCATCATGGGGCAGTCATCCCCTGCATCTACCACCGTGGGAACCCCTACGGCATAGACAGGGACTCCCAAGGTCTCACGGGAAAAGGGGGCACGGCAATTTCCAACACCGGATCCGGGAGCGATCCCACTTGTGGTGCACTGGACAGTATTGCACAGACGGCTTGCACTTCCGGCGGCAAGGGCGTCGATACAGAGAATGCAGGTGGGCTTTGCGTGCTCCACTGCCCCACGGACCAGTTCCAGACTCTCTATGCCCGTGGTGGCAAGGACTCCGGGACAGATCACGCTGACACTGCGGCAGGAGCCAAACTGTCGTGGCAGGGCATGGATCAGATGACGGGTGGGGAAGATCCTACGGGCAGTCTCGGGACCCAGGGCATCGGGGGTCACGGCACTGTTCCCTAAGCCCACGACCATGACACTGTCCTCATCCCGGAGTCCCATGAGCTTGCGTAATTCCTCAGCAAGTCCGCAGGCAGGACCCTTGGGATCCCGATCATAGGTGGGTAGCTCAATGGTCAGATAGGTGCCTACGGGCTTCCCCAGTGCGGCTGCCCCCTCCCGATCCAGGATCTCTACATAGGTGAGATTTTCGGTCTGTCTTGCCCTAACTCCCTGTAATTGGGTTGTGTTTTCCGGGTCGCGGTCCCATAATTCCTTGGCTTCCAGTGCCAGATCTGTACGAATCACAGCAATTCCTCCTTCTGATCCACAGGATACGGTTATTGTTTTCCCTTTTTTACATATTTATTTTTCTTTTTTCAAAAATCTCCCGACTATTTTTAAAAAACCCCTTGACTATTTGGTATTTAATGATATAATACGTAATTGCTGAAGAGAAAATCTTCAAAGGAGGTGTATCCAAAGTGCCCAACATTAAGGCAAACAAGAAGCATGTTATCCTGTCCCGCATTGCCAACGAGCGTAACAAGATGGCTAAGTCCGCTCTGAAGACCGTTCTGAAGAAGTTCGACGCCGCTGTTGCTTCCGGTGACAAGGCTCAGGCCACTGCCGCTTACACTGCAGCAGTCGTCGCAGTCGACAAGGCTGTTAAGAAGGGTATCCTGCACAAGAACAACGCCGCTCGCAAGAAGAGCAGCATGACTCTCAAGGTCAACGCTATGGCGTAAGCAAAATTAAAGGTTTTTACCGCCTGATGGAGCAATTTTCCATCAGGCTTTTGCTTATTTTGGGGCGGGTGACCTCTCGAAAGTCTCTTTCGGCATCTGGCGGTGCTTTTGCCCCGGCTTCCACTTTTGAATGCCTTGAAATACACAAAGTATTCCTGCGGCATTCAACGTGGAATCTGAGCCAAAATTCCACGCCATCTGCTTGAAAGATCCTTTCGAGAGGCCACCCAAGGGGGATGACTACCCAATGATCCATCACAGTGTACGGCGGATCTTTTGCCCCGGCTCCTGCTTTTGAAAGGCTTGAAATACACAAAGTATTCCTGCGCCTTACAACGCAGAATCTGAACCAAAATCCCTCGCCATCCACTTGCGATGGCTCATTGGGTAGCCCTCCATAGGGGCGTGACCAAAGGTGCTTTTGCCCCAGCTTCCACTTTGTGAATGCCTTGAAATACACAAAGTATTCCTGCGCCTTACAACGCAGAATCTGAACCAAAATCCCTCGCCATCTGCTCGAAAGATCCTTTCGAGAGGCCACCCAAGGGGGATGACACCTGTTCAAATTCCGATTTATGGAGCTGTTTATCGTATAACACCGTAGGGGCGACCTGTGGTCGCCCGG
>JAZRGR010000028.1:0-6546 GCA_045644345.1 Faecousia sp. | reverse complement strand
CCGAGAGCAATCGGCGAGAGATTTTGTTCCAAATTGAGGTTTGGAAAACGCAGGAATACTTTGTGTATTTCAAGTTTTTCAAACCGAAAAGTTGGGACAAAAGATTCGCTGAGTGCCGATGGCTATTTATTCAGAGTTTCCTTAGGTTGCAAAGCTGACACCGCCTTCGGCTTTTCATCCTTTATATTTCCGTAGTACAGCTTCCATTTCCCGCTACAAGATCATCTCTTGGCGTAGCTTTCCGGTTTCCATTTTCAATTTTCCATTACACATAACGAAAGGGGGTCGTTTCTTTGGCAGAGATGACACCTATGCTACGGCAGTATTTCGAGATCAAGGAACAGAATCCCGATTGTCTGCTGTTCTTCCGTTTGGGAGATTTCTATGAAATGTTTTTCGAGGATGCCAAGATCGCATCCCGTGAATTAAATCTCGCCCTGACCACCCGTGACAGGAACAAGGACAAGGAGGATCAGACCCCCATGTGCGGTGTCCCCTTCCACTCCTGCGAGGGCTATATTGCCCGTCTGGTTGCCAAGGGCTACAGAGTCGCCATCTGCGAACAGATGGAGGATCCCGCCACAGCCAAGGGACTGGTAAAGCGGGGCATCACCCGTATCGTCACCCCCGGCACCGTAACAGAGAGCTCCATGTTGGACGAGAGCAGGAACAACTACTTTGCCTGTGTGCTGGCAGAGGATCAGCAGATCGCACTGTGCTTCTGCGACATTTCCACAGGAGATTTCTACGCCACGGAGGTGACCTCCGTAGATCAGGCCATATCCGAGCTGGGCAGATTCTCCCCCACAGAGGCTCTGCTGAGCCCCGAAGCGATCCCGCTGTTTGCCACCGTGCTGAGGGAGAAGCTGGGCTGCTGCGTAGATCACGGCACGGCTGAAATGTTCGACCTTCCACGGACCTGCTATGCAGTGGAGCAGCAGTTCGACCGCACATTGGAATTCCTGGGTATCGAGGACCGTCCCGCCATCTGCCGTTGTGTCGGCGGACTACTGCAGATCCTGCGAGATACCCACAAGATCCATCTGTTCCACATCCGTGATCTAGAGCTCTATGTCTGTGGACAATTCCTGGGCTTGGATCTGGCTGCCCGTCGGAATTTAGAGCTGACACAGACCCTGAATGGGGACAAGAAGGGCAGTCTCCTGTGGGTCCTCAACAAGACCCGTACCGCTATGGGCAGCCGTCTGCTCCGTAGCTGGCTGGAAAAGCCCCTGCTCAGCCCCAAGAAGATCGGCTACCGCCTATCCGCAGTGCAGGAGATGACCCGTTTCTCCATCCTGCGGCAAGAGGTCATAGAGCTGTTGGGGGGCATCAGCGACTTCGAGAGAGTCCTTGCCCGTGTGGTCACCGGCAGTGCCAATGCCCGAGACCTGTTATCCATGGAGTCCGGCTGTCGCCCCTTGACGGAGCTCCGTGCGGCGACCTGCCGTTTCAACAATACCGTCCTCGGAGAGCTCAGTGCCCGGATGGACGATCTGAGCGATCTGCGGGATGCCATTGCCGCCACCATCAGGGAGGACGCACCCCTGACCCTCCGTGACGGAGGGCTGATCCGTCCCGGCTGTAACGAGGAGCTGGACCGTCTCCACGACATCCTCAGCGGAGGCAAGGGGACCCTCGCCCAAATCGAAGCCGCTGAGAAGGAAAAAACCGGCATCAAGAATTTACGTGTCGGATACAACCGTGTGTTTGGCTATTATATAGAGGTTGCCAAGGGTCAGGTCTCCATGGTGCCGGAGACCTATATCCGCAAGCAGACCCTGGCCAACGGGGAGCGTTACATCACCCCGGAGCTCAAGGAGCTGGAGTCTACCATCCTCACCGCCAAGGAGAGGATCGTCACATTGGAGTTCGAGATCTTCTCCGCCCTGCGGCAGAGGATCGCAGATCAGGCAGATCGGATCCGCCGGACTGCCAAAGCCGTTGCCTATGTAGACGTGCTGTCCAACTTTGCGGAGTTGGCAATCCGTAACAACTACTGCTGTCCCGAGGTGGATCTGTCCGATACCATCTCCATTAAGGACGGCAGACATCCCGTAGTGGAGCAGATGCTTAAGGACAGCCTCTTCGTCCCCAACGACACCCTCTTAGACACAGAGATGAACCGCTGTGCCATTATTACAGGCCCCAACATGGCAGGTAAATCTACCTATATGCGTCAGGTGGCGCTGATCACCATTATGGCGCAGATCGGCTCCTTCGTCCCTGCACGGGAGGCGCGGATCGGCATCGTAGATCGGATCTTCACCCGTATCGGTGCCTCTGATGACCTGTCGGGCGGCCGCTCCACCTTCATGGTAGAGATGAGCGAGGTGGCAGACATCCTCCGCTACGGCACAGATCGGAGTCTGTTGATCCTGGACGAGATCGGACGGGGCACCTCCACCTTCGACGGTATGGCAATTGCCCGTGCTGTCTTGGAGTATGCCGCAGACAAGAAGCGACTGGGAGCCCGTACCCTCTTTGCCACCCACTATCACGAGCTGTCGGACATCGAGAATCAGCTCTCCGGTGTCAAGAACTATAACATCGCCGTGCGCAAGCGCAACGGAGAGATCGTATTCCTGCGGAAGATCGTCCCCGGTGCCGCAGACCGCTCCTACGGTGTAGAGGTCGCCAAGCTGGCAGGTCTGCCGGACCGAGTGATCTCCCGTGCCCGTGAGCTCCTGAGAGAGCTGGAAGAAGGCGGTGCCGTCCGCACCGTCACCGTAGCCGCTGAGGATCAGATCTCCATCACCTCCCTCGCCAACGACGCCCTGCGTAAGAAGCTGGAGACCCTTGCCGTGGAGACACTGACCCCTATCGAAGCCATGAACGCTCTGTATGAGCTGAAACAAATGCTATGATCGTATTCCATAATCGAGATATCGTCGCTCCCAACAGGAGGGAGCTCCTATGGGGGCTCATATGCTGGATCTGCTATATGATCCTGTTCCCCCTTGCTTTTAGTATGTCGGGATTCTTCGCAGAGGACAGTCTGCGGTCCCAATTCCTGTATAATCTGAGCGTCAGCGTAAGCAGCTTCCTGCTGGTGCTGTTCCTGTTTAAGGATTTCCTGTTCCGATGCCGTGTGCCCTTCCTGCTGATCGTCCTGACCTGCTTCTTCGGCTATATCGGTATCATGGGCTTAGACAGTCTGATGGGTCTGGTGCTGAGCTTCCTGCTTCCCCTGCTCAAGGAGGAGCCTGTTAACATGAACCAGGAGCTGGTCAACAGCTTCCTCTACGCCTACAAGGGTGCCATGATCGTGGACGTGGCATTGCTCGCCCCCGTTATCGAGGAGATCCTGTTCCGGGGAGTCATTTTTGCCCCCCTGTGCAAGAAGAGCCCCTTCTGGGCATATAGCGTTTCTATGACCGTTTTCTCTGCTCTCCATGTAACTGCCTATATCGGGCAGCAGCATTGGAGCGTGCTCCTGTTCTCCTTCCTGCAATATTTGCCTGCAGGCTTCGTCCTGTGCTGGAGCTACCAGCGGTCTCGGAGCATCTGGCCCCCCATTGCCCTCCACGGCATTATGAATCTGTTATCCGCCATTGCGATCCTGGCTATGGCTTGAGGTATGTTATGGCTAAAATTCAACAACTATCCCCCCATTTAGCGGATCTGATCGCCGCCGGTGAGGTGGTGGAGCGTCCTGCAAGCTGTGCCAAGGAGCTGGTGGAGAACTCCATCGATGCAGGTGCCACCCAGATCACCGTAGAGATCCAAAACGGCGGTATGACCTACCTCCGTGTTACGGACAACGGCTGCGGTATCCCTGCAGACCAGTTAGAAACTGCCTTCCTCCGTCACGCTACCAGCAAGCTGCAACGTGCAGAGGATCTGGAGGCGATCCACACCTTAGGCTTCCGTGGAGAGGCTCTTGCCGCCATCAGTGCCGTATCCCGTATGGACGTCATGACCAAGACAGAGGATGCCACCTTCGGCACCGGGGTCCACCTGGAAGCAGGTGTGGTCACAGAGCGCAGTGAGGCAGGCTGCCCCAAGGGCACCACCATGATCGTCCGTGACCTGTTCTACAACACCCCTGCCCGTATGAAATTCATGAAGAGCGACAGCGCAGAGAGCTCCGCTCTCATCAGCAGTATGCAGAAGCTGGCTCTCGCCCACCCGGAGATCGCCTTCCGTGTGATCAAGGATGGACAGCTCCAGCTCCAGACCCAGGGAGACGGCTCCCTGTACACCGCCATCTACGGTGTTCTGGGCAAGCTCACTGCCAAGGATATGATCCCCGTAGAAAGCCGTTGGGACAAGTACACCCTGACCGGCTATGTGTCCAAGGCAACGGCTACCCGTGGTAATCGCAGTATTCAGATCTTCTTCGTCAACGGACGACTGGTTCGATCCAAGAGCATGACCGTTGCTCTGGAGGAGGCTTACCGCAATCGGATGATGGTAGGCAGATTCCCCTACTGCGTCCTCCATCTGCAGATACCGGAGCATCTGGTAGATGTCAACGTCCACCCTGCCAAGGTAGAGGTCAAATTCCTCAATGAACGGGATGTGTTCGACACCATCCGTTACGGAGTAGAGGGCGCCTTAGAGAAGGGGACGGATCGCCCACAGGTCAAGCTCCCCACAGAGTCTGTAAAGACGGCTGCGCAACCCTCTCCCCAACAGCCGTCCCGTACGACCCTGCCCCTGTCTGCCCCCAAGGCAGATTTTTACCGTACCATGACAGCAGAGGAATACCGCAGTTTTACAAAGGCTGTGGCACAGGTCACTCCTGCCACCCCCTCCAAAACCGTAGCAGAGCAGATCTTCACACCGCCCACACCCAAGCCGGCTTCTTCTGCTCCCCTACAGCCTAAACCGGCTCCCCCCGTTCCCCAACAGCCCAAGCCCGTAGTCAAAGAGGAGCCTGTAAAGAAGGAGCCCGTGGACCCGGAGCCTGTGCAGGAAGAAACGCTCCTGCCCCAAGAGCCGGAGCCTTACCGCATGGTAGGGCAGGTGCTGAACACCTATATCATCGTCGAACAGGGGAGGACCATCCTGCTGATCGACAAGCATGCCGCCCACGAGCGGATCCTCTTCGAGAAGCTCCGCATGAGCACAGAGCCTGTCATGTCCCAGATACTCATGACCCCCATCCTCTTTACCCCCGAGCGTGAGGAGGGTACCGCCCTGTTAGAGAACGAGGCTGTTCTGCAGGATCTGGGCTTCTCTGTCAGTGATTACGGCGATGGCACCCTTGCCATCAATGCTATGCCCTCGGAGCTGCCACAGCAGGAGGCGGAGGCAACTTTGAATGACCTCGCCTCCCAGCTCCTTGCCGGCAAGCGTCCGGATCCCTCTGTCCTCCGTGATGAGCTCCTGCATACCATTGCCTGTAAGGCCGCCATTAAGGGCGGACAGCATAACGGCACCGTGGAGCTGGAGGCTCTGGTCAAGGAGGTCATGAGCCGCCCGGAGCTAAAATGCTGTCCCCACGGCAGACCCATCTGCATCACCATGACCGCCACCCAGTTAGAAAGGCAGTTTAAACGATGAAGCATCCTATCATTGCCATTGTCGGACCCACAGCCTCCGGCAAGACCCGTCTGTCTGTGGAGCTCGCCGCCCACTTAGGGGCGGAGATCCTCTCCTTCGATTCCATGCAGATCTATCGGGGTATGGATATCGGCACCGCCAAGCCCACCATTGAGGAGCGGCAGGGAATTGCCCACCATATGATCGATATTGCAGATCCCCGTGAGGATTACTCCGTCAGTCGCTTTGTGGAAGAGGCAGACAGATGCCTGCAGGACATCCTGTCCCGTGGCAAGACCGCTGTCTTAGTCGGCGGCACGGGACTGTACATCGACTCTCTTATGAGGGGGCTGGAATTTGCCCCCCTACCGCAAAGCGGCGTCCGTGAGGAGCTGACCCGAATTGCCCAAGAGGAGGGTATCGAGGTTCTTATGGAGCGGCTCCGTGCCGTAGACCCGGAGTCTGCAGAGCGGATCCACCCCTCTAACCACAAGCGTGTGATCCGCGCTCTGGAGATTTATTTAGAGAGCGGCAAGACCATGACCCAACACAATTTAGAATCCCAAGAAAAGCCCCCCAAATATGCGCCCCTGTGGATCGGACTGGATTATGTAAACCGTGATGCCCTCTATTCCCGGATCAACCGACGGGTCGATCTGATGGTAGAGCAGGGGCTCTTGGAGGAATTGCAGACCCTGCTGGCACAGGGCATTGCCCATAATGCCACCTCTATGCAAGCCATCGGCTACAAGGAGCTCATGGGGTATATTCGGGGCGAATGCACCCTGCAGGAGGCGGTGGAGCTCCTCAAGCAGGCATCCCGTCGCTATGCCAAGCGGCAACGGACCTGGTTCCGCCGTAACCCGGAGGTAAACTGGCTGATGCTGGAGGACGAGCCGGATTTCGAACAAGTTCTCCACTCCGCCCTTGCCCTCCTGTAACACAAGGCAAATTCCGATTTATCGCTCTGTCGAGCGACAAATCGAAATAGTGAATAAGTAATAATGAATAGTGAATAATTGTGGTATCCCTACGGGATGGATTAGAAAACAAGGG
>JAZRGR010000027.1:0-1117 GCA_045644345.1 Faecousia sp. | reverse complement strand
AATCTTATGTGCCCTGTAGGGCACATAAGTCGTCTTGTACGAGTTCCTACGCCCTTGTGGGCTATAAAAAGTAGCCATTATAAATGTCTACTTTTTAAAGGAACTCAGTATAACGCGTTGCGATTTTGCAATTTTTGATATTGAAAATTGCAAAATCCCGTCTCATGCAGTTCTTGACGCACCTACAGTGCTATAAAAAGGTTCGTATCGTTCAATGAAAAAGTGTCTCCTACGCTTTCGCCCGTAGAATTACTTTACAAAATAGGCTTTTGCACTGTCAGAGTAGGCAAAGAGGGCCTTACACAGATCTAAGAGATTTCCTGTTTTGCCGTTACCATAGGTATCGGGGCTGTACTGCAGGGTGGCAGATACAGGGGTGTTCCCTGCATAGATCTGCGCGGAGACCACGGCTCTCAGCTCTGCGGCAAGGAGGCTGTCTACAGTGAATACGTAGTAGCCTAACTGTGGGTTGTACAGTACGGGGTCTGCTACAGTGGCTGTCTTGGTGTTCCCGTGTGCATCTGTGTAGGAGATCCGCAGGGTCAGTGCAGACAGGTCTCCGGTGTAGGCGGCAGGGTGAAAGACGAACTTGAGAGCCACCTTGGATTCCAAGTTCAAGGACTTACCTGCCCAAGTAATGGGAGCATTGGGTAGATCATTCAGAACCACATTGGTATTGCCGAAGGTCACAGCCTCGATATCGGACAGATATGCCTTATGTGCTTCTGTCATAGCACTGTCTGCCAAGGCATCTAAGCGATAGGACTTAAAGATCTGTGCCTTGGTACCATAGCGGAGCAGGTCTGCACACAGGATCTTAAGGCTCTGCGCACGGTCCGGATTGTTCATCTGTGAATAGGCATAGGTTGCAATGCTGTAGGTATCTACGGGTGAGATGTATACCTGTCCGTCCTTGACTCCGTACAGGGTAGTAGCAATGGAGTCATTCATCTGTACGGCAGTGAGACCTGTGAGCGTGAAGTAATAGTGGATCCCCTTGTCTACAGGCTCCAGCCTTATGGTGTGGGTGCCTGTTTTTTCATTCCCCTCATAGGTATCCAACACGCACTCTACATAGATGGAACCGGGATTAAAGCCTTCCAAATTCTGCTTAAGG
>JAZRGR010000026.1:0-2421 GCA_045644345.1 Faecousia sp. | reverse complement strand
TTGCCAACTGCCGTAAGGTAGTTGAGAGTGTTAATGTTCCCATGCAGGTTCGCCACGGCACTCCCGATGCCCGTCTCCTCACCGAGATCACCTATGCAGGCGGCTTTACCAGCTACGAAGGTGGCGGTATGTCCTACAACCTGCCCTACTGCAAGAACATCCCCATGGAGCGTACCATCCGTGACTGGCAGTATGTAGACCGTCTCACCGGCCTGTACGAGGAGCGTGGAGTCTCCATTAACCGTGAGCCCTACGGCCCTCTCACCGGCACTCTGGTTCCTCCCTGTATCTCCCATGCTGCCGCTATTATCGAGGCACTCCTGGCAGCAGAGCAGGGTGTTAAGAATATCACCGTTGGCTATGGTCAGTGTGGCAACCTGGTACAGGACATCGCCGCCATCCGCACTCTGGAAGAACTCACCGACGAGTACCTGCAGAAGTACGGCTACTCCGATGTACAGGTCACTACTGTTCTCCACCAGTGGATGGGTGGCTTCCCTGCCGATGAGGCAAAGGCTTTCGGTGTTATTTCCTCCGGCAGCTTGATCGCCGCTCTGTCCCACGCTACCAAAGTTATTGTTAAGACTCCTCACGAGGCTATCGGCATCCCCACTATGGAGGCTAATGCCCAGGGTCTGCGTTGCACCAAGCAGGTAGTCAACATGATGGCTGACCAGTTCTTTACCGGTGAGGCACTGGAGACCGAGAAGGAGATCATCCGTCAGGAGACTCGTTGCATCGTAGACAAGTGCTTCGAGCTGGGTAACGGTGATATTGCCGTGGGTGTCTGCCGTGGAGTAGAAGCAGGTGTTCTGGACGTTCCCTTTGCTCCCTGCCGCTACAATGCAGGTCTCATGCTGCCCTGCCGTGACAATGACGGTGCAGTCCGTATCCTGTCCATGGGCAACCTGCCCTTCACCAAGGAGCTCAGAGACTTCCACAACGGCAAGATCGAGGAGAGAGCCAAGGCCGAGGGTCGTAAGGCTTCCTTCCAGATGGTCATTGATGACGTTTATGCAATCGGCAAGGGCAGACTGGTTGGTCGCCCCAAGTATTGATAGAATAGGAGATACACACTATGAAGATTATTGATGTTATTTGCTCCGGCGGCAGAACCGGTTTCTATTTCGACGATCAGCGTGCCATTAAGGGCGGCGCAGGTCATGACGGCACCTTCTATGTAGGCGCTCCCGTTACCGAGGGGTTCCGTGCTGTTCGTCAGGCAGGCGAGTCTATCTCCGTCATGCTGGTTTTGGAGGATGGACAGATTGCTTACGGTGATTGCGCCGCTGTCCAGTATTCCGGTGCAGGCGGCAGAGATCCCCTGTTCCTGGCTGAGGACTTCATCCCCGTTATTGAGAAGTACATTAAGCCCGAGCTGGTTGGCAAGGAAGCCAAGGACTTCCGTGGCCTCTGTGCTATGATGGAAGCGATCCAGGTAGAGGGCAAGCGTCTGCATACCGCTATCCGCTACGGTGTGTCCCAGGCTCTCCTGGACGCAGTGGCAAAGGCACAGGGCAAGCTCATGTGCGAAGTGGTTGCCGAAGAATACGGCTGTGAAGTCTCCGAGACTCCCATCCCCATCTTCACCCAGTCCGGTGATGACCGCTACGACAATGCCGACAAGATGATCATCAAGGGCGCACAGGTTCTGCCTCATGCTCTCATTAACAACATCGACAGCAAGCTGGGCCGCAAGGGTGAGAAGTTAGCTGAGTATGTTGCATGGCTCCGTGACCGTATCCTGCAGTACCGCACTGACGACAGCTACGCTCCCGTGATGCACATGGATGTTTACGGCACCATCGGCGCCGCCTTCGGCAACAACAACTACAAGGAAATGGCAGACTATATCGAAGAGCTGGGCAAGATCGCAAAGCCCTTCAAGCTCCGCATCGAGGGCCCCATGGACTGCGACTGTGACCGTGAGACCCAGATGATCGCTCTGGCAGGCCTGACCAAGGAACTGGACGACCGTGGCTGTGATGTAGAGCTGGTTGCCGACGAGTGGTGCAACACTCTTGAGGATATCAAGCTCTTTGCCGACAACAAGGCAGGCCACATGGTTCAGATCAAGACTCCCGACCTGGGCGGCATCAACAACACCATCGAGGCAGTTCTCTACTGCAAGGAGAAGGGCATCGGCGCATACCAGGGCGGTACCTGCAACGAGACCGACCGCTCTGCGCAGGTCTGTGTCCACTGCGCTATGGCTACCCAGCCCGTACAGATCCTGGCAAAGCCCGGCATGGGCGTAGACGAGGGCTACATGATCGTCTATAACGAGATGAACCGCATCATGGCTGTCCGCAAGGCAAGAAAGAAGTAATCAAATGATATAATAGGGCTCTGCACCGCAAGCAATTGCGGCGCAGAGCCCTGCTTTTTATCGTCAAATTCCGATTTATCGAGCAGTTCGAT
>JAZRGR010000025.1:0-7794 GCA_045644345.1 Faecousia sp. | reverse complement strand
CAACTTTTCGGTTTGAAAAACTTGAAATACACAAAGTATTCCTGCGTTTTCCAAACCTCAATTTGGAACAAAATCTCTCGCCGATTGCTCTCGGCGATTTAATCAGAGCTTCCTTAGATTTTGGCCAGGATCCGCTCTACTGCATCGGTCTGCTCCCAGGGCAGATCCAGATCAAGACGGCCGAAGTGACCGTATGCGGCAGTCTGCTGGTAAATGGGACGACGGAGATTCAGTGTAGAGATAATGGCAGCGGGACGGAGATCGAAGCACTCACGGACCAGCTCGCTAAGAGCAAGGTCGGACATCTTGCCGGTGCCGTAGGTGTCTACCAGGACGGAGACAGGCTGTGCAACACCGATGGCATATGCCAGCTCGATCTGGCAACGCTTGGCAAGCCCTGCCTTGACCAGGTTCTTGGCAACGTAGCGAGCCATGTAAGCAGCACTGCGGTCCACCTTGGTGGGATCCTTGCCGGAGAAGGCACCACCACCGTGGGCAGCGTAGCCACCGTAGGTGTCAACAATGATCTTACGACCGGTAAGGCCGCTGTCTCCAACGGGACCGCCGATGACGAAACGACCGGTGGGGTTGACGAAGAACTTGGTGTTGCCGTCGATCAGCTCTGCAGGGAGGGTGGGCTTAATGATGGTCTCAATGACAGCCTCGCGGAGATCGTTGATGGCGATGTCCTCGGAGTGCTGGGTGGAGATAACAATGTTGTCCAGCCGCTCAATGGATCCGTCCTCACCGTACTGTACGGAGACCTGGCTCTTGCCATCGGGACGGAGCCAGGGCAGGTTGCCGTTCTTGCGCTCCTCGGACAGCTTCTTGCTCAGCTTGTGAGCAAAGCTGATGGGGGCGGGCATAAGCTCTTCGGTTTCGTCGCAGGCGAAACCGAACATCATGCCCTGGTCGCCTGCACCGAGGGTGTCTGCATCGTCATAGGAGTTGTCAACACCCATAGCGATGTCGCCGGACTGCTCGTCGATAGCGGTGAGGATGGCACAGGTGTTGCCGTTGAAGCCTGCTTCGGGGCTGTTGTAGCCGATCTTGCACAGGGTCTCACGGGCAACCTTGGGGATGTCTACGTAGCAATTGGTAGAGATCTCGCCCATAACCAGGACCATGCCGGTGGTGGTAGCACATTCGCATGCTACACGGGCATGGGGATCTTGCGCATAGATGGCGTCCAGAACGCCGTCAGAAATCTGGTCACAAACTTTGTCGGGATGTCCTTCGGTAACGGACTCGGAGGTGAAAATTCTCTTCTGCATAATTGTTCTTCCTTTCTTTCTGTTGGTAATTTCAGAACCTACCGAAAAAAATACCCTGTCATCTCGACAGGGCAGGAAAATTCGTCCTCATCTGTCGATCAAGCACTGATTTCATAAATCAGCTCATGCCTCTATAGGCATGCTCGCCGGAATTGGCACCTTGCATATTGCAGGTTGTCGGGCTTCATAGGGCCGGTCCCTCCGCCACTCTCGATAAGGTTATGAAATTATAGGTGTATATGGCTAAAGCTTACGTTAGCTCCAATATAATACCATAAATTTTTATGATGTCAAGAACAAAATGCGAGATAATCTAACTTTTTTTACGGCAGGCACACTTCCACCCGAGGCTCCTGTGCTGTCAGCTCCACATGACACAGCACACGACCATTCTCCAGTAGGGTGTAGCTGCCGTAGGGCAGATTTTCCAGGGTGCAGTTTATGGGAGTGCCGGGCTTGCATCGCAGGACCTGCCGCCTGCTGTAGCTTTCGGAACGGAGCTCATATTCATACCATTCCTGCTGGGCTTCACCGGAAATGCACAGGATCCCAGGCTCTTTTGTGCCTATCAGAGAAATGGACCATTTGTCTTTCTGTGAGGCTTGGCCCCGAATGTTATCTATTCCGTGGACCGTCAGATCGAATTGTACCAACCCGTCCCGACAGGCCCCGTAATAGCTGCCTTCCCCCAGGAGTCCTGTGACCCCCGTGCCATCTGTACCGGTAGCGATTGTTGCGATGTAGCTCCCCATCCCGTCATAGAGCCGCAGCTCCTGCTGTCCGCGAGTATAGAAGGTGACCCTACTCCAAAGCCGGGGCTTGGTTTCTTCCGGCACTGCCAATATGACACCTGCCATGATCCCCAGGGCAATGGACAACAGAAGTGCCGCACACAGAATACGGATCACAGATTGCTTCATGTCTCGCTCCCTCCTTTGTTCACCATGATTATTTAGCATGTACAGTATACTGTTAAAGGGAGGTCAAATGCTGTCGAGAGATTTACGGTTAAAAAATACTTTTTTGGTACATACTTGATTTCGGAGGTGCTAATATGCAAAACAAATTCAAAGGCTTCCGCAATTTCATCAAGGGGAAGGGCTACTACATAGCCCTACTCCTGTGCACAGTGATTGTGGGAGTAACAGGCTATTACCTGCTGACCGAAAAAGACCCCGGGGAGCTTTCCCCCATCCAAACAGAAACGAGACCCGGAACTACCGCCCCTACCCAAGGCGGGAAGGTGGATACGGACAAGCCCGCTGCCAATATTGGCGATCAAGACGAAGAGGAGCCTACAGAAACCACGGTGGCGTCCAAACGCTTTTCCCTTAAGAAGCCGGTAGCCGGGGAGGTTCTGGCAGAGGTGGCGGTGGATCATCTTGCCTATAACGAGACTACCCGTGATTGGCGCACTCATGAGGGTGTGGATCTGGCGGCACAGTTAGGCGAAGAGGTTCGTGCTGCCGCAGATGGGACGGTTTATACCATTTATGAGGACGAACAGTTGGGTATGACCGTGGTGATCCATCACGCTGAGGGATACAGTACCCACTACTCCAATCTGTCCGAGGATATCCCTGTAAGTGTAGGAGACAGTCTCCGTGCAGGTGAGTGCATAGGCACTGTAGGGCAGACGGCATGTATCGAAAATGGCGGGGAATCCCATGTCCACTTTGCACTCTACCGCAACAATGATCCCGTGGATCCACAGGACTTTCTTTCCTGATACCCATCGGAAGCACCGAAGAAGCATCAGGGTCATAAGGAAACAATAAACCGTAAAAAAGGCAAGGTTCGGAGAAATCTGTTCTCCGTTCCTTGCCTCTTGGTATTCGGTTGCTCTGTCGGAAGTTATTGTAGGAGGGAATTGATCTTGTCCTGCAGACCGGCGCAGAAATCCTTAACGGGCAACTCCTTGCGCAGGACCCTCTGAAGCTCGTCACGGATCAAACCGTAGACGGCATAGCCCTTGTCACCTAACAGGCGAGTATCTGCCATACCTGCGCTATAGGGCGCTAAATAAGGATCTGCTGTCAGATCGGATTCGTCCATAGCATTCATTACACCGGGCAGATAGCCCACGCCCTTGCTGTAGATGATCTGTGAATCGGGCTCCATGAGGAAATTGATGAGTTTGGCTCCGTCTACAATATGCTCGGTATTCTTAACCAGCACAGCAACTTCGCCTACGCACAGGCATGCGGAAGGGGCGGAATCCAAATAGGGATACACTGCTAAATTGTCGATCCACTCGTCCTTGCTCCGGATCAAGGATGCTGCATCCAGAGAGGCATCAATCATGGCAACGCTGCCCTTAGCGAACATGCCGAGCTGGCTGTTGTAGTCCATAGAGACGGAATGATCCGGAGTGCATTGCTCTGTATACAGACGGAGGTAGCTCTCTGTTGTCTGCTCCCATAGGGCATTGTTCGTAGAGGCAAGCCCCGTGCTCTTGTCGATGACGGATCCACCGGCACTCCACAGCATACCCAGGAACAGGCAGGGGGAGCTGGCACGGGTACCGAAGCCGTAAATGACCTTACCATCCTTGGAGCCTGTCAGATTTTGCGCATCGGACAGTAGGGTGTCGTAGAAATAGCTGTTGTCGGGGTATTCCACATCGAAATGATCGAATAGACTGCGATTGATCAGCAATGCCCTGGGAGTGGAAAAGAGGGGAGCGGACACCAGCTTACCCTTAAGCTCCGGGTTCCCATTGCGGTCATAGGAGCAATCAATGAGAAGTCCGGGGTGGACGTCCTTCATGACGGAGTCCGTGAGCAAGGTGTCTAAGGGCAGGATCCAGCCTTGATCGGCAAGGAGCATTTCGTAGGGTGCACTTACCAGGATCACGTCGGGACCTTCGCCCTTTTTTAGAGCAGATTCGATTTTTTCGTAGGGGGAATCCTTGGTAGGAAGGGGAGTGTACTCTATGTTGACCCCGGGATTGCGCTTCTCGAAACGGTTAAGGAGCTTCTTCATAGTCAATGCCGCATTGGAATCATCGATCCCTGCTTGCCATACCTGCAGGGTGATATTCTTGCCCTCTGAGGAGGTGTCTGTCTTGTAGCCTGCCTTCTGTCCATAGAGGCAGAGAATCTTGACGGCTTGCGCACGGGTAGCAGGCTCTCGGGGGGCGAGAATGGTATCTGTCAGACCTGTGAAGAAGCCATTCTCAATGCCCCAGTCCACAGCATCTATTGCCCAGTCACTGATGTGATCCCGATCTGTAAACTTGCCGGAAGGGGACAACTCACTATGGACCTCATAACCGCCCATACGGTAGAGCATGGTAACCAACTGTTCACGGGTGATCCCTTCTTCGGGAGCGAAGAGGGTCTCGGTCTTGCCATCTAAGATCTCTAATTTGTGGAGGTATATGACGGCATTCTTGCATTCTTGCCCATCCAGATCCGTGAAGGGGTTGCTCATCCCTGCTACATCGGGCTCGCCCAAATATCGGTAGAGCATCGTGGCAAAGTTCCCTCTCTGGATAGGTGCATCGGGGGCAAACAGCGTCCAGTCGATACCTTTGATCCAACCTCGGTCATAGGCTTCGACTAAGTATTCATAGTACCAAGCATTCTTGTCCACGTCCTCAAAGGGCAGGGTGGTATCTACCTCGTATTCCTGATCGGACTGGAAGATAAAGAACACAGCGGACAGCACTGCCACGAAGACCAAGATGGAGAAAAACGTAATCAACAGATTTTTCACATTCATATATGTCACCCCTTTTTTGCAGATTCATTATAGAATATTATATCAAAGACGGGTGGATTGTCAAGAGTCTTGACGATCCACCCGTTTCGAGCTGTTATTATAGCAATGGTATTATTTGCGGAAGCGATTCTTGATTGCCATAGCCATCAGGATAAACATGATACTGCTTGCCAGACTCTGGAACAGATTTCCGGGTACAGACAGCAGCGGAGTTCTGTAATCCCCGTAAAGCAGGGCCTCGTACAGATAGTAGCCTCCTGCGCACAGGAGACAGGAGGGAAGCAGGGCGAGGAGATTGCGCAGACACAGGGGATGCTTCTCCCATTTTGCCGTAAAGAACAAGGCAGACAGTCCCTTGATCACGAAGGTGGCAGGCATCCACAGAGGATAACCCGACAGCAGATCTGCAAGAGCACCGCCTACAGCTCCTGCCAGGATGCCGTAGGGCATGGGCAGAAGTACTGCTCCCAGGTATACGAAGGCATCTCCGATGTGGATATATCCTTTCCCTACCGGAATATGGAGATAGGCTGTAAACAGCAGGACTAAGGCTCCCAAGAGCCCTGACATAGCAAGGTGATGGATCGATTTCTTGTTCATTTCTTTCCTCCCAATTCCCATAAGAATTCTTCAAAGGCGATGCCGTCGGGTGCAGGGAGCTGCAGCTCCATGGTCCGACGCAGTGCCTTGGCAATAAAGGCAGATGCCTTGCGTACAGATTCTGCCAGGGGGACCCCTCGTACTGCATCGGCTACGAGCATGGATGCGAACACGTCCCCTGTCCCTGCTCTGCAGGGGCCGGTCTTATGCTCCCGTATGACCACAGGCTCCTTGCCGACCTCATAAATAAAGTTCTCCAGATCCTCCCCACGTTCCAATCCGGAGATCACGATCTTGCCCGGACCCATTGCGTGGAGCTTGTCACACAGCAGCAATAGCTCCTCCTCATCCATATCCTCCCTGTAGGGGGTGCCGGCCAGAATACAGGCTTCGGTTAAATTGGGAGTCAGAATATCTGCATATTCCAGGAGCTGAGCCATGTTCCTTGCAAGCTCCGGGGAGTAAGTGGGATAGAGCACACCGTCGTCCCCCATTACAGGATCGATTACCGTGACGGTGTCCCCTGCTTTGAATCGCTCCATAAAGCGTCGGACAAAGCCGATCTGCTCCGCTGAACCCAGGAAGCCTGTGAGAATGCCGTCAAAATGTAGCTCCAGCTTCTCCCACTGCTCCATGTAGGCGTCCATGTGGGAGGTGAAGTCCGTGAACCAGAAGCTGTCATAGCCTGTGTGATTGGAAAATACCGCTGTGGGCAGGGGACAGCATTGCAGACCCATTGCGGAAATAATGGGGATGGATACTGCCAGGGAGCACCGTCCGAAGCCACAGAAATCGTTGATGGCTCCTATTTTTTTCTGTTGATCCCGATACATAAGGATTCTTCTCCTTGCATTTTTCTGTGCATTAGTATATAATACGATTGATTATATGGAAATAGCCAGAACGGAAGTGTTTTATATTACCAGATGAAATATGTGATCCATCGACAAAAAGGGGAAGCTGCCTATCTGCAGCTCTACCGCCAGGTGCGGCAGGATATTGTCAAGGGCATTGTCCCATATGGTACCAAGCTCCCTTCCAAACGGATCCTGGGGGAGGAACTGGGTATCAGTATCGTTACGGTAGAGCATGCATACAGTCTGCTCTGTGACGAGGGATATGTAGAAGCGCGGCAACGCAGTGGGTACTATGTGATCTTCCGCTCCGATCACGGATTTGCAGAGCCTGTAGAGACCGGTTCCGTCCCTTTCTCCCCGCACAAAGGAGAGAAGACGGAATTCCCGTTTACTGTCCTGACCAAGACCATGCGCCGGGTCATGAATGATTACGGCGAGGGGATCCTGGAGACCTCTCACGGTACAGGGTGCAGAGCCTTGCGGGAGGCGATATGTCAATATTTGGCACGGAGCCGGGGGATCTGCGTATCCTCGGAGCAGATCGTTGTAGGCTCCGGCTCGGAGCATCTGTATACACTGGTCCTTAGCCTCCTGGGGCAGAGTAAGGAGTATGCCATCGAATCTCCCTCTTATCACAGGATCGAGCAGGTCTACCGTGCTGCCAATGTTCCCTTTGTCATGCTGCCTCTCGGCTCTGAAGGGATCGAGAGCCGTGCACTGTGGAGCTGTAACAGTGACGTGCTCCATATCTCTCCTTACCGCAGCTACCCCAGCGGTGTTACCGCTTCTGCCTCTAAGCGGCATGAATACCTGACATGGGTATCCAAGGGAGGACGGTATATCATTGAGGATGATTTCCAGTCGGAATTTTCCCTATCCCGTACGCCGGGGGATACCCTGTACTCCCAGTGTGAGGAGGAACGGGTGATCTATATGAACAGCTTCTCCAAGACCATTTCGCCCTCCCTCCGTGTGGCATACATGGTATTGCCCAAGGTGCTTGTTCCTACATATATGGATCGTCTGGGATTCCTGTCCTGCACGGTGCCTACCTTCCAACAGCTGGTCCTGGCATCCCTGCTGGATGGGGGAGAGTTTGAACGGCATATCAATCGTGTCCGCCGTAAACTCCGCAAGCTCCAATCTGCTTCAGAATAACCGTCAAAGCCGTAAATTCCGGTTTATCGAGCAGTTCAATTTTCGAATTTGTTCGTAGGGGCGACCTGTGGTCGCCCGCAAAATGTTTCGATTTTGTCGGAAAACTCGTGATAATCCCGTAATTTCGTCATTGTCGTTTAACGACAATGACCGGGCGACCACAGGTCGCCCCTACGGTG
>JAZRGR010000024.1:0-26990 GCA_045644345.1 Faecousia sp. | reverse complement strand
TTCGTAGGGGCGACCTGTGGTCGCCCGCAAAATGTTTCGATTTTGTCGGAAAACTCGTGATAATCCCGTAATTTCGTCATTGTCGTTTAACGACAATGACCGGGCGACCACAGGTCGCCCCTACGGTGTTATACGATAAACAGCTCCATAAATCGGGAATTTGAAGAGTAGCTGTCATAGGGCTAACAAGCAAACAGGGGACCGTCTCATTATTGAGACGGTCCCTTGTTCTTGGGTTATTCGGTGGGTTCACCGGGGGTCTGCTGTTGGGATTTGATCCACTGCTCACGCTTGCTTAGGGGGAGCTCCTTGCCACACCAGGGGCAAAAGCCGATGGTCATGTAGGAAAATCCATCCATGGTGGTGAAGGGGATGCCGTATTCCTCGAATACAGGGTGGTAAAACAGGAGGCTCCGCTCTAAGGAAACCGCCTTCCGTAATTCGTCACAGCAGAAGTTGACCTGTTCGCTCATTGTGATGACTCCTTTCGTATCATTAGACGAGTAACTTGTATATCATATTGTAATGGCACAGGGGAATACTGTCAAGGGGAAGTATTGGAATTGTCCATAAATATTACAGTACCGCTCTGTTCATTTACACATCGTGACTGTGGGTATGTACAATAGCGACCGGTCCGGGATAGTTTCCCAAGTGAAAACGGAAAGGATGATGAAGCATGTTGACTGTCCGTACTTTATTCGATCTGCGGCATACGATAGCAGGGGAGTATTTAGCCGATGTATTCTACCCCTGGCAGGCTCTGAACGGGCTGAGGGAGTTGATCCTGCAACTGGGCAGGCAGTTGCCACGTGAGGAGTATATGGAGCCGGATGCAGGGGTTTGGGTTCATTATACGGCAAAGGTGGCATCCTCTGCCCATATAGCTGCCCCCTGTATTATCGGGGCTGACACGGAGATCCGACACTGTGCCTATATTCGGGGGAGTGCCTTGATCGGGGAGCATTGTGTGGTCGGCAATTCCACAGAGCTAAAAAATGTGATCCTCTTTGACCGGGTTCAGGTTCCTCACTATAACTATGTAGGTGACAGCATCCTGGGCTACAAGGCCCATTTGGGTGCCGGGGCGGTGACATCCAATGTAAAGTCCGACAGAGGTCTTGTATCTATCCGTGGGGAGGGCTGTATCGAAACGGGGCTGAAGAAATTAGGGGCTATGATCGGCGATTATGCTGAGGTGGGATGCAACGCTGTTCTGAATCCCGGTACGGTCCTGGGGCGGAACAGTACTGTATATCCCACAGCTTGTGTCAGAGGGGTGATCCCGGCTAATGGCATTCTTAAGAATGACGGCACAGTAGTCCCAAAGGAGGAACGGAGGAGTTCTGACGGGGATCTTATGTCTCGTAGGTGAGAGGAGGAAATGTGTATGGGCAAATATTTCGGCACGGACGGCTTCCGAGGGGAAGCAAATGTAACACTGACCGCGGATCATGCATATCGGGTTGGACGGTTCCTGGGGTGGTATTTCAATGTAAAACGACCTGCAGGAGCACCTTCTGCAAGGATCCTTATTGGCAAGGATACCCGCAGATCCTCCTATATGTTTGAGTATTCCCTTGCGGCAGGGATCACTGCCTCGGGAGCGGATGCATATCTGCTCCATGTAACCACTACCCCTTCGGTTGCCTATGTAACACGGACAGAGCAATTCGATTGCGGTGTGATGATCTCAGCCAGCCATAATCCCTACTATGATAACGGGATCAAGCTCCTTAACAGTCATGGGGAGAAAATGGATGAAGAGACAATATCGTATATTGAGGCATATTTAGATGGGGAATCAGAAGTTTTTGGAGAGAAATATGCAGAGCTGCCCTATGCCACGGGGGATAAGATCGGCAGGACCGTGGACCATGTTTCCGGGCGGAATCGATATGTAGGTTACTTGATCAGTTTGGCATTGTATTCCTTTAAAGGAACCAAGGTGGGCTTGGACTGTGCCAACGGAGCGGCATGGAATATTGCCCGATCTGTATTCGAGGCGTTGGGAGCCAAGACCTATGTCATCCACGGAGCACCCGACGGTACCAATATCAATCGTGATGCAGGCTCTACTCATATAGAGAAGCTACAGAAGTTGGTGCTTGAGGAGGGATTGGATGTGGGATTCGCCTATGACGGGGATGCAGACCGCTGTATCTGCGTGGATGAGAAGGGGACTGTGGTAAACGGGGATCACATTCTCTATATTTTGGCCAACGATATGAAGGAACGGGGAGAGCTTGCAGGGAATACGGTGGTAACTACAGTTATGTCCAATATGGGACTCTATAAGGCATTGGATGCCCTGGGGATCAGCTATGCTAAGACCCGGGTAGGGGATAAGTATGTATATGAGCACATGGCGAGCAGGGGCTACCGTTTGGGTGGGGAGCAGTCCGGTCATATTATTATCAACAAGTATGCAACTACGGGAGACGGGATCCTCACCAGCCTAAAGCTTATGGAGGTCATGCTTGCCCGTAAGAAGAGTATGTCCGCCCTGTGCTCCCATATGGTCATCTATCCCCAAGTTCTCAAGAATGTACCTGTCCGTTCCAAAACCGAGGTAATGGCAGATCCTGTAGTGCAGAAGACAGTGGACGCAGTAGCGAAAGCTCTGGGAGATACGGGGCGGATCCTCCTGCGAGAATCGGGAACGGAGCCCTTGATTCGTGTTATGGTAGAAGCACTTAAGGAAGAACAGTGTGAAGCCTATGCAGACCGGGTCATAGATGTGATCTACGCCCGCGGCCACGGTAGACTCCCGTAGAGGATCGTCTTATGAATTTGAAGCTGAACCACATTTGGGTAAAAAAAGGCAGGGATCACGAGGCTCGTGATCCCTGCGGCAGGTTGGGTATTAAGGTAATTCGGGGCCCATTGCAGAGGGTTCCTCTGTGGGGAGTGCATGGGCAGCGGACTCCTCGGGAGGATCCGGGGCATAGAGGAGGAGCATGGCAAAGGTGCCTGTCAGCAGGAACAGGGCAAAGACCGTAAGAGCCTCTAAGGGATCTTGCATCAAGTAATCCGGGATGGAAACTGCACTGAAGTAGGCAGCACAGAGACACCAGAGGATGGTGATGCGCCGCTTGCCCTTGCCGAAGCCGAAGCCACCGATCTGGAAGCAACCCAGCATGGTAAAAATAGCGGCCAGGAGCTTGTATGCATAGTCGTGAATAGAGGGATCCATGTTCCAGTCCTGGAAGCAGACGATCAGCCGTACTACCAAATAAATGCTGACTGCCATGAACAGCAGGGGGGACGGTGTCTTGCCCTGCAGGGAGAGGAATCCGAAGAAGAGGATGCACAGACTTGCGATAATGCCTGCATAGGGGAGTGCCTGCATCAGTATTACAGAGACCTCGGTGTAGGCTGCGGTGGTGTCAGGTCCCAGGAGCAGTGCCATGACATTGCTTGCCAGTAGGAAAAGGCCGGCTGGCATCGTTGCCGCAAAGGTGATGGTGGGGGGGAAGCAGTTCCTGTGGTCGGGGATGTTCTTGAGCCCGTAAATAATGAAGCTGAACCCTACGAAAAAGGTGAGTGCCAGCAATGGCAGAACCCGATGCATAAAGGCACCCTCTGCAAGACTACCATCAAATAGGAGCTCGTTCTTGAGCTGATACCAGCGGAAAAGGGGACCGGAAAGGAAATACATCAAAAAGAGTAAGGGGAGTTTTTTCTTGTAAGCTTGAAAGATGGATTGCTTCATATATACCTCCGGAATTTGGTATGGATTCTTTGTGTCAGGATCATTATATCACATGGACCGTAAAAAAGACAGAGGGAATCGATAAAAATTAAAAAATAATAACAATCTCAAGAAAAAGTTTCAAAAAACGCTTGCAATTCGGGAAAAATGGTGATATAATCTAAACAATCTATAGTATCAGTACTAAAGAGAGGAGCGCGCTCCTCTCTTTTGTGTTGATTGGACACGTAACTTAGGAAGAAAGGATGCTGTTATGAAGATCAGTGAACAGGTATGGCAGTTTTCACAGCCTCTGGTAGAGGCATGCGGCTGTTCCCTCTGGGACGTAGAGTACGTCCGTGAGGGTGGCGAGTGGTTCCTGCGGCTCTATATCGACAAGGAGGGCGGCGTGGACATCGATGACTGCGAGGCGGTCTCCCGTGCGGTGGATCCTGTGCTGGACGAGAAGGACCCGATCCCCGAGAGCTATCGGTTCGAGGTTTGCTCTGCGGGTTTGGAGCGTGTGCTTAAGCGCCCCTCCGATTTTGAGCGGTATATGGGTGCGGCAGTTATGGTCAAACTCTACAAGCCCAGAGACGGCATCAAGGAATACCCCGGTGTCCTTGCAGGCTATGACCAGGGTGCCGTTGTCCTGGAGTACGGCAAGGAGCAGATCCGCTTTGAGAAGAATGAGGTGGCACTGGTCCGCCTCCGTGTAGAGTTCTGATACGATCATTTTATTGTTCCCAACTGATTGATTCTATATTGAATGAGGAGATAATACCATGAAAAAGAACGAGAAGAAAGAAGATTTCCTGGGCGCGCTGCAAGCCTTCGTTAAGGAGAGAGACATTCCCCTGGAGGATATGATCAAGAGCCTGGAAAGAGCGCTTTCCCTTGCCTACAAGAAGGAATATAATGTTGATGCAGCTGAGATCTGCGTAGATATTGAACGGAGTCCCGCCCGATTCTATCTCCGCAAGAAGGTAGTCGATGTCGTCAAGACTCCCACCGTAGAGATCAGCCTGGAAAAGGCTCGTCAGATCGACAGAAGAGTTGGCTTAGGCGATTACGTTAAGGTGGAGATGGTGGATACCCAGAACTTCGGCAGAGTAGCCGCACAGAATGCCCGTCAGATCATCATCCAGGAGATCCATGCCGCTGAGGACGAGAAGCTGTTCAAGAAATACGCTTCTAAGGAGAACGAGGTCCTCTGGGCCTTGCTGACCCACAAGAATCCCGAGTCCGGTGATATGACCCTCCGCATTGGCGGCGAGGGTAAGGACGGCACCAATGTTTGGCTGTCCAAGAATGACCAGATGCCCGGCGACTTCGAGGAGCTGGAGCTGGGCAAGGAAGTCATGGTCTGCATCAAGGAGATCCGCTCCAAGTCCCGTCGCTCTCACGTGAGCGTTTCCCGTAAGCTGCCCAACCTGGTCCAGCACCTCTTCGAGATCGAGGTTCCCGAGATCAAGGACGGACTGGTTGAGATCCGCGCTATTGCCCGTGAGGCAGGAGACCGTACCAAGCTGGCTGTCTACGCAACAGAAGAAAACATCGATCCTGTAGGCGCCTGTGTCGGTAGCCGCAGCTCCCGTGTAGGTGCTGTTGTCAACGCCCTGCGCGGTGAGAAGATGGATATCGTCGCATGGTCCGAGGATATCTGCACCTTCGTTGCCTCTGCACTGGCTCCCGCAGATGTAATCTCTGTGACCCAGATCCCCGGAACCAATGAGTGCCGTGTTATTGTTCCCGATGACCAGTTGTCCCTTGCTATTGGCAAGCAAGGTCAGAATGCTCGTCTGGCAGCCAATCTGACTAAATGTAAGATCGATATTAAGCCTGCCTCTAAGGCAGATGAACCCGATGAGGTACAGGAACCCGAGGTAGAAGAGACCAACGAGTGATCCCTATACGAATCGAAATGACCGGCTGAGGGGAGGAATGCACTATGCAGAAGAAAATACCCATGCGGCAGTGCTTGGGATGCCGTGAGATGCGTCCCAAACGGGAACTGATCCGCATTGTCCGCAGCCCTGAGGGGACAGTGTCCCTGGATATCAAGGGCAAGGCATCCGGCAGAGGTGCATATCTGTGTCCCAACGCCGAGTGCTTGAAACGGGTGATCAAGGCAAAGGCACTTTCCCGTGCCTTTGATGTAGAGATCCCCAAGGAAATATATGACAGCTTGACAACACAGATGGAGGAGCATACAAATGGAGCATAACAGAAGCTTAGGGTTGCTGTCCATCTCCCGAAAGGGCGGCAATATTGTCTATGGCGAGGAAACCGTAGGTGCGCAGACCAGAGCAGGACGAGCACGGCTGGTGATCCTTGCCTCTGATGCAGGGGCTCATACCTTCCGCAGGGCTAAGAGCTTCGTGGCAGGAACATCGCAGCCGATCTTAACTGTGGATTTTACCAAGGATGAGCTGGGAGATGCTCTGGGGACCACAAGCTGCGCCATTGCGGCAATTACGGATGTAAGACTGGCACAGGCTTTTGTCAAGACACTGGGTCAGTCAGAGAAATATGAGAAGCTGTTACAGGACTTGGATGTGCGTGTAAAGCGAGTAGAACAGCGTAGGGCTGAAGAAAAGGCACATCGCAACAATGTCCGACGTGGGAAAAAGTAATACGGAGGTGGCTTTATGAGTTTGATCAAATTAAAAGTAAAGGATGTCGCTGCAGATCTTAACATGCAGTCTAAGGACATTATGGAGATTGTTGGGCTGTACTTCGAGAAGCCCAGAAGCAACGCACAGACCCTTACGGATGAACAGTTAAACGCTTTGTTTGACCATATTACCCAGAAGCATCAGGTGGAGTCTCTCCAGGAGGCACTCCATGCCACTGCTTCTGCCAAGAGCTCTGAGAAGACTGCGGATAAGGCTCAAGATAAGCCTGCAGAGAAGACTGCTCCCAAGCAGGGTGAAAAGCCTGCTCAGGGCAAGCCTGCACCCAAGGATAATCGTGACCATAGACACCAGGACACCCAGCAGAAGCCTAACAAGCCTGCTGAAAAGGCACCGGAAAAGCCCAAGGAGGAGCAGCGCAAGCGTGAGCGCCGTGTAGTAGATACCTCTGCCGTTACGGTAAATGCAGATCGATTCGATGACCGTGTAGATGATATGGTCTCCGAGCGGATGCAGAACTTTGCCGGTGGCAAGCAGAAGATCGGCAACAAGAACAAGAAGAAGCAGCAGGACAAGAAGGCAGGCCCCGGCAACAAGCGCCGCAATGAGGAGTAGGAGAAGCTCCGCCGTCTGCAACTGGAGATCATCAAGAAGACCCCGCTCACCGTTAAGATCCCCGATGAGATCACCGTAGGTGAGCTGGCTTCCCGTATGAAGAAGACCTCCACCGAGCTGATCAAGGTCCTGTTTATGAATGGCATTATGGCCACTGTCAACCAGAACATCGACTTCGACACTGCGGAGTTCGTAGCTACAGAGTTGGGCTGCAGGGTTGAACGTGAGATCGTTGTCACCATCGAGGAACGACTGATCGATGACCACGAGGATACTGCAGAGGAACTGGTTACCAGAAGCCCTGTCGTTGTTGTTATGGGTCACGTTGACCATGGCAAGACCAGCCTGCTGGATGCTGTCCGTAAGACCAATGTAGCCTCCGGAGAGGCCGGCGGTATTACCCAGCATATTGGTGCATATACCGTACAGATCAACGGCAATCCCATTACCTTCCTGGATACTCCCGGCCATGCAGCTTTTACCTCTATGCGTGCCCGTGGTGCTATGTGTACTGACGTAGCCATCCTGGTAGTTGCTGCCGATGACGGCATCATGCCCCAGACCGTAGAGGCAATCAACCATGCCAAGGCAGCCAATATCCCCATCATCGTTGCTGTCAACAAGATGGATAAGCACGGTGCATCCCCCGACCGTATTATGCAGCAGCTCACCGAGTATGAGCTGGTTGCAGAAGAGTGGGGTGGCGACACCATTATCTGTCCTATTTCTGCCAAGACCGGCATGGGCATCGACAACCTGTTGGAAATGGTCATCCTCACTGCAGAGATGCAGGAGCTGAAGGCCAACCCCAACCGTGCTGCCAAGGGTACTGTCATTGAGTCCCGCCTGGATAAGACCCGGGGCCCCATTGCCACCCTCCTGGTGCAGAACGGCACCCTCAAGAAGGGCGATCTGATCATTGCAGGTACTGCTGTGGGTCACGTCCGTGTAATGACCGATGACAAGGGCAGAGCCATTACCGAGGCAGGTCCCTCTATCCCTGTTGAGATCACCGGTCTCGCTGAGACTCCTGCTCCCGGCGATGAGTTCAATGCTGTTGCCGATGAGCGTATGGCACGTCAGCTTGTAGAACAGCGTAAGCAGGCTGAGAAGGATGCTGCTGCTGCCCTGCAGAGCAAGGTTACTCTGGATAACCTCTTTGCCAAGATGCAGGAGGGCGAAATGAAGGAGCTGAACCTCATCGTTAAGGCTGACGTTCAGGGTTCTGCAGAAGCTGTTAAGGCAAGCTTGGAGAAACTGGCAAACGAGGAAGTTCGCGTCCGTGTCATCCATGCTGCAGTCGGCGCGATCAACGAGAGTGACATCCTCCTGGCTTCTACCTCCAATGCCATCATCATCGGCTTCAATGTCCGTCCCGATCCTGCCGCCGCCGTCTCTGCACAGAGAGCAAGCGTAGATATGCGGATGTACCGTGTTATCTACGATGCTATCGAGGAGATCGAGGCTGCTATGAAGGGCATGCTGGCTCCCAAATTCCGTGAAGCTATCATCGGCCATGCTGAGGTTCGACAGACCTACAAGGTTTCTGCCATCGGTACCATTGCAGGCTGTTATGTCAAGGACGGCAAGATCACCCGTGATGCACAGGTCCGTGTTCTCCGTGACAATATCGTTATTTACGAAGGCAAGCTGGGCTCCCTCCAGAGATTCAAGGATTCTGTTAAGGAAGTTGCTTCCAACTACGAATGCGGTATGTCCATCGAAAAGTTCAATGACATTAAGGAAGGCGACATTTTCGAGTGCTTCGTCATGGAGGAGATCCCCAGATAAATCCCGGTTTCTTCCTGTATAGCCAAGAATTACGCCTTGCTGTACAAAAGCATAAATGATATACTATACAAGTCGGGAGGGGATGTGTCCTCTCCCGATTTTTCAAAAGAAGGAGGATCATTATGGCATCCAATCGTATCGGACGTATTAACGAGGAGATCCAGCGGGAGCTGTCCGACCTGCTCCGTGAGCTGAAGGATCCCCGTGTTCACAAGACCATGCTTTCCATCACCCGTGTAGAGACCACTCCCGATCTCCGCTGGGCAAAGGTCTATGTTTCTGTTTTTGACAAGGAGTGCACCAAAGAGGCCCTGGCAGGACTGAAGTCCTCCTCCGGTTACCTCCGCCGTGCTCTCAGCAGCGCTCTCCAGCTCCGCTATACTCCCGAGCTCCAGTGGCAGGCTGACGACTCCATTACCCACGGCGCAAGAATTCTGGACATCCTGTCTAAGTTAGACATTCGGGAGGACGAAGATGAAGGCACTGACGCTGAATGAGGTTGCCACATGGCTACGGGAACGGGATCATTATGTGATCCTGACCCACCGCAGACCGGACGGAGATACCATCGGCAGTGCTGTTGCACTGTGCCGTGGATTACGCTCCATCGGCAAAGACGCCCACATTCTGTCCAATCCCCAATTTACTCCTAAGTTTGCATCCTATTTAGAGGATCTGACCATTGATGCGATTCCCTACAACAGCCATCTTCTCTCTGTAGATATTGCAACCGAGGGGCTCCTGCCCTTTAATGCCGAGGGTTTGGCAGGCAGGGTAGAACTGCTCATTGACCATCATGACCGCAATAGCGGCTTTGCTAAGATGGGGTATGTGGATCCCACGGCTGCCGCTTGCGGTGAGATCGTTATGGATCTGCTGAAGCTTATGGAGGTACAACCGGACAAGGCAATTGGTGAGGCTGTTTATGTAGCTGTTTCCACAGATACAGGCTGTTTCCGATACAGTAACACCACAGCCAAGACCTTGATGACAGCGGCAACTTGCAAGGATTGGAATGCAGATACCTTTACCATCAACCGCGTATTCTTTATGACCAAGCGTCCTGCGCGACTCAAGCTGGATGCCTACCTTGCCAACACTACGGAATTCTACTCTGAGGGTCGTGTGGCAATCAGCACCATTCCCAATGCTGTCCGTGAGGATCTGGGGCTGACGCAGGATGATATTGACGACATCTCCGGCTTCGGACGAGAGATTGAGGGGGTAGAGATCGCTGTCATGATCCGACAGGAGACAGAAGGGGGCAAGCTCTCTGTCCGTACCTCCCCTACCTATGATGCATCCGAGATCTGTAGCAAGCTGGGCGGTGGCGGACATAAGGCAGCCGCAGGTGCCACTGTCCCGGGGAGCATCCAAGAGGCCAAGACATCAATCCTACGAGTGCTGACAGAAATGGAGCTGATCTGATGGCAAACGGTATCTTGATCGTTGACAAGCCTGAGGGATGGACTTCACAGGATGTAGTATCCAAGCTTCGAGGCGTCTTTCATGAGAAGCGTATCGGACACGGCGGCACACTGGATCCCATGGCAACGGGAGTCCTACCCGTGTTTGTGGGGAGGGCTACCCGTGGAGTAGAGTTCTTTGAGCATGCGGATAAGGTTTACTGCGCCCGTCTCTGCCTGGGCTGTACTACGGATACCCAAGACTCTATGGGTAACGTGCTGGAGGAGAAACCTGTCACATGTACCCCCCAAGAGGTAGAAACAGTTCTTAGAACCTTCGTCGGTGACATTGAGCAGATCCCCCCTATGTATTCCGCTATTAAGATCGGCGGCAAAAAGCTCTATGAGCTTGCCCGTGCAGGGAAGGAAATAGAACGCAAGCCCCGACAGATCCGGATTTTCTCCCTGGAGGGCAAACAGGTCTCCCCTACAGAGTGGGACTTAATGGTCCATTGTTCCAAGGGGACCTATGTCCGTACTCTGTGCCACGATATCGGACAGTCTCTGGGCTGTGGTGGCTGTATGACTGCCCTGCGACGGGTAAAGGCAGGGGAATATGCCCTGGAACGGAGCTACCCTCTTGCAGATGTGGTTGCCTGTGAGGATCCGGAATCCCTGCTGATCCCGGTAGAGAGCCTTTTTGCCCAATATCCCTCCTTAACTCTGACGCCTGCTCAGGAAAAATGTGTCCGTAACGGTGCGTCCTTTACCTATGCAGGGGAGGGAACCTTCCGCGTCTATGGACAGAACAGGGAATTCCTTGCCCTGTGCCAAACCCGTGAGGGCAAGCTCTGTACCGTAAAGAGCTTCTTTTAAGGAATAGACATACAAAAATCTGATTTATCGAGTTGTTTGTCGTATAACACCGTAGGGGCGACCTGTGGTTGCCCGGTCATTGTCGTTTAACGACAATGACGAAATTGCGGGCTTATCACGAGATTTCCGACAAAATCGAAACATTTTGCGGGCGACCACAGGTCACCCCTACGAACAAATTCGGAAATCGAACTGCTCTATAAATTGGAATTTAATACGAAAATAGGAGGTGAAATATTGGAGCGAAGAGTGATTGCTTTGGGCTTTTTTGACGGTGTACATTTGGGACACGGAGCATTACTGGAACGGACAGCGGCTCTCGGTAAGGAATATGGAGTTTCTACGGCGGCTCTGACCTTCGATATTCACCCGGATGAGTTGGTACGAGGAGAGACCGTTCTACTGCTGAATTCTCAAGAAGAACGGGAGGCTCTGGTAAGGTCCCTGTATGGCATAGACGAATTACTGACTGTCCACTTTGATCATCAAAGAATGGAGCAACCTTGGGTAGACTTTGCAGAACAGACGCTGATCGGGGAATATGGCGGGATCCATCTGGTCTGTGGTTATGATTTTCGCTTTGGAGCAAGGGGGACAGGTAACGCTGTGCTTCTTAAGGAGTATTGCAACCAAAGAGGGCTCGGCTGTGATTGCATCCCCCAGATATCTATAGGTGGAGAAGCAGTATCCTCTACGCGGATCCGCAGACTCCTGGCAGAGGGCAGGATGGATGAGGCAGTGACCCTCTTGGGTCATCCCCATTTGATCCGTGGCACTGTGGTTGAGGGCAGGAAGCTGGGCAGGACCATAGGCATCCCTACTGCCAATGTAGATCCCGGTGAGAATCGACTCCTGCCTCGTTGCGGTGTGTATGCCGCTAAGGCTTATTATGAGGATCAATGCCGTTTGGCAGTGGTCAATATCGGGAGCCGCCCTACTGTTGGTGGACACCGTGTGACAGTGGAGCCGTGGATATTGGATTTTGATGGGGATCTGTATGGCAAGGAACTGACCTTAGAGCTGTACACCTTCCTCCGAGAGGAGAAGAAGTTCGAGTCTCTGGAAGACCTACGTAAGGAGATCCTCCGCAATGCAGACAGAACCAGACATTTTTTTTACAATCCGCATCAAAAAGGAAACGAATATGTTTAAGAAAAGTATAACATTGATCTTGATTGCGGCACTGCTCCTGCCCCTTTTTGGGCAGGTCCATGCCGCAAATTCTATACCTACCGCTCACGGTATAGACGTGAGTCATCACCAGGGTATTATCGATTGGGACACAGTAGCAAAGCACATTGACTTTGCCATCATTCGCTGTGGCTATGGCAGTGATCTGACCGCCCAGGATGACCGCCAGTGGAAGGCTAATGTGGAGGCATGTACACGGCTTAAGATCCCCTTCGGCGTGTACATATACTCCCATGCCACTACGGAAGAAGAAGCTCGCAGCGAGGCTCGCCATGTTCTGCGGCTCTTGAAGGGCTACAAACCATCCATGCCTGTGTATCTGGATCTGGAGGATGAGGATATTTCGGAGAACTGTACTCCTGCACAGATCCTGGCCAATGCCACTGTGTTCTGTGATATGATCCGTGATGCAGGCTATACCCCCGGGATCTACGCCAATACCAACTGGTGGAGCACCTACCTGTCCTCCCCTCAGTATGACAAGTGGGATCGCTGGGTAGCACGGTATAACAGCACCCTGAACTTCAACCGTCCCTATTCTATGTGGCAGTATACTTCACAGGGCTCTGTTCCGGGGATCCAGGGGAATGTGGACTTGAACCACTGGTACGGTAAGAAGCCTACTACAGGCTGTTCTCACAGCTATACCTTCCGAGTAAAGCAGGAACCTACCTGTACGGAACAGGGGATCCGTCTGTACACCTGTTCCCTCTGTGGAAGCACCTATGAAGAGAAAATCAGTCCCAATGGTCACACTTACAGCAAGCAGGTCGTAGCGCCCACTTGCATAGAGGGTGGCTATACAACCTTTACCTGTATAGATTGTGGTCACAGCTACCGGGGAGGGGAGACCGCTCCCACGGGACATAGCTGGGACGGAGGACAGATCACCGTTGCACCTACGGAGACGACGGCAGGGGAGAAGGTCTATTCCTGCTTCGGATGTGACCTTACTATGACTGTGACCATTCCTGCATTGGGCGGTCATGGGAGTCATTGTCCCTCTGCAATCTTTACGGATGTGCCTCCTTATGGAAATTGGGCACATGATGGCATTGATTTTGCCCTGGAACAGGGCTTGTTCCAAGGGGTCGGTGATACCCTCTTTGCCCCGGATCGCACTATGACCCGTGCCATGTTGGTAACGGTTCTGTGGCGCAATGCAGGAAGTCCCCAAGGAGGGACAGGGGAGTTCGTGGATGTTGAGCCGGGGCAGTGGTACACAGAGGCTGTGGCATGGGCTGCGGAAAACAACATTGTCAACGGCGTAGGAGAAGGCCGCTTCGCTCCCATGAGCCAAATTACCCGGGAACAGCTTGCCACGATCCTATATCGCTATGCCGGTGTTGAGGACTCTGTTACAGAGGAGCTTTTGATCCGATTCCCCGACGCAACCACTGTCAGCCCCTACGCACGGGCTGCCTTGACCTGGGCAGTATCCCAAGGACTCATCAATGGTGTCCAAACCGAGGGTGTTTCCTATCTCAAGCCCCAAGGTTCTGCTACCCGAGCCCAAACCGCCGCCATCCTCTACAGATGGATTAAGCAATCATAAACAACAGGCACCCAAAGCAGAACATTGCGCTGCTTTGGGTGCCTGTATTATGGTCTCTACCTCGGAGGTAAATATTCCGGACCATATAGCTGCCCTCATGAATAGGAAGGATCACCGGGGCTGATTTTGGAGTTCGAGAATGAGCCCGTCAATAAAGTTCCTTGCCATTTCATCACTCATAACGGGGGATGTGTGCTTATTGCGGTATTTGTCGGATAATAATTTGTTCATGACATAATTATGTAGAATAGTAGAGGATTCGCTGTTAGATACGGATTTGAAATACAACACGGGAGCAGAATCCTTGTATGTAGCCATAAGGGAACAATGCTCCTTATAAATGTGCATCGCCATATCAAGGGTTGGGTTTGTGATCACATAGTACTGCTGGTGGTTGGCACCGTTTGGCCTGCCCAAATTATCCCGATAGTACTGTAGCTGTTCAATGGTTTGTTCGGTTGTGAGTTGGATGCTGACCAATTTCATGTCGGGGAGTTGTCCGGTGTGTGCGAATTTCTTGAGTCCTGCAGAAGAAATTAGATTGATTACATTGTTCTCTTCCTCGGCATTGAATCGTTGCCTCAAGCCGTTGAACAATATGTTGATCAATTGTGCGTTGTCGAATTTCTTGGACAGCTCGGTTGCTCCCATGGCAGACTTCAGTGCTTCGAGCCCCTTCCAATTACTGTCGGCAATGATCGTTTTCTCTATTTCGGTGAGAAGGTTTTCTTTGATTGTGGTTAAACATGGATCTACATCAATGGTAACCTTTGGATGATTTTCTACCATTTCGATCAGCAATGGGTTGATATCGATAAAGTTGTTACTGAGAAGCTGTTGCACCTCGATCTCCCGTTGTAGATCCGGTGTGTTATGCTTAAGGAAACGATAGAGGTTTTGATCAGCGAAGGAATAGATGGAAACGTTATTTTGCCCATTGATGCTGACTAATAGATATTTTGGCGTTCCTTGACGAGTTGTGTAGAAGATGAGGCAACCGCTCCAAAACTTGAGGAAAGTGTTGTCCAGCTTGTCTGTGAAATCCATGGTGTAGTACCCATATCGCATAAGTGCGCACCAATCGGAGAAAAAATGCAGGTACTTACCGTTGTTTTCCTCTGAACGGTCAATATAATGGGTGATAGAGATCAGGTCGTTTAATTCGATGGTATTTACCGGACACTTTTCGTACAGGCTGCGAATCAGTGTGAAAATATGAGACCGATGCCGTTCATCAATAGAATTGAAAACGAGGATGTCTATGGGAGGGGTCTGTGGCGACATCGGGGAATCCTTGTATTTCTCTGTGTCGATTTTAGCCCAGAGATCTTCGGCGAAGTCATCGGCACAGTAGGTGATATTCCATTTTTCGTTTACGTCGTCACCGAAGTAGGTGAATATTCGGTTGGAGCCATCGGTGGGGGTTGTTTTTTTGCGGAAGATGATTTTGTGGGCGAGCTCATAGAGTTCCTCGTCCTCCGGGGTGATGATAGACTCCTCCTGAGAGATGCGCTGGTCTGAGTTACTCTTAAATGCGAACAACTGTTGGCGATCCTCATCACTCAGATCCATCTTGTCTGCAATACGAGCGAGGTCTGAGTCAGAGAAGCACCAAGGCTCCTTGAGGCATTTGTAGAATTTTGCCCTGGAAATATCGCATATATTAATAAGGCTACTCATGTCCGTACCCTTAATATTTCTCAATCGGCTATGTAGAAAGGATTTTATGTCTTCCATAATCGATCCTGCTCCTTTCGTTGAAATTCTTTAGTCTATTATATCACTAAAATGGTAGAAACACAAGAGGTTTTTGAAACAGATTGCGAAAAAATGTGCGTGAATAAATATTTGCTGAAATGAAAAACAATACAAAGTTGGAAGAATATTATCGGAATATGCTTGATATAAAATACAAAAATACAGCGAATACATACACGGAATACAAATCGAAACAATATATACAATGCAAAAACAATTGGAAATGGATAAAAACGAATGTAATATGGCAAAAAGCGACGGCATATAATAGAAAATGAATATTAATAAGATAAAACTCCGATTTGGTCGTGGATAGATGTAAACAAACGCAAACACTGTGAGAAGTGCACAAAAAGTTTTGATGAATTTTGTATCGACTGAAACGGTAGGCGTATTGACATTTCCTCTGAAATGGTGTATGCTATAGATAGGAATTTTAAAGGGACCTGTCGAAGACCGATGCCTCTTGTGGAGGACACCGGATCGTAGGTCCTTTTGAAATACAAATTTTACATGAAGGGAGCAATTGTTATGAAGAAGAATCTGCTGATCTATTTGATGGTGTGTGCCATGCTCTTGTCTGTCCTCGGACAGGCAGTGGTTGTAACTGCCACCTCACCGATCTTGGGCATGGACGTCAGTAGCCATCAGGGGCGTGTTGACTGGGACAAGGCGGCAAATCAGATTGACTTTGCCATTCTTCGTTGCGGATACGGCAGGGATCGGCGCAACCAGGATGATACCCAGTGGTACAATAATGCGGATGCCTGTACACGGTTGGGGATTCCCTTTGGAGCGTACATATACTCCCATGCGACGACCGAAGAAGCAGCACGCAGTGAGGCATACCATACTCTGCGATTGGTAGATGGCTACGATCCCTCCTTGCCGATCTATCTGGATCTTGAGGATGATAAGATCTTGCAGGTATGTACTCCGGAGCAGATCCTCAAGCATGCTACCATTTTCTGCGATATTATCAGTGCGGCGGGATATACACCCGGTATCTATGCCAATACTACCTGGTGGGAGAAATACCTGACATCTCCTCAGTATGATCTGTGGGAACGTTGGGTCGCACAGTACAGCAGCAAGCTGAACTATAATCGTCCTTACAATGCGTGGCAATTTACCGATAGTGGTAAGATCAACGGTGTAGAGGGCAAGGTAGACTTGAACTATTGGTACGGTGGTACCTTCGATAGTAGCTGTGCCCATCAGTATACATGTACCACTGTGAGAGAGGCAAGCTGCACAACTGACGGCAAGAATATCTATACCTGTTCCTTGTGCGGTAATAGCTTCGAGGATATCATCCCTGCCTATGGTCATAGCTATCACGAAGAAGTGGTGCATCCTACCTGTAGCGAAGGCGGCTATACGATGCATAAGTGTTCCTGCGGGAATAGCTATGTCAGCAATTTCACCCAGCCCAATTATCACCATAGCGACGGGGGAGTAGTAACGCTCAAGCCTACAGAGCAGACCCAGGGGCAGAAGCTCTATTCCTGTGTATCTTGTGGCAGAGTGATTTCCATTGTGTATTTGGAATCTGTGGAAGAACACATGGATTCGTGCCCTTCAGCAGGGTATGAGGACGTCCCGCCTTATATGCACTGGGCCCATGAGGGCATTGACCTGGGGCTTCGGGATGGGCTGTTCCGCGGTGTCAGCGAGGACCGCTTTGATCCTAACGGAGTTATGACCAGGGCGATGATCGTCACGGCACTGTGGCGGCTGGATATGTGTCCTATGCCCGAGACTGCCGGTGGGTTCAAGGATGTAGCGGCGGATGCGTGGTATGCACAGGCGGTTGCTTGGGCATGGGAGAATGGCATCATTAACGGTGTTGGGGATGACCTGTTTGACCCTATGGGCAGGATTACCCGTGAACAATTTGCAACCATTCTATATCGTTATGAGCAGTATCTCGGTGGTGTAGGTTATGTATCTGAGGATGCACTGCTTCGGTTTGCTGATGAAAATGCTGTGAGTAGCTATGCGAGAGATGCTCTCGCATGGGCTGTCGCTTACGGCATCATCACCGGTACGGTGATCGACGATGTGGTGTTACTGAATCCTTGCGGATCTGCAACCCGTGCACAGGCAGCTACCATTCTGTGCCGACTGCCCCGTGGGTAATGGATGTCAGCAGGTAAGGGATCATTCATGCATCTGGGACAGGAACTCTGTCTTGGATGCATATTTTATTGAGTCAAATTCCGATTTATCGAGCTGTTATGCTTTCGCAAATGGAAAATTGAAAATGGAAAATGGAAAATGTTCCTAACTGGAAATTCTAATCAAAAATATTTTCATTTTCGCAGAAAATTTTGGAAATACCAGAGATTGTATCGACAATATGTTGCTCTATTTTAAATCCATCCCGAAGGGATACCGACATTTTACATTATCCATTTTCCATTTTCCATTATTCCGATTTACGCAACCGAAGGGAGCGATAAATCGGAATTTTCATCTTTGGCGCAGGACTACAGAAAAGGCAGCTCCGCTGTGGCGGAGCTGCCTTAAAGATTGGCTATGGGATTTATGCGTCGGTGTATCTTGACATCCGCTTACGGGCAACCAGGAACAGGGCGGCGACCACAGTAAGGGTCATGCCCAGCACAGTAAAGACTGTAGTGCCCATGCCACCGGTAGAGGGCAGAACGGAACCGCCGGTGTTCTCAACCACCACTGCATTTTCGACCTTGTGGGAATTTGCATCAATGACGATCTCCTTGGGGTCCTTCATGGGATTGTAGCCCTCAGGTGCCTTGGTCTCCAGGATGTAGTAGGTTCCGTAAGCCAGACCGTTGATCTTTACGATACCCGCTTCATCAGAGGTAGCAACCGTGGTCTTCTCGCCTCCGAAATCGTCGCTGTCATAGAAGGAAACCTTAACCATGGGAGCGGCAATACCATCAAAGTATGTCAGCTCCACACCTGCGGCAACCTCTGCCTCGGATGCATTGCGGTATACCTCGAACTTTGCACCTGCCAGAACTCTCTTCTGATCTACAGCATCTACCTTCTTCAATACGACACCGCCGGTATATACAACAGGCATATCGGATCCGGCATAGAACTCGAAGTTAACGGAGTTGGTGTATCTGACCAACGCCTGGTTGGGGATCTCCTCGGCTACTCCTGCATTGGCATTGATCCGAGCATCAAAGTATACGCGAACCATGTAATCGCCGAAGGAATTGGTGCCCACCAAATTAGACACCTTTGCCATACCTGCAGAGGTCAGGCTCACTGCGAAGGAATCAGAGGGCTTATCCTCTGCCAGGGAGTCAACATCATTGACTACCGGGATGTAATCCGTATCGGGGGACAGGGTAGCAAGCACAGTCTCTCCGTCCACGGTCTCTACAGTGACCCGCAGATTTCCTACATAGTCCAGGCGGTTATCCAGAGTATCGGAGATCACATAGACCTTACCGTAAGCAATATCCTCGGGAATATTGGAGCTAATGATCCAGGTATGATCCTCCCCTGCATCAATGGTGCTGTCGTTGTTGCCTAAGGAGGTAACATCCTTCTCGACCTTGATATCGCCCTTAAGGTCGTTCTTGGGCTCTGCGGTGAATTCGTAGACATATTCGCCTAATTCGTTCTGCCCGGGAATGACGATGTAGAAGGGATCGATAGGCTCCTCAATGACAGGATGTCGCCGTTCTACTACTAAGTAAGCACCGTCCTCCAAGCCATGGTGGGTGAAGTTGACGGAGGCCCGTCCCTCTTTATCTGTGATGGCGGTATGTACCGGCTTCATCTTAGTATAATCAATGTCGTTGGGATCATCCGGCATGATATAATTAAGAGACCGATAGTCCTCCATAGAAGCTAAGAAGTAAATATCGAAGCTGATACCCTCTAAGGGACGGAGCTCATACTCACCGCCGCCTACAGCGACCTTGGAGGTCTTGTGGAAGTTTAGGATCCGCTCCTTGGCGGCGCGGACTCTTGCATAGACGGGCATGGCACTGTCGTCCATACCGATCATGGTCTGGGATTGGGCACGGTCGCCCAAAGCGTCATACATGAAAACCTCTGCTGCGGTCTGCATGCCGTCGATGGTCAGGAATACATCATTAGCAGCTTCCTCAGCCGGGACATCATTGAGGGTCAGGGTGACATCCTGTCTGCCGTCATGGAGAGCAACAGTATCCTTTGTACCGTTGAGGTCTGCAGTAACATTGAGGTAGTCTCCCTCCTCCATGCTCACAGACACGGTGGCAGTGACGGAAACATCATAGGTGCCGTTGTCATTGAGAGTCAGGACGGGAGGATTGGTCTTTATGAAAGAGGAGGCAGAAACAGCCGCATTGCTGCTGGCAACAGGATCCAGAGCCAGGAGATAGTTGTAGGCTGTCTTGATCCGCTCAGTGACATATGCCTTGGACTCAGGCGTTATCTTGCCGTTTACCATGGTGTAATGGCCGTTGGCACGCTCTACATCACAGAAGTCGTAATATCTGTAGGCAGTTGTTGCCTTGCCTGTATAGATAGTACTGACAAAATCGGAATACTCCAACTGGGAGCCGTGTGCTGCCTTCCAGATCGCAAGCTGGGTAGCAGAGATCGCCTCGCCCAAGGTCAGATCGGGAACGCCGCAGGCATTGCCCAGACTCCGGACATCCTCCCATACACGGTTTTCATGCTCCGCGGCAGACTCACCGTCTCGCTCCGTAACATAGAAGCCGTTCTTTACGATGGCACGGAGACGGCCTGCAGAACCGGCGGCGAAGGTGGAGTCCTCCAGATTCAGACGGCGGTACCTATTCTCCACTCTTGCACCGATCAGAATATCCGTACAGTAGGTGGGAACGACCTTCCCCGTAACGGTGTTGTACAGGGCAAACATATAGACCTGATGATAGTTGTTGGGGGCATCATCGTAGAGATAATTGACCAAATAGGGGCTAAAGTACTCCTTATCCGGTCCGGTGTAGGCATCGTCCTTTACACCGTAGTTCAGAACATAAACTGCCTCATCTTCCTCTTCGGCCCCGAGAGCTGTGGGAACCATGAACAGCAACAGCACTGCCACCATGAAGAAAACAAGGAATCGCTTGATATATGACATACACATCACTCCTTTTCGATGGGAAAAGATTCTCCCTCACTGTAATTGTACGCTTTTTCCCCGAAAAAGTCAACAGGTTTCCTCTTAACTTAGGATTATTTTTCCTATTTTGCCCGAATAAATCATGATTTTTACTGAAATAAGCTTTGAATGTTACGCTTATGTTACAGCAGATGGCGCAGAATTTCGCTTTTTATAACAGATACTTCCCCCCTGAATTTGCATAATCAACTTGATAAAACATAAATTATGCATTATGATATGGGTATCTATTCTTTTATCACACGAAAGGAGATCATTTATGAAACGGATCATCAGTCTACTCTTGGTTCTCAGTCTGCTCCTTGCCACAGTTCCCGCTGCATTGGGCGCAGAGACCAAGGGAGTCACCCTAACCTCCAATTCCGCATTTTTCAATGCCTTCACCTTGTCCAAAATGCCCAAAGTCCAGTCTGCGGTGAATGCCGGAAACTATACCTTGGCTAAGCAGGAGCTTCTGAATTTCTACACAGAGAAGTTCAAGAGCTACAACCCCATTCCCGCTTCCCCCAACCGCAATGCTATGGTATATCTGTCCGGCTTCAATGCCTTCGCCTTCTCCGAGAATTATGCAGGCAGTCAGTACATCACCTCTACGGACTATAAGGAATATCGGTTCAACATGGGTACCAACCGCAACACTGTCTATGTCATGTCCATCCTGAACAAAACCACAGGTGAGATCCTGATCCCCTCCGGGGAGGCAAGCTCTATGGTTCCCCGTCTGATCCTTACCCTGGCAGACGGCTCCACCAAGACCCTCAATGCTACTGCCGATACCTATGTCCGTGCCGGCTCCTATGCCTCCTCCAACTACGGCAGTGCCACCACCCTCTATGCCCACCACGATGTTTCCGGCACCACCCCCTACAGCAGTAACAGCAAGAAGATCTACATGAAGTTCGACTCTGCCGCCATTCCCTCCAATGTAAAGAACATTACCCTGTCCATTTATGCCAAGTGCTCCGGCATGAGCAGCAGTGAGAGTCAGCTCCGTCTCACTGTCTTTAACGCCTACAGCACCAACTGGACAGAAAGCGGCCTCACCTGGAATTGGTTGACCAATAACAACGGTCACGGTCACTTCTCCTGGGATGGTGTTTCCGGTGGCTTTACCTGGACCAAGCCCTCCGGCACTCCCAATGAATGGCTCAACTACAACACCCGTTTCTACGAGGTCTCCTCTCTGGTACAGAGTGCCGTTGCCGCAGGCACAGCCTCTGCCAACTACAAGACCTATCTGACCAGAGCCAAGACCCTGGTTTTGGACTTCATCAACGATGCCGGTGCAGGGAAGCCTGCCAACCGCAGTATCGAGCCTGCTAACCGCCTTATGGAGTTCCCCTATATCTATAAGCACCTGCTGGCAAGCGGCCTGCTGACTCCCGACGAGAACATGAAGCTCCTGGCATGGGTCTATGACGAGGCTGTGTACATGAACAGCGGTGCCACCATCTTTAACTCCTCCAATGGGGTCATCAGTGATATGGCGTATACCAATCACGGCTTCTGGCATCTGGCAGGCTTCTATCAGAGCTTTGGCTTCTTCCCGGAGCTTGCCAAGGCAAGCACTTGGCGGACCAATTACAACGCCCGTCAGCCCAAGGTGGTCAATGCCCTCATTGCCTCCGACGGCTCCTATAACGAAGTCACCTTCGGCTACCCCTCCGAGGTCATTAACTGGAGCTCCGTCCTCCTCACCGCTATGAGCACTACAGGAGACACTTCTGCTGTTGCCTCCACCTTCAAGGGGAAGCTGGTTGGTCTTGCAAAGTACCTGGTGGATTGCACCATGCCCAACGGCACCGCTCCCTTCTGGGGACAGGGCGGCCCCGCCGCTACCAAGACCGCTGTGCAGAAGGTGCTGGATGCCATCGGCAATACCATGGACAATGATCAGACAGTGCAGGAGCTTAAATATTATGTAAACCACGCTACAGGCTCCGCACCGGACACCTACGGAGAGTACGACAACATTAAGGTGGTAGCAGACCGCACCGGCTGGAATTCTACGGACTCCATGATCTTCATGAATGCCAAGCTGGGTGGCAACCATGCCCACCGGGATGCCAATGCCCTGCTGTTCTACTACGGAGGCCGTTCCCTACTGACAGACACAGGCATGACCTCCTACGACTCTGCCCATGCCCATTACAGCTTCCAGAACTCTCAGACCCGATCCCATAATACCATCGAGATCGACGGTACTGCACAGACCTGGACGCAGAACCTGTCCGACTCCGCCTCCAAGGGCAATATTGACATTGTTTCCAACGCAGGTGTTGCCAATATCCGTGCCTGGACCAAGGCAACCACCAACTTCACCCATTACCGTAACGTATCCTACATCAAGGGCTTAGGCTCCTTTATGGTAGTCACAGACAAGGTGGTTCCCTCCAACACCTCCTCCCACACCTACCGTCAGAACTGGCACTGCGCTCCCTATTCCAACCCCTCTATTGCAAGCAATGTTCACGACACCGGCAAGACAGCCTATGCCTCCGGCTCCAATCTGATCATTGCCCAAGCCTATAACATCCACAACACCGCACTGAATACAGAGATCACCGCAACCCTGCAGACGGGCTATGACTCCTCTGCACCGACCACCACGACCAAATACTTTGAGTACAAGCAGACCAGGAGCGGTGTTGCCACCTACCAGACCGTCCTCTATCCCGTCCCCGCAGGGGCAACGGCTACGGTCACTCCCGTAAAACTGAGCATGGTCAGCACCGGGGATGATATCGCCCTTGCCTCCCGTATTGCCATCGAGGACAGCTCTAACCCCAATCTGAAGGTGCTGTACCACTATAACTCCTTCGAGACCACCCCCTCTACCCGCGAATTCGGCGGTCATACCACAGATGCGAGCACCGCTATGCTGGGTCTGAACCTGCCCTCTAACGGCAAGACCGTCTTCGTCTCCATTGCCAACGGCTCTACCCTCTATACCTCCGCCTATAAGCTCCTGCAGGTCTCTGCCAAGGTTACGGATCTGTCCGTCCGCCTGAACGGAACCACCATGATCCTGGAGAGCTCCGATCCCAACATCAGCTTCCGTACCATTACCTCCAACCTCAGCGGTCAGACCGTGAAGAAGGTCACCCTCAACGGCAAGGAGATCGCCTTCCGTCAGGCCGCAGACGGCACCGTTACCATAGGAAATCTGTACTTCTTGACCAATTTCGACAAGGGCGACCCCCTGGCACAGACCTCTGACTGGACAGGAGCCCGTACCACTCCCTCTGTGAATAACACCACAGGTCTCCTCACAGGCAGCTTTGCAGAGAAGGACCCCTACCTGTCCTCTAAGGTGGTTCTGGCCTACCCCGTAGCCGCCGGGGATGTGGTAGAGATCCGTATTAAGAACACCGTGACCTCCGGCACTTACACTCCTCTCCAATTCTTCTACGTGACCCAAGAGCATACCAACTACACCGAGGGTAAGTCTGTACGGGATACCCACACGACCTATCCTTCCAATGACTATGTGGTAGCTCGTATGAGCCTCCCCACAGATACGGTAGGGCAGATCATTACCGCCATCCGTGTGGATCCCATCAATTCCTCTGCTACGGATCCTGCACAGGGCACCTACGCCATTGACTACATCTACATCGGACCTGCTGACCTCTCCCCCTCTGCACAGAACGCAAGCTATACCGTCACCTTCTGTCAGGCAGACGGGACCGTGCTCCAAACCCTCACCGTAAAGGAAGGCACCTCCGCCACCTACACAGGTACCATCCCCACCAAGACCTATGACAGCAGTAAGCACTACATCTTCGCAGGCTGGGTAGACAGCAACGGCAAGGCCGTGGATCTCAGCAAGATCACCGCAAATATCAAGGTCTACGCCTCCTTCACCGGCACCGCCCACAGCTACACAAGCAAGGTCACTACCAATCCCACCTGCACTGCTACAGGTGCCAAGACCTTTACCTGCACCTGCGGCAGGAGCTATACCGAGTCCGTCGCCGCAACCGGCCACAGCTATGATGAAGGTATCATTACCACCGCACCCACCCTGACAACCAAGGGTGTCAAGACCTTCACCTGCCGGAACGACAAGACCCATACCTATACCGAGACCTTAGATACTCTGCCCGAAAGCCTGTACTTCGGCTTCGACGGCAAGACCAATGCCTATGACAATTATGCATACGGCTTCGTGAACTTCGACACCGCCGAGAATTGGTACTACTATAAGGATGTCAATGTTGCATCTCTGACTGTAGATCCCTCTCAGGGTGCCATGACCGTTACCGCAGTAGGACAGATGGCAGACAGCGGCTATCCCTGCATCTACTTCGATACCATTATCGGCGGCAACTATCACACCTATCCCCTGAACTACGATGCCCGGAAGGCAGAGGTCTATCAGCTCCGTTTTCAGCTGGAGGGCTTCACCACAGGCAGTCAGGTCAACGACAGCGGTAATACCGTATCCGTGGCTCCCTATGTGATCCTCCAATACTTCGTGGACGGAACAAATACCACCGCAACTGCCACCGAGAGCGTCAAGATCCCTGTAGAGGCCCTGAACAGTGGCAAGTTCGTAACCCTCACCGCAACCATGAACGACACCTTCCGCAGCTACAGAGATATTGACAAGATCCGCGTATTCTTCGGCGGCATCGAGAGCTTGAATGCCAATACCCCCGGCAAGATCACCTTGGACTATGTCTATGTAGGACCGGAAGCCGGTCAGCCCACCGCCAACTACACCGTCACCTTCAAGAACTACGACGGCACTGTACTGGAAACCAAGACCGTAGCCGAAGGCGGCACCGTTACCTACACCGGCAAGACCCCCACCAAGGCCCCGGATGGTACCAATCACTACAGCTTCAAGGGCTGGGACAAGGCCCTGACCAACATCAACGCTGACATCGTTGTGACTGCACAGTTCACCGCCCAAGCTCATACCGTGGTCACGGACAAGGGCTACGCCCCCACCTGTCAAAAGGAGGGGCTGTCCGATGGCTCCCATTGCAGTGTGTGCAACAAGGTTCTCAAGGAGCAGGTGGTCATGCCCGTAGTTGGACACGATCCCATCACCGTCCCCGGCACTCCCGCAGGCTGTCTCACCTCCGGCCTATCCGACGGTTCCAAGTGCGGCTTCTGCGGTATCACCCTCAAGGAGCAGGAGATTCTGCCCCGCTTGGGTCACAGCTACACCTATGCAGATCTGGGAGATACCCATAAGGGCACCTGCATCCGTTGCAACAAGGAGGTCACTGCCGTCCACAGTTATGAAGGCGGTACCTGCATCTGCGGCGCAGTGCAGAGCATGGAACCTACAGTAGACAGCACTGTTGTCATAAACCATAATCTGAATCTGGCAAGCGATATTTCCGTAAACTTTGCTGTACGGACGGACTATCTCACAGAGTACGACAGCCACTATCTCCATTGTGAGATCCCTGTGTACGAGGGCAATACCCTCACCGGTAGTCGTTCCGTAGATATTCCCCCCGTCCTGCAAGGGAACTTCTACTACTACACTCTGGAAGGTCTCACCGCAGTGAACATCGGGGATCAAGTCACCGCTACCCTGTATATGACCAAGGACGGCAAGCCTTATTGCTCCAATGCAGATCACTACAGTGTAGCAACTTATGCCTATTCCCAGCTTGGGAAGAACACCACCACAGATGCCTTGATGACTCTGTGTGCAGACCTCCTCCGCTACGGTGCCCAAGCGCAGATCTTCAAGGGTTATCGCACCGACAGCCTCTGCGACAGTGCTATGACAGAAGCACAGAAGGCATATCTCACAGATCTCAGCACTGTTGTTTTCGGCAACACTGCCGCAGAGTCCGGGGACATGAACGCTCCTGCTGTTACCTGGGTAGGTAAGGCACTGGATCTGAACAGCAAGGTCACTGTCCGCTTCGTCTGCAATGCCGCTTCTTATGGGGGCGATCCGACCGATCTGACTATGGAAGTCCTCTATAGGGATCATGCAGGCGTAGAACAGCGTAAGATCCTCACCGATCCCGTCCCCTACGGCAATCCCGGGCAGTACGCTTTCAGCTTTGACGGTCTCCTTGCCGCCGAGCTCCGCACAGTCCTGTGTGTCACCGTCTACGACGGATATACCCAACTGTCTAACAGCTATCTCTACAGTGCCGACACCTACGGCAACGGCAAGAGCGGCACCCTCTTAGACCTGTGCCGCGCCCTCTTTGCCTACTCAGACAGCGCCAAAGCCTATTTCGTCGGATAAGCAAGCCACTCCCATTGACAGCCCCGCTGTCAATGGGAGTGTTCCTATTCTATACCAAATGATCGATTTATCGCTCTGTTTATCGTATAACACCGTAGG
>JAZRGR010000023.1:0-18219 GCA_045644345.1 Faecousia sp. | reverse complement strand
CGCACCAATATTGTAACAGGGTTGTTTACTTATCGCCATAGGCTTTTTTGAACCACTCGTATAACGAGTGGTTTTCCTTATACAACAAAAGGACCCAATAGTGGGTCCTTGGTTTTTATCGGTTGTCAGCAACCATACTGTAAGAGGTTGTTATGTTTTCATAGATGTTTACAAGTATGTTCCCTTTGATAGCGTGTTGGTTGTACATATCTTGTGGCTTCGAGGGTGGATTCGACTTTTTCTTTGCCGAAGGCTTGTTTTAGGGTTTCGAGGGCTTGGGTGGATTGCTTCTTTTGGGCGGTGAACTGTTTGTTTTGTTCGGTTAGTTCGGCAATGCGGTCGGCCATGTCGTCGGTGCGCATACGCTCACGGAAGAAGCGTTGTTGGAAGGTGTCGCAGCGATCCTTTAGATCTAAGTAGGCGGAGTAATACATCAACTCCTTAACCGATCTGGTCATGTCCGAACACCCCTACTTTGGTAACGGCGAGTCCGTCCTATCTCTCCTATATGAGGTCTACAATGAACGCAACAATATGGACACCGCTCAAATCAAATCCGCTTACAAATCCCTCTACCAAGCCATGAACGGCAAGACCTTAGAAGAAATGGATACCATCCTCTACCCCGTCTGCGCCCTCTGCCGTGAACACGAACTCTCCGGCTTCATCACCGGCATCAAACTCGCCCTCCGACTTGTCCAAGAACTGAAGTAAATCCCACCCGAACACACCAATCCGCCGAGCAGCTCACACTGCCCGGCGGATTGCATTATTTTCCACACGAAATGTTTCTAAAAAATTATAAGAGTGAGCTTTAAGGTCATGAAAACGAGTGGAAAACTTATGCTAAAAAAGAGTTGATTTATTCTCTTTCAATATTATAATCTTATCAGCCGTGATTATGGGTATTTTTATTATATTCATTCTCAATTTTAGCGGTCAAAAATGGCTTGAAACAATGGCTATCAAAAATATTGGCACGAATTTGGTATGCTTGTTATGGGCGTTTGACACCGCTCTTTTGAACAGTACGCACTCAATATCCCACCATTCACGGCGGATATATTATACCACAAAGGTTTGCTAACGGCAATACACTTGTTTGCAATCTGTTGATTTCTTCATAAAGTTTTGATATAATATAACAAAAAATGAGATATACGGGGGATTTAATTATGAAACAAATGTTATCAGCATTACTGATTTTAGCGTTGTTGTTTACGCTCTGCGCTTGCGGCGATAATTCAGCAGATACAGAAAGCGAGAGTATCCAACAAACAGAAAGCACAACCATGGACGATAATACCCCAAGTCCTGTTTTTGCGTACATAGAGGACACCATAAAAGTAACACTGAAAAATCCTAATTCATTGATTATCAACAGTATTAGTGAAAAAGTTGAACCTGTTACAGATGATGAATACAGTTATTACATTGTCGATGTGGACTATTCCGCACAAAACGGATTTGGCGGATATAACAGGGAGCAAAAAGTGTATTACGCTAAATGCACTAATGACGGAAAAACGGTCAATATCATATCCGATGTAGAATATTACAATGCTACGGATGAATGTTTGTACAAAGACGGTTTATCCAAATTAGAGGCGGCAGACAAAATCCCCTTTGCTTTGATATGTACAGCAGCCACATATAACGATGTAATCGCTTTTTTGGGAAACGCTAATATCGAATACACCATTTACAACAATCCCGACAATACCCCAAAAGAAATACAGTACCTTTGTGATGTATTCGGATTGACAGGTGTTGTACAAATCACATTCAACGAAAACAAAACCATTTCCGCAATCACTTATGGGAAATACAACGGACAGATTTTTTACGATGCTAACGCAAATAAAACAATCACCTTTGAGGATGATATAGGTACAGTTAGCAATACCGATGTATCGAAATTCAAAGACGATATTACTACCAAATTAGGTGTTAATGGTATAGAAAAAGATGAGGACGGTTTATCTCATTATACAAGCCGTTCCTGCAAATGGGTATTGAGCAATTCTTTATCGGTCAAGATGAAATGGGATACGCTAATAGAAGATAATTCAACATGTTATTTGTCTGTTACCTTTGAAAATTCCATAAATAAAGAAAAATAAAGGGGTGAGTATATGAAAAGAATTTGCTTGTTATTGCTGTCTATATTGTTGCTAATTGCTTTATCCGCTTGCGGAACAGCAAAAGATTTATTGCTCCAAGAGAAAGACCCACATACTTTACCGCCAAGCGTTAGTGAGGTAACAGGAACAGCAGAGGACAATTCAGTTTCCGAAAGTAAAAAGCTGTATTCGCAAGGTTTGGAATATGCAAACAACGAAGATTGGCTTAATGCCTATGCTTGTTATTTAGCTGTTGACAAAACAGAATTGATGAAAGATACAGAATATACCGAGGGCGGATTAGATACTGCGATAGCCCAATGTCTCTCTGCTGTTGTTTCTTTAGGAAAAACGGCATATGATAGCAAAGATTATATTACAGCTTATCAGTATTGGTCTGTATGTAGTGTATCCGGCGAGCTTGACTATTCACAGGAATACAGCTTGTGTCAATTAGTTGAGAATGTACAGGGTCGAAAATTCGATAGAAAAAACTTTGATAAAACTATCTTTGTGGACGGCACAACGGTAATTGTTGATAGTGAAAACGAGGATATTCCAAAGGGAGAATACACAACATATTTAGGTGAAAGGACAAACAACAGCGGCGGTAAAGAATGGGTTTTGTTCTTTGATAACGGAAATTATGTTTTGAAATTGCCCGAAACAGCGGATTCTCTTATTACGCTTTTGGATTTAACAAAAGCGTTTCCCGATAATGTAAAATCTTATTACTCCCTTGTCGGAGCAGAAAAAGCCAACGAAGAGGGACAAAAATGGGCGGCGTATTTGAAAGAATTGGAGCGTATCAAAAACTCTCCACCGCAAATCGGTATGACTAAAGAAACGGTTGAAATGACCGCCTGGGGCAAGCCCACAAGAATACATAAAACTACCTATGAATGGGGTGTAACAGAACAATGGTGTTATCCTCAAAATAGATATGTTTATTTTAGAAACGGCGTTGTTGTTGCCATATCAGACGTGGCGAAGGGAACTCGGGAATAACCAACAACCCGTTTTCCATTTACTGCGCCTTCCTCAGCCTGTCAAGGACAAACCACCGCAAACCGGCGGTGGCTGCATAGTGCTAGTCGCAGCACTTGGCTCAGAGAATCTGAGAATATCCTTTTATGTTGCACGATTTGAGGCCACCTCTAAAAATGTGCGAAAAATACTTGGCATTACCAAATGTTGTAAATATTGTTCTTGAATTCAAAGCATTGTTTCGCATGTTCTTGCTCAAAACAGGCACAGTCATGCTATAATGTTGTTACTGATTGACCAGAGAGGCACAAAGTACCAGACGGTGCTTTGTGCCTTTATTTGCGAACAATTCTTTTTTGAAGGGCGGCTCCTAATTTATTGTGTACGCAAGGTCGGTGCTAACATCGGAGCGATGACGCTTTTAATTTGAGCAACGCTATATGTTCTATCAATTATAATTTGGGCTAAGGCATCCAAGACAATTTCTGGGGTGTCCCCACAGGCAGATGAAAGCAGAGATACTACAACATCCATTTTAGCTTTTGCACGTTTTCTGGGTTTTGGAGAGTTGCATGCCAGATAATCTGCAGAATGAATTACGGTGTCAACTTCTATTCTAAATCTTTCCCTCAAAGCATCTACAACTTCCTCATCCAAGCTTTCTAATTTTTCAATCATCCATACCTCAGGAGTGCAACCTAAATTGAAAATCATTTCGCTATTACTATCATACAAAGTCCGAATTCTATCAATTTGGGGCAAAACATCGGTGAACACATCCGCGTCCCAAACGGCACACACGTATGATTGGCCTAAAAGCTGGCGTTTTGTATTAATGGCTAAGTGTGCAGTTTGCTCATATCCTCCCACAGGAACAATGCAGTTAGTAATGGTTGTAAATCTATTGTCTGCCTCACAACAAATTCTTAGCATTTTCTTTAATAAAAGGCGTGCCATGTCATCTTCTACAAAAAAAACAGCGTCATAAATAATGTTATCCATAAAGTCGACACAGCCGATTGCCTTGGCAGAATAACAGGGGTGCGTAATTAGATAATTTCCGGTCGATCGCCTTGATTCAAGGAGAAAAATTCTGTTCTTGTGTGTCGCTTTAATCATAGTGATGGAATGAGTGGAAATAAAAACAGTTAAGTTCTTCTCCTGAGCAATTCGATTTAGGTAGTCTAAGAGTTTTTTCTGAATCCTAGGATGCAAAGCCATTTCTGCTTCATCGAGCAATACCAATGCATTATTGTCTATAACATTCAACTGTTCTACCAATCTAAGCAAAGCTAACTCACCTGTACTGAATCGCTTTTCTGAGTAGTATTTCCCATTGTTTTCCTCAATTACATAAAAATATGTTGCAGGACGACCCCGACCATTGGTGTTTCGCAACCTCTTTAGTCTATTAAACTTAGTCGTTTCAAACAACATGTTTAATTCTCGCTTCACGACCAAATCTGCGGGTTCGAATCTACCTTGTCTAATTTCCTGCTCTGTAATATTTATGCGATTTGCATCTGCCTTAATAAATACACTTGTTGAAAAACCAAATGAAGATAAGAGATGGCTTTTCCCTTTGGGTGAAACTGCCCATCTTGCACTTTTCTTGCGAAAAAGAAGGCATGTTTCAGGGGAGGTTGTCTCATACTTTATGGTAGAATCAGTATACTGATCAACTGCGCCGAAGTTCCGCGAAGCACTAAAGCCTCTTGCAAATGCATTTGAGTTACATATTCTATCTAAACAAACTAATAAAGTTGTTTTTCCGGAGCCATTTGGACCTACTAATAAGTAGACTCCTGGATTTTCAGGCAAAACAAATTCAATGTGTCGAATATTCTTTGTGTTATCTAATGTGATTTTTTTTCATAGAATGCCTCCGTTTTTGTTTTGAGAACAGTATAGTGCATTTTTATAATATTTGCAATACTGCTAAAAGATTTTTGTTGGACGGTGCAGATAAACTTAAAATTTGGAAGAAATAAGCAATACAAGGTTTGTTCAACGATTTATAGCGAGATTATCATCTTGTTAACCTCTTGGTTGGGATGTCACAGGTATGTATTATAAATGGTAGCATCGTATGAAGTTACCTAACTGCCCTTCCCCAAAAAGCGAATGGCATCTCAACCATTGCCTTTTTGGGTTGAGATGCCTTTTTTGTTTGCAGTATAGTGGGGGAGAGTATGGAGCTGATTTATAGCAGTGCGTAAAATCTCAGATTATGCTTATCTCATTTTTAGAGTAGACCACTTGCGCAGATGTTGCTGTGTTACATCTAGACTTTTATCGCGTTTTGCTGCTTCGAGGGTGGATTCTACTTTTTCTTTTCCAAAGGCTTGTTTTAGGGTTTCGAGGGCTTGGGTGGATTGTTTGTTTTGGGCGGTGAGTTGTTTGTTTTGCTCGGTGAGTTCGGCGATGCGGTCGGCCATGTCGTCGGTGCGCATACGCTCGCGGAAGAAGCGTTGTTGGAGGGTGTCGTAGCGTTCCTTTAGATCTAAGTAGGCTCGGTAGAGGGATCGGAGGACGGTTACGATTTTGTTCCACAGGGGTTTGGCTTTCTTTTCTCGGTAGCTTTTGGCGGATTCTAAGGTGCCGGCGGTGGGAAGGAGTTCTTCCGGGTCGGCGGAGAAGTCTTTTGCGATTGCTTCGATTGCCTCTAATTTAGGGGCGATTTCTTCCATGCGTTGGAGGGCTTGGGTTGTTTTCTCCTCTGCGGATCGTTGTCGTTCTTGGAGGGCTTCCAAGGCTTCCTCGGCTGCGTAGTTTTCGCCACGGAGCTGCTCCAGTTCCTTTTCTGCGGATTGTTGCTTTCTTTGGAGTTGGGAGAGGGCTTGTTCTGCGGATTGTTGTTCTCCTTGAATTTGGTTCAGGGCCACTTGTGCGGTCTGTTGCTCCTCTCGGAGTTGAGACAGAACTTTTTCCGTAGATTGTTGCTCACCTCGAAGCTGTGACAGGGATTCCGCTGTAGACCGCTGTGCATCTTCAAGGTGGGATAAAGTTTCTTCTGCGGTGTGGCTTTGCTCCTGCAAGGCTTCCAGTCGTTTCCTTTCGGCTTGTACCTTGAATTGGGTGACGGTTAGGTGTTCTTCTGTACTGCCTTTTTTGCCTCGTTCGATGTCTGTGTAGCCTGCTTTTTTCATGGCTTGGAAGAAGGTGTCTTGGAGTACGCTGTAGGAGGGGACGAGGATCGGCTTCCCGGTTTTGGAGAACATAGGTTGTCCGCTTTCGTCTACAGCTTGTTGGGAGTTCCATTTTTTACTTCTGCTGACCTGCATAATGGTTTCTTTCACGGTGCCTATCAGTGCTTTGTCCTTACAGCGTTTACTCCAAAGGATCTGCTTCTCTACCACAGGGATATAGACCACATGGAGGTGGTAGTGGTACACTTCCTCGCCCAAGGCTTCGCTCATGGCTCGGTTTCGCTCGTCGGCGTGCATGGTTGCGGAGAGGATGTATTGCTCTCCGCCTACGATTTCTACGGCAGCTTTGTAGGCATCTGCGTAGAATTGCTTTGCAAACTCGTAGCCTCCGTGATTATAGAAGTAAGCGGAATTTACATCGAAGAGCAGTTCGCAGTAGGTGGTTGCGTCCTCCTTCAGACCTCTGGTGGAGATCACACCTTCTTTTTTCAGATGGTCAAAGAGATCGGCGTAGCTTTGCGTGGGCTTCTTGTAGTGAACATTTCGGCAGCTTTCTTCCGGGATGATATCCGGGTTGGAATATGCGGTTTTTTCTCTTTCGTTATGTGCTTGGGCATTTGCAATGTCCTTGGCCTTCAAATCTCGATTCCTTGCAAGTGTTCTGTTGATTCCGTCGTTTCTTGGCATTTGATTCCTTTCTGCTGATCTTCAGCGGTATAGTCGGTAGTGCGGTTGGAGAACGGCACTTTTCAAAGTGTAATAACCCACTATGGTACTTTCATCCTTGAGGGCTGCAAAGTACCGTGGGCTCTCCGAGGGGGCAGTGGGGCTTTGCCCCGTTGTCTGCGGACAACTCCCCACAAGGAAACTCTTTCATAATAGTTTCCATGACCTTCAGAAACCGATCCGTGACGGTGGGTGTCAATGGTGACGGTGTTTTCGATACCTCAAAAACACCGTCACCGCCGTCACAGATCGTCACGCCTTGGAGTCAATCAGTTCGAGGGTGATCTTTCTTCCGGCGTGAGTTCGGCTGTTGTGGTAGCGAACATTGTGTTCTTTCCACAACCGTTGGGCATTGATATTCAACCTCACAGACAGTTGGTTTGGTTTAATATCAATTCCCAAGAGAGTAACTAACTCCGTAGCGGTTCCACTCCATAGGGGAGTTTCTACGGAAACAATTTTAGCAACGGCATCCAAAATGGGATCGGGCGGTTCGACCCACAAATCTACCTCTGCACTTTCCAATGTCCATTGGAGTGTTTCGGTGTCCTTTTCAAGATTGAGAACCATATCCGGCTGATCTCTACCGGTAACACTAAGGGTTGCGGTTCTTGCATTTCTGTTGGACTTTTCCAGCAGGAAAGCTCCATCCACAGCACCAAGCAAACCGTTTGTTCCGGAGATCATTTCAAATTTATCGTCGGATTTCATCTTCCGAGTGTGGTGCACAATGATGATGCAAAGCTTAAGCTGTCGGGCGAGATTGGCAATGGATGCGGCGAAATCATAATCATCGTCATATCCGCTTTTGTTTGTTGTTGCGCTTCGGATTCGTTTCAGAGTATCAATAACAATCAATTGCGTATCCGGGTGTTTTCTTACGAAAGTGGTGATCTGATCCTCAAATCCTTCGCCGAGCTTCTTCGCCCAAGTTGAGAAGAATAGATTACTACTGACTTCCTCTTTGAACATCCGATACAGGCGACTCTGGAGTCTGGGGTGGTCATCTTCAAGGGAGAGGTATAAAACTGTTCCCTTTCGGACAGCATATCCCCATATGGGCAGACCGGCGCTGATGTGATAAGTAAGCTGAAGCATCAGAAATGATTTGCCATATTTCGGAGAACCGACAAATAAGTAGGTTCCGTGATAAAGCAAACCATCCACAATAGGCGGCTTGCTTTCAAAAACGCTGTTATACAGCTCCGTCATGGAAATGGTGGGGAGATATCCGGGACTTCCTATGTCCGAAAAATCTTCCATAATGTCGTCTTCAAAGTCTGTCAAATTCATATCCTCCTTAAAATAGTTGTTGAATTTGGCAGCTACCTTGGGTATAATATCAGTGGATGCTGATTGACCCTCGGTAGCTACCGTTGGGCTTTCACCCAAAGAGTTCTCATCTGGCGGGATGAGGGCTCTTTTTTTGTACTACTTCCGGCTGAAAGTAGCCGATCTCCTCCCAAACCTTACGGTCGGGGCAGTAGTAGTTGAATTCCTGAGAATCTTCCATCTTTAACACATAGCCGAATTTCAGAATTCCCTGTTGCAATCCAACCCGAACATACTGCTGATCCTTGTGCATGGCCTTCGCGATCTCCGCAATGGGAACATTGCGCCCGGTAAAAGGCGGCAGTTCCAAGTAGAGTTTTCTATCGTCCATCATATCACCTCCTTCGCTCAAAATACGAACTATTAGTTCGCATAGTAATGATAACACACCCTGCGCATTTTGTCAAGAGGAAATACGAATAAAAAATTCGTAATACGCTCTTGCAATTCGCAGGACAATGTGATACAATAGGAGCGAGGTGATTCAAATGAACAGCAAACCAACTGAAATCGGTGAGAGAATCAAGGCGGCACGAAAAGCGGCCGGCTTAAATCAAACAGAACTCGCCACTCGGTTAAACAAAACCCTGCGCACTGTCCAAAAGTATGAAAGCGGCGAAATCAGACCCTCCATTGCAATGGTAAATGAGATTGCAAAGATTCTCGACATATCCCCTGTGGAACTGATCGGATACAAAAAGCCGGAAGTTGTGTTGGAAAGCCTGTCCGATGTGATCGCAGTGCTTCACCAGCTTAGCAAGAAGGCCAACCTTCGTTTCACCATCGATGTGCAGAGACCTCCCCACCATGATGAATGGAATTGTTCTCTTCGCTTTAACGGACAGGATCATACTGCACCCATGAATGCAGCACTATGTCTGTTCATGGAGGAATACGCAAAGGAACTGCAGAAGCTGGAGACCTACTGGACAGATCAAGAAAACCTTGACTTGTGGGTAGAGAAGCGACTGGCCTACCATGCAGATACTATGCTGGAGGACAAAAAAGAAACGCCCCTCACATTGGAGGAGCGAATCCGACGCCGAAATGAATTGGATCGGCAAATGTTGGAGCAATTAAAAAAGGCAGGAACCGAAGAGTAAGGGACAGATACATATCCCTGCCAATCAATGATTGAAAACATCGGGAGAAAGGAAGATTGATACTATTTGAAATTACCAAACGGATACGGAACCGTTAAAAAATTATCCGGAAATCGAAGAAAACCCTATGCAGCAATGATCACCACAGGATGGCGTTATGATCCCGTCAAGGACAAACCGGTTCAGATTCAAGAGGTCTTGGGCTACACCAGAACCAAAGCGGAGGCTCTGGATTTGCTGAATGAGTATCGGAGAACTCCATATGACATCGGCAAAAAACTAACCTTTGCAGATGTGTTCGCTCTGTGGTCGCAGGAAAAGTATCCCACGATTTCACACTCCAATGTGAACGGCTACAATGCTTCCTACAAAGTGTGCGAAGCCCTGTACAACAAGCCCTTCCGGGATATTCGACTTGCAGATCTCCAAAGCGTGGTAAACGGCTGTGGCAAGAACTACCCCACATTGAAGAAACTGAAAAACCTCTTCAATCAGCTCTACAAATACGCTATGATGCATGAGATCTGCAGTAAGGACTATGCCGAGTATGTGAGCATCGAGCAATTCAAGGACAAAAACCCGGACAAGCGGGATGCCAACCCCTTTACACCTGATGAAATCAAGGTTTTGTGGACACTGGCAGAGAATCCCCATTATCAAATCATTTTGATGCTCATCTACAATGGGTGCCGTATCTCGGAGCTGCTGGATCTAAAAAAGGAAAATGTACATCTTGAGGAGCAATACTTCGATGTGGTAGACAGCAAGACGGAAAACGGCATCCGCAGAGTTCCTATTGCGGACAAGGTGCTGCCTTTCTACAAAATCTGGTACGAATCCTCTCAATGCGAATATCTGCTCCACAATCACCACCAGAGGCACTTTGACTACAGCAACTACTACGAATGTTACTTCCAGCCTCTGATGGAGCAAATCAACATGGAACACAGACCTCACGACACAAGACACACCTGTATCTCCATGCTGACGGAGGCCGGAGTAGAGCCTACCATGATAAAAAAGATAGTAGGCCATTCGGGAGCCATGACTTTGACAGAGCGAGTGTACACCCATCTGAGAACGGAGACCCTTCTGGAGGCAATCAATAAAATATGAGACAAGATACAAAAAACAGGAGATAACTCCGAAGAGCTATCTCCTGCCAAAAACTTGTTTTGATTTGTGAGCCTGCAAAATTTGTTCCTTACCTGTTCCTTACTTGTTCCTTACGCAATACAGGGCAGGACAATTTTGCGACTCTTAATACGCCAAAAGACGGGTTTTTGCCGCAAATAGCCGCCAAAAATGGCAAATAAATGTGGTAAAATTATCTCTTGGGGAACTAAAATTATCGCTTGCTGAACTGAGGAGCGCGACGAGCGGCCTTCAGACCGTACTTCTTTCTCTCCTTCATTCTGGGGTCACGGGTCAGGAAGCCGGCAGCCTTGAGGGTTGCACGGTACTCTGCGTTAACACCCAGCAGTGCACGGGAAATGCCATGACGGATAGCGCCGGCCTGACCGGTAACGCCGCCGCCCTTGACGGTGCAGATGATGTCGACCTTGCCGATGGTGTCGGTGCTGACCAGGGGCTGACGGACGATGAGCTTAAGGGTATCGAGACCGAAGTAGTCGTCGATGTCACGGCCGTTGATGATGATGGAGCCGGTGCCGTTCTCGTAAACGCGAACACGAGCGATGGAAGACTTACGTCTGCCGGTGCCGTACTGATACTGTCTCTTGCTTTCGTACATGATCTGTTACCTCCTGATTAGTCAACCCAAGCTTCGGGCTTCTGGGCAGCGTGGGGATGCTCGGTGCCCTTGAAAACCTTGAGGCGGCCCAGAGCGGCACGACCGATGGTGTTCTTGGGGAGCATGCCCTTAACAGCGAGCTCCATTGCGAACTCGGGACGCTCTGCCATGAGGGTCTTGTACTTGGTCTCCTTCAGGCCGCCGATCCAGCCGGAGTGATGACGATAGTACTTCTGATCCAGCTTCTTGCCGGTGAGGATAGCCTTGTCGGCATTGAGGACGATGACATAATCGCCGCAGTCGACGTTGGGGGTAAAGTCTGCCTTGACCTTGCCGCGCAGGATGTTAGCGACGGTGACAGCAGTGCGGCCCAGGGGCTGGTTTGCTGCATCGACGATGTACCACTTGCGCTGCACATCTTCTTTTCTGACCAGGGTAGTGGACATGATGTTTCCTCCGAAAATAATAATAAAATATTTTGACAAACGTGAGTTTTTTGCGTATAATCTACGCGAAGCTTCCTCATTATATCATAGAAAAACACAATGTCAAGAGCTTTTTTAAAAAAATTTATCCCACGCAGGAAGAACTCGCAAAATCTCTCATTTCCTCATTTTTTCTCCCGTTTTCTCACTTCCTAATTTTCCATAAAAATCCCAAATCAGAAAGGAACTGTCTCAAAATGCAGAAAATGATGGGCATGGTACGTCGCTGTGTAGACGATTACAAAATGATCGAAGCCAATGATCGGATCGCCGTAGGTCTCTCGGGAGGCAAGGACTCCATCGCCCTGTTGGCTCTCCTTGCGGCTATGCGGGAATATTATCCCCTACCCTATGAATTGACCGCCATTTCCATAGATCTGGGCTTCGGCATGGACTTCTCCCCCATTGCCCGTCAGTGTGAGGAATGGAATGTCCCCTTTACCGTAGTTAAGACGGAAATTGCTCCCATCATCTTCGACTATCGTAAGGAGAAGAATCCCTGCTCCATGTGTGCCAAGATGCGCAGAGGTGCTCTGAATCAAGCGCTGTTAGACCAAGGCTTTTCCAAAATCGCCCTGGGTCATCACTACGACGATGCAGTAGAAACCTTTCTGATGAACCTGCTGTACGAGGGCCGCATCGGCTGTTTCCAGCCCGTAACCTTCCTGGATCGTACAGGAGTGACCCAGATCCGTCCCATGATGTACTTAAGCGAAAAGACCATTACCAATTTTGTGGAACGGGAGAGCCTGCCCATTGTTCACAACCGCTGTCCCGTGGACAAGCGAACCAAGCGACAGGAAACCAAGGATCTCATTGCCGAGCTGCAACAGAAGTACCCGGATCTGAAGAATCGAATCTTCGGTGCCATGCAGCGTCTCCCCCTCCCTGAGTGGGAGGTCCTGCGATAGGCAAATTCCGATTTATCGAGCAGGTCGAAGGCATGGCAGGGACCAAGGCTTCTCCTTGAGGAGAAGCTGTCGAGCGGAGCGAGACTGATGAGGTGTGCGGTAAAATGTTGCGTATTTATAGAAATCTATGGCGAATACGAAACATTTTCCACCTCATCCGCCCCTTCGGAGCACCTTCTCCTCAAGGAGAAGGCTTTGGTCTGTGCAAATTTCAAACAGACCGACAAATCGGTATTTGGAAACAAATCTGTTGCAGGGCTGTTAAGGTACTTGCGAAACTGTATAAAGTATGATAGAATATATGGATGAATAGAAAACACTCTGAAAGGTGTGACAAAATCATGTCCGAAACACAGATTCAAAAGAAAAGAATGCTATCCGGCATCAAGCCCTCCGGTAGCTTGACCTTAGGCTCCTATGTAGGTGCGATCCGGAATTGGAAGGACCGTGCAGATGAGTTCGACTGCTACTACTTCATGGCAGACCTGCACACCATTACAGTCCGTCAGAATCCCGCCGACCTCCGCCGCCGCTCCCTGGAGCAGTTGGCACAGTACATCGCCTGTGGCATTGACCCGGAGAAGAACGTCCTCTTCCTCCAGAGCCATGTCCACCAGCACGCAGAGCTTGGTTGGGTTCTGAACTGCTATGCCATGTTCGGCGAGCTGTCCCGTATGACCCAGTTCAAGGACAAGAGTGCCAAGAACGCGGACAACATCAACGGTGGTCTCTTCACCTATCCCGCCCTCATGGCCGCAGACATCCTGCTGTATCAGGCTGATCTGGTTCCCGTCGGTGAAGACCAGCGGCAGCACGTAGAACTGACCCGTGATATCGCCCGCCGTTTCAACGGTGTTTACGGCGATGTTTTCAAGGTTCCCGAGCCCTATATTCCCAAGGTAGGCGCCCGTGTTATGAGCCTTGCCAACCCCGATGCCAAGATGTCCAAGTCCGAGGATGAGGATCCCGGTCGCGTCACCCTCATGGATAAGCCGGAGGATATTATGCGGCTGTTCAAGCGGGCTGTCACCGATTGCGATACGGAAGTCCGTTACGATTGGGATAACAAGAAGGGGATCTCCAACCTCATGAGCATCTATTCTGCCGCTACAGGCCGGACCTACGAGCAGATCGAAGCCGAGTTTGCAGGTCGCGGCTACGGCGACTTCAAGAAGACTGTAGGCGAAGCTGTTGTTGAGTTACTCCGTCCCATCCGTGAGGAAGCCACCCGTCTGTTGGCAGATAAAGCCTACCTGCAGAAGGTCTGTGCCGAAGGTGCAGAGAAGGCATCCTATGTTGCAGAGAAGACTCTGCGTAAGGTATACAAGAAGGTGGGCTTCGTAGCTCGCTGAGGAGGTCACCATGGTTTTAGAATCTGCATTCATTGTGCGCCTGCTGTATGCCATCCTGACAGCCGCAGGGATCTCCTGCTGTATCACCCCTCTGGTCAAATGGCTCGCCCACAAGGTAGGTGCCATGGATATTCCCAAGGACAAGCGGCGTATGCACAATAAACCCATCCCCCGTATGGGCGGTTTGGGGATCTTCCTGGGTTTTCTCGTCAGCTTCTTGATTTTCGGCAAGCTGAATACTGAGCTGCAGGGCATTCTCATAGGTGCCATCATCATCGTAGCACTGGGTATTGCAGACGACATCAAGACTCTGCGTGCCATCCCTAAATTCCTGGTACAGATCATTGCGGCAGTCGTCGTGGTATGTCACGGCTGTCGGATCGAGAATTTCCTCGGTTGGGAGCTGCCCGGTTGGCTGAGCTCCTTTGCCACCGTGATCTGGATCGTGATGCTGACCAATGCAGTCAATTTTATCGACGGCTTGGACGGTCTGGCTGCAGGCGTTTCCGCAATTTCTGCCGGCTCTATGCTGGTAGTTGCCCTACTCCTGGTGCCGGAGCCCAATGCCACACTGTCCGCACTGGTATTAGCCTCCATTTTAGGAGGTTGCATTGGCTTCATTCCCTATAACTTTAATCCTGCGTCTATTTTCATGGGAGATACAGGCTCTACCTTCTTAGGGTTTATGCTTGCCTCCGTGTCCGTCTTCGGTCTGTTCAAGACCTACGCTATGATCTCTTTCGCAGTGCCCTTCCTGGTACTGGGTCTGCCCCTATTCGACATCTGCTTTGCTGTGATCCGCCGATTGGCAAAGGGTCAGAGCCCCATGCACGCAGACCGCGGTCATGTACACCACAGACTGATCGACATGGGCTTTAGCCAAAAGCAGGCTGTCATGATTTCCTACCTGATCACCGTGGTTCTGGGGATCTGTGCCGTCGTCCTCACCGACAAGGGTGAGATCCAGGCCTTGATCTTCCTTGTTGCATTGATTCTGGTAGGCACTCTGGGTCTGCAATTATTCATTATCAAGCGCCACCACACCAAGCACGAGGAGGATCACAATGATGACAAAGAAGATTAAGGTCATGTCCGTATTCGGCACACGGCCTGAAGCCATCAAGATGGCACCCCTGGTAAAGGCGCTTGCCGAGCGTGAGTATTTCGAGAGTATCTGCTGCCTCACCGGTCAGCACAGGGAGATGCTGGACTCCGTCATGGAGATCTTTAAGCTCAAGGGTGATTATGATCTGAATATTATGCAGAAGCAGCAGACCCTGTCCTCCATTACCACCCGTGCCATCTTAGGCATGGAGACTGTATTGCAGGAGGCAAAGCCGGATCTGATCCTGGTCCACGGAGACACCTCCACCACCTTTGCAGGCGCTCTCGCCGCCTTCTATCACCAGATCCCCGTGGGCCATGTAGAAGCAGGGCTCCGTACATACGACAAGTATTCCCCCTTCCCCGAGGAGATGAATCGCACCCTGGTTGGAGACATCGCAGAGCTCCACTTCTCCCCCACCACAGCCAATGCAGAGAACTTGAAGAAAGAAGCCATTAAGGGCGAAGTCTTCATTACCGGCAATACTGTGATCGACGCTATGAAGACCACAGTCCGTCAGGACTACCGTTTCTCTACAGAGATCCTCAATACACTGGATTTCGAGAACCGCCGTGTTATCGTCCTCACCTGCCACCGCCGGGAGAACTACGGCAAGCCCATGCATGACATTCTCTCCGCAGTACGGAAGCTGGTAGAGTCTCACCCCGAGGTAGAAGTGGTCTATCCCGTCCATCTGAGCCCCGTTGTCCGTCAATGTGCTCAAGAGGAGCTGGGCGGTATTGACCGTGTCCACCTAATCGACCCCGTGGACGTAGAGGAAATGCACAATCTCATGGCTCGTTGCTACTTCGTCATGACCGACTCCGGCGGACTCCAGGAGGAGGCTCCCGCCATGGGCAAGCCCGTACTGGTCCTCCGTAAGGAAACCGAGCGTCCCGAGGCTGTGGCTGCAGGCACCGTCAAGCTGGCAGGTGTGGAGCACGAGGATGTCCTCCGTCTTGCCACAGAGCTTCTGGAGGATCCCGAACTGTATGCCCGGATGGCACACGCCGTCAATCCCTACGGAGACGGTGAGGCTTGCGGCAGGATCGCCGACGCTATCGAATGGTACTTCCGCCTCCGTGAAGACAAACCCCGAGACTTTATTCCTCGCTAATCCCACTCTTTATATGCCGACCATGGCGGCAAGGTGCGCGACGTCGCCTTGCCGCCTTTTTTTGAACAGTAGGAAAGGAGCCTCCCATGAACAAGAATCCTCGTGTGGCAATCATTGCCATTGTATTTATCCTCGTCGGGCTTGTCGCCACATTTGTGGGTACAGGGATAGCCATTGACCGTATGGATCTCAGTGACAAGATCGAGACCACTGCAGTGATCACAGACATCATCACCTACAGGAAAGACGGCGACAAACACTATAAAACCGTGATAGAGTATGAGGCTTACGGGTTCCCCTACGAAAAGACCTTGGAGGGTTATAACTTCACCCACCGCGTAGGCAAAGAGCTCCACATTTATTTTAGAGCAAATGCCCCCCATGTGATCATGACAAAATCTGCACGGTTTATCAGCCTGCTGTTTCCGCTTTTCGGTCTGCTTTTCACAGCTATGGGGATTGGTATGCTCACTACGGCTACCGGTTGGAAATGGCGGAAAGCCTCCCTAAAGGAATCCGGCACCTTGATCCACGCTCCCTATGTAAATACAGAGCTTAACACCCGCTATTCCGTCAACGGTATACACCCCTATCGGATCGTCTGCCGCTGGATGGATCCGGAGGACGGCACCGAGCGAATGTTCTACAGCGAGAATCTGTGGGAGGATCCCTCCTATATCATCGAGAACAGGAACATCACCACCTTTACCGTATATTTGGAGCCCAAGAAAAAGAAACGCTATCTCATGGACATTGACAGAGTCCTGGAGACCGCAGAAGCAAGCTTCTAAAAATTTTTAAAAAATTTCAAAAAAGCACTTGACAAATGCAGGATTTGCGTGTATAATGATTCCTGCAAATGCGGGTGTAGCTCATCCGGTAGAGCGCCACCTTGCCAAGGTGGAGGTAGCGAGTTCGAGCCTCGTCACCCGCTCCAACAAAAAGACCTTTTTGTCTAACAGACAAAAAGGTCTTTTTGAATGATGTTTGCCTGTGACAAATGATGTTGTTGCACAATGATGTTTCCTTAGGCAATGATCTCGCTTCGCTAATGTTTTTTGGCAAACAACGCATCATTGCGGAACTGCGTTCCGCAACATCATTATGCGTAGCATAACATCATATCGCCTATAGGCGATACATCATTGATATATTCCGATTTTTGTGATATAATCGCCTTATAGGCATCTTGTTTTGGTGATGGTTCATATTTTTGCGCCATCCGCAATATGGTATGTTTTCCTATGCTATTTTATCATTGAAATTTGTATTGCAATTCTTTATCGGATTGTATTAGGACCCAACAGAAGATCCGTTTACGCACTAAAATAACAATGGGATAGATTGATTATGGATATTACAATTGAAAGACTACAAGCCTATTTACAAGATCATTACGAAGGTCGTGCTACGGAGCAGAGTATGTTCATGAAGCTGGTGGAGGAGATCGGCGAGGTAGCCGAGGTGCTGAACAAGCGCGCCGGAAGAAAGGCCACCGAGGGTGAGGATCTTCAGGATCAGCTTGCGGTAGAGCTTGCGGACATGATCCATTATATCGTTGCCATAGCCGCCCTGAATCATATTGATCTCAGCGAGACCATCCTCCGCAAGGATAAGTCCGCCGCCGTAAAATACAACCACAAGATCGATTTGGAGACCTTCCTGCAGAGCCGCTGATCGATCACCATATAGCCAAATCGGCAGACTGTACGATTACCGTACAGTCTGCCCTTTTTTATTCAATTAGGAGGTCAAATTCCGATTTATGGAGCTGTTTATCGTATAACACCGTAGGGGCGACCTGTGGTCGCCCGGTCATTGTCGTTAAACGACAATGACGAAATTACAGGATTATCAGGAGTTTTCCGACAAAATCGATACCAAGTTTCTTTAAAAAGTAGACATTGGAAATGGCTACTTTTTATAGCCCGTAAGGGCGTAGAAACTTGCATGAGACGCTTTTTGTGCCTTTGGCACAAAAAGATTCAATTAAAAGTTGTCTACTTTTAATTGAATAATAGTATGAAACATTTTGCGGGCGACCACAGGTCGCCCCTACGAACAAATTCGGAAATC
>JAZRGR010000022.1:0-31958 GCA_045644345.1 Faecousia sp. | reverse complement strand
CGCCGAGAGCAATCGGCGAGAGATTTTGTTCCAAATTGAGGTTTGGAAAACGCAGGAATACTTTGTGTATTTCAAGTTTTTCAAACCGAAAAGTTGGGACAAAAGATTCGCTGAGTGCCGACGGCTATTTATTCAGAGTTTCCATAGTATGAGATGTCTTTTGTGCCGCTTGTGGCACAAAACCTCCCATGAAAAGTGTCTACTTTTCACGGAAATATCGTATTAAACGTTGACACAAATTGAAACCATAGCCTAAATCCCACGCCCCACTTGAGGAATGTTTTCCTCAAGTGGGGTCTTTCAACTTGACTTTCCGGATCCGCTTTGGTAAAATAAAATGGCAATATATCCCGAAAGGAGATTCAACCATGAAAAGACGAGTCCTTTGCATCCTTTTGGCTTTGTCATGTGTTCTCTCCCTGTGCCCTATGTTTGAGATTTTTCCCATGGAAGTACAGGCCACTGAGACCATTCCTGACATCCTCCTCTATGAGCAGTATCCCTACTCCAAGGAGTTTCAAATTTCCACACCGGAAGGGCTGCAAAAATTCTCTGAATTAGGACAAAACAACAACTTTTCCGGTAAAACTCTGTATATGATCTGCGACATCGACATGAACGGCTTTTCTTATACGCCTCCTGTGAATTTCGCAGGTATTTTCGATGGTGGCTTCCATGCAGTCAAGCGGCTGACGGTTACCACCAATGATTTAAACTGCGGCTTTATTGGCAAAGTAACGGCTACCGGTGTGGTTAGGAATCTGGGCATGGAAGCCGGTATTTTCACTGCTACCTGTAGCAAGGATGGCTGGCGTGCCGGTTCCATAGCAGGTATCGTGGAAAAGGGCCTGATCGAGTGCTGTTGGAGTTCTTCTTCCGTTACCATTTCCGGCGACTACGCTTCTCTTTCCGTAGGTGGTATCGTAGGCGGCCTGCAACAGGGCGCTGTTGCGAAAAACTGCTATTTTGCAGGTATTGCCACCGGCATCAAAGTTGCCGCAGGCATTTCCGGCTGGTGTCAGGGTAGCAGTGACAGCTACATTGGACAGATCTATAACTGCTTCAATATGGGTCAGCTTGTGGCAGAGACCAAATACGCTATCGGTCGCTACAGCAACAACATTACAGAGAGCAATAAGTCCAAGGCCATGTTCAATAACTACTATTTTGACGGTAGCTACACAGAATACGACTGGTCCGAAGGAGAGCTTAAGGCCTCTCGCCATGGGCTGGCCAGTGGCTATATTGCCCGTGTGTTGGATGTGAGATCTCCCTTGGGCGGGGAGCCTGTATGGTCTCAGGGTGCGCTGTTCCCCGAACTGCGGAAGACCGCCGGTGTGTATTATTTGGCTGTTACCTATGTTGCCAAGGGGAAGAGCACAACTGCCTCCATGTATTTAAATGCCGGGGATGTCTACACCGTTGGCGTTCCCGAAAATATCGCTGCGAGCCTCAGTGCCAATGCAGGAACAGTCAGTGACCGTAGCTTCGTCATGCCTGCAAAGAATGCAAGCCTCACTGTGACCATTGATGCGGCCAATATTGTTGACTACAGCACTTTCCCCAATGAAGAGCTTTATGTTGTGACCGATGCCGCCGGCTTTACGGCGATGGCAACGGCTGTGAACAGCGGCGTGACTTTTGCCGGTAAGGATTTCTACATGCTGGGGGACATCAATATGGAGTATGAGCTCCATACCCCCATTGGGCAATTTGTTGCCAATGACGATTGGTCTAAGTCCTTCTCCGGTAGCTTCTACGGAAACAATTTTAGAGTGTTTAACCTGAAGGTCAATGACACCGCTCTCAACGGCGGCGGTCTCTTCGGCAGCTGTTATCAGGCTTATTTTAACGGCCTGCAAATTTACAACGGCTCTGTCACTGTGGGTAACCGGGCCGGCGGTATTACCGGCTATGCAGATGCTTGTACCTTTGAGTACTGCACCAACGGCGCAAGTATCAAATCCACCACCGGCAGTGACGGCATCGGCGGTATTGCCGGTGTGGCAAGAATGAGCTCTGTCTTTAACTACTGCGGTAACTACGGTACCATTACCGCCACCCAACGAGGCGCCGCCGGTATTGCAGGCTGGGGACAGGCTAATATCCAAATGACCGGTTGCTTCAATACAGGCATCGTTACCGCAACAAGTGATGTAGCGGCTCTGGCTCGCGTGAAAGAGGGCTATACCCCTGCCTTTAAGGATTGCTACTATCTGAAAACCGCTTGCGATGTGTCTGTAGCGGGCTCTGCAACCAATCTCCAGCGGTTCCAGTCCGGCATTGTGGGCTCTTACATTAACACCTCTTCCCGTAAGACCACAAGCACAGGGGTATTTACCAATACGCCTGTGGCTCCTGCGATCTGTACGCAAAACCAACAGCCTGCGATCTGCACCCGTCTGTATTCCTACGCAGATGGGATCCAGCTGGACTATCAGACCATCTGCGCTAATTTAGGGGACGATCTGCCCTCTACCAATGCAGAATACTACTATGGCACGAAAGGATATCCTGCTCCCGATGCCATTACCTCCTATGCCTATCCCACGGCTGTGCCCTTCTCTATCAGCTATGAGACAAACGGTGGCACATGGACAGGAACAGGTGCTTCTATCTATACCAAGGCTCCCGGGGCAGGTCTCCCCGACGAGACTCTGCTGACCAAAGAAGGCTACGCCTTTGCCGGTTGGTTTGAGAATAAGAACCTTACCGGCCAGCCTATGGCGGTGATCGATCCCGATTCCGTAGGGGACAAGACCTTCTATGCAAAATGGGCAACCGTTATGGACATTGGCTCTGTAGAAGAATATTTGGCTCTTGCAGAAGCGGTCAATGGCGGTAACAGCTATAAGGATCAATATATTCGCATTACTGCCGATCTGGACTTCGGTGGACAGGCAATTCCCTCTATGGGAACAAAGAACGCACCCTTCTGCGGTGTCCTTGACGGACAGGGACATTGCTTTAAGAACTTTGTCATTACAGGAGATAACGCACAGGGTCTTGTGGGATATCTCAAAGAAGGCACTGTAAAATTCCTCTGTGTGGAAGATGCTACGGTTTCCGGTAACACCAACACAGGTACCGTGGTTGGCATCAATGATACAGGTCTGGTTATGGGCTGTATGAGCAGTGCTGATGTGGTATCTACCTGGACCACCTATGATTACACACTCATGTGTCAGAATGTCCGCTACTCCCGTGCAAATGACCCCTCTCCCAACAGTGTGGAAGAGCGAATCCCCCGTATGAAGACCTTCCTCAAGAACTATTCTCCCGATATCATCGGCTTCCAGGAATACGATTCTGTGTGGAAGACTGCCATTGACAGTGTTCTCACAGGTTACGAAAAGCAGCTTGTTTACGGCAATACCTCCATTTCCGAGGCGGGAACTCCTATTTACTGGAAGAGCAGTAAGTTCTCCGCTCTGGAAAAGGGTACCTTCTGGCTCAGTGAGACCCCGGATAAGATCTCTTACGGTTGGGGTGCGATCCATTACCGTACCTGCACCTACGCAGTTCTGAAGGTCAAGAGCAACAATATGCTCATCATTGCCGCCAATGCCCATTTGGATCACGAGGTAGAGCTGGCTCGTGACAAGGGCATGGAGCTGATCATGAACCGCATGAACGCCCTTATGGAAAAGTATGAGGCCAAGGGGTATAACGAGATCTATTTCCACATCATCGGCGACTTTAATGCACAGCCCTCTTCCAAGATGGCACAGGAGCTGAGTAAGAAGTTGACAGAGGCCCGTTATGCCGCAGTGGAGCTGGGTACTCCCGTGGATCAGAACACCTACAGCTCCTATAAAGAAAAAGCAACCAGCCGCGGAGACTTTATGTTCATCAGCAACAATGTGGATGTTCCATACTATAAGGTTGCTCTGGACAAGATCAACGGATACCCTATCTCCGACCACTACGGTCTGTATGGAGAGATTCGCATCGGCGGTAACTCCCACGGTGGTATTGCCGGCGAGAACAGAGGTATGATCTTGAGCTGTTCCTATACAGGTGAAATCACCTCTAATGCAGGGTCTTCCGGCATTGCGGCAGAGAACAAGGGGCATATTCTTAATTCCTACAGCCAATACACTGCCACCGCCGACGGTGTGTTTGCCAACGCCATTGCCACAAAATATAATACAGGCAAGGTAAATTACTGCTACTATCCTTCTAACAGCGGTCTTTCCGGTGCAGGCACAACAGTTGCCAACCTGAAAGCAACAGATGTTCCCGGCAAGATGAATCGCCTCCTCAGTCTCTGGGTGCGTAACGATGCCGTGAACAACGGTCTGCCCTTCATTTGCCAAAGCCACGAGATGATCTACGAAAGCAATGACAGCAATACCCATATTGTAAAATGCACTCTCTGTGGCATTTCTGCCACAGAGGATCATCAGCTTGTCACCGACAATGGGATGGCTCCCACATGTACGACTGCAGGTCTGACAGAAGGGAAGCACTGCTCTGTTTGCAATGCGGTTCTTGTTGCACAGGAAGTTGTTCCTGCTACCGGTCATGCTCCTATTTACACGCCCGAGGATGGGGAAGTCCACATCATCACCTGTGAGAATTGCAGTCTGTCCGAGGAAGTGCCTCACAGCTACACCCATGGTCTGTGCATCTGTGGACAGGTAGAAATCAAGGAACCGGTGGAAGAAACTACATGGAAGATGGGCCATACCCTGAATCTGGCAAGTGATATTTCCGTGAACTTGGTTATCAGCAAGTCTTACTTAGAAGACTTTGACATGGACACCGTCTATGTTCTTGCAGAAGTAGATACTTACGAAGGCAATACCAAGGTCGGTGTGAATACCCTGAGGATCCTCCCTGTGGATCAGGGCAATTACTACTATTTCACCATTCGTGGTCTTACTGCCGTGAATATGAACGATGGGATCCGCTCTGTTCTCTACGGCACCAAGAATGGCCGGACCTATTACTCTCCTACAGACGAATATAGCATTGCGACCTATGCCTACTCTCAGCTAAACAAAATAGGAATTGCCTATGGGTTAAAGACCCTCTGTGCAGACCTGCTCCGCTACGGTGCCAAGGCACAGATCTTCAAGGGCTATCGCACAGATAGTCTTGCGGATAGCCTCATGACAGAGGCACACAAGGCATACCTCAGCAGCATAGAGGCAGTGACCTTTGGCACCACCAACAAGGTTCTGAACGATTTGGACAATACTCCCATTGCTTGGGCAGGCAAGGCACTGAATTTGGAATCCAAGGTAGCCCTTAAGTTTATCTTCAACCCTGCAGGCTACAACGGTGATGTGAAGGACCTGACTCTCCGTATTTCTTATGAGGATGTAAACGGCGACCGGAAAAACGTTACTCTTGGTGCTCCGGAACTGTATAACGAGGCAATGGGCTACTATGTCTTTACCTTTGATGGTCTGTTAGCCGCAGAACTGAGATCGGTGGTATCTGCACAGATTTATGCAGGGGAGACGCCCGTATCCTGCACCCTGCAGTACAGCGCCGATACCTACGGCAACAATAAAGCAGGCAACCTCTTAGACCTGTGCAAGGCCCTCTTCGCCTATTCCGACAGCGCAAAGGCCTACTTCGCATAACCCAAATGGGATCCCCCGGGGAGAAACATCTCCCCAGGGGATCTCACATTTTAGGTTATCACCTTAAATGAGGACTTCTCCACAGCAGCATTATAGCAAAATACAGGGTGGAAAGAACTGTGCTTTTCTGATAGAATTATAGAGTAAAAAGATGCAGTTATAGTACGATAGGAGGAGACCTTATGATAAAAAGATGGATTCTATATCTTCTCGTGATATCTCTCTGTATTTCCGCGGTTCCTTTCTTCAGTTATACGGCGCAGGCGGCAGCTTATACAGACGGAGATTGGCAACAGCTCATAGACCGTTACAGGGAATCCTTTTGCGGAGATGTGTCCGTGGATTGGGAGGATCCCGAGATCCAAAAAATTGTTGGTGTGACCAATGCTTCCGGTGTCACCACCTCCGGCATTGGTTATAACGGGGGAAAATACTGGTTGGATCTGGAAAACAATCGAAAGAATCCCAATCGAGTCTTCGGCAATCAGGATATTACCATCTATATTTCCAGCGACACCATGCGCAAACAGTTGGTTTATCTGTGCTATATGGCAAAGGCTTACGGAACGCCCGGAGCTTCCTACAGCTATTTAGACGGTAACGGCGTCTTGCAAACCACGGAGCTGTATCAAAACCCGGAGCTCCGCAGTGCCATTTTCTACGGCCTGGAAAAGTCCATGACCTTTTTTAACTATGAAGCATGGGACAAACAGCATACCGGCCATGATTCCACCACCAATTATAACTGGTGGGATTGGACCTACGGGGGACAGAAGGAAATTTTAGAAAGTCTCATCATTCTGACGCCTTTCCAAAGTGCCAAGGAGCAGGAAATCAGTGACAAAATGACTGCCACCTGTCTGAAGCTTTTGGATGCCATTCGTCCCAATAACACGGGGAAAACCGATAATACCAGTATCGGCTACCGCCGTGTCCGACTGGGTGTTTCTCCCATGATCGCCGCACTGACAAAGAACACTGCTCTCATGGAGGAATCTCTGACCAATTTGGTGGATTTCTTAGAGGATGATCCTTCCAAACGGGACGGCGTAAAGTCCGACTATTCCTATATTTGCCATTTCTACTATCCTATGGAAGGAACCTACGGTACGGATGTTTTGGGAAATCGCATCATAGGTGCCTACTCTGTTTTGGCAGGAACCGCCTTCGAACCCACAACGGATCTGCGGAAGAACCAGTTTAGATGGATCATGGAAACCTTCCGCCCTGTGATCCATAACGGTGTTCTCCTTGCCATGAACAGCGGTCGTTTCCCCAATTCCGGCAGATCCTATGCAGTAGAAGCCCTAAAGGCGGCACTGCGCTTGGTAGGTTGCTTTGGCCCCGAAGAAGATCTGCAACTGAAACAGTTTATCCGCTCTATGGTGCTACAGGACACCGAAGCGAACACACAGAAGGCGTACAGTTCCTTTGCCGTTTCCTTGGGGGAAGTGAATCTGGTACAGACTCTAAAGGAGACCATTATAGACAGCACCATACCCCCGGCATCTGAGGAATATGCCCATATGCGCTATGCCGCAGATCGGGCGGTACAGCATCGGGAAAACTATACCGTAGGCATTGCCATGAGTTCCAACCGCATTGGACCCTATGAATGTGTCAACGGCTGTAACCGTTATGGCTGGCACACGGGAGACGGCATGGTCTATGTCTACAACGATACCACCCAGTACAGCTATGACCAGTATGGAGATACCTTCCAACGCTTTGCCAATATGTACCGTGTCCCCGGCACTACGGAAGAGGATGCTACCCTGCGGCAGCCCTGGAGTGAACGTGCGCCCTACTTTACAGGCTGTACCTATACCCATAACGAAGCTGCCGGGAAGGACGACTGGAAACAGGATTACGACGAGGACGGCACCGAGGCCTGTAGCTTCGTAGGCGGTGCGGAACTGCATCATAAGTACATTGCCGCCGCCATGGAATTCGAGGCATATAGCTGGACAGAAGAGGAATCCCGTCAGGAACTGATCAAGATCCATAATTCCGCCCAACCGGATGAATTCGCAGAGCGAAATAAAATGAAGCAGGTCCTGGTATCGGATCTCAGTGCCAAGAAGTCCTACTTCCTCTTTGACGATGAGATCGTTTGCGTAGGCTCGGACATTGACTTTTCTACCCGGGACAACGGGGTCAATACCTATGTAGACAATCGAGAACTGCGGGAAACCTCTGTTGCCGGAGGAAAGACTCTTTACGGAACTGATGATATCTTGGTAGACGGGACTCTGCTTGAAAAGACCAACAGCTTTACAGCCCCTAAGGGCTACACAGATCCCACATGGATCCATGCGGAGAATTTTGGTGGCTATTACTTCCCCACAGGGGGACAGGTCTATGTAAACAAGACCTTCCGACAATCCAGCAATGACGGAGACAATACCAACGATGACTATAATCAGATCAACCTGACCCATAGCCCAACCAACGGAAGCCACAGCTTCTATGAACTCTGGATCAGTCATGGTCAGGCACCCCAAAACGGCACCTATTCCTATGTGATGTTGCCGGAGAAAACTCCGGAGGAAACCAAGGCCTATACAACAAATCCGGATGTAAAGGTCTTAGCTTCTACGGAAGATATCCATGTGGTACGGGAGGAGACTTTAGGAATTACCGCCATGGTGTTCTGGAAGGCCGGCTCCTACGGTGGCATTACCGTAGATCAGCCCATGATCCTCATGATGCAGGAAAGTAATGGAGTCTATTCACTTTCCGTATCCGATCCTACACAGAAATTAAAAAGCGGCACGGTTACTATACCAAAGGCTCTTAATTTGTCCCGTTGCGATTCGGAACTGACCGTTATCGGGGACAATAAAACTGTAGTGAAAGCAGATTTCAGCAAGACCCCCGGCAAGAGCCTCACCGCAACCTTCTCTGTTGAAAAAGAAGAAACCGTTCTTTTTGACTTCGCTGACGGACAGAAATACAACAGCACGGTTTACAGCTTTACGGATTACAGTCTTGCAGGGAACTGGACTGTAAGCGGCTCCGCACCTACCATTTCCAAGGGAACTATGGCACTGCCTCTAAGCAGTACCGGCACAACGGAACTGACCGTAGGGAAGCTGAACTTGACCTCTCCCGGAACAAGAACCCTGCAGATCCGCCTGAAAGTCAGCGGCTCCACAGCCTCTGACGGAAAAATCCTATATTCCTATTTGACGGATTCTTGGAGTACAGAAGCCACCCTTTGCACCTTATCCCAGACCTGTCTGCAAGAGGAACTTGCAACATACAGTACTTGTCTCACCTTGCCGGACAAGACAGTAAAGGGTCTAAAGCTCCGCTTTACGGGTCTGTCGGGAGGTACAGCCACAATCGACCATATTTCTTTGGGAAAAGAGCCGGAGAATCTGTATTTCGGTTTCGAGCAGGACAAGGCAGCCTTTGCCTATCTCACGGGAACATACGGTGGTTATGATTATCTTGATGCTGCATGGGCAACGAATCTCAGTGCCAAGACAGGACAGTTCCATGCTGTAGAAGACGGGCATTTGACCGTCTATGGTACAGATGAATATAACGGCACTGCCGGAACGGATCACGGCATCTATGTAGAAACCACGGCAAAGCCCGGGCTCTATCCCTGGACAACCCGTGACCGCCATGCCCTGTCCTATGATCCTGAAAAGGCTGAAATTTTGGAGATCCGCTTCAAAACAGAAGCCATCACCGCTACCCCGGGGAATATGCCACGACTGGTACTCCTTTATGCCGGAGAAAAAGACGGCACGGTAAGCCGCAATGACAAGCTGAGTATTCCCTTCCAAATCCAAAACGGAGTTTATCAAACCCTGCGAATCCCTGTTGATGAAACCTTTAAGAGCTCTGATTTTATCAAATCCTTAGGTGTTCGCTTTCGCTTCCTCAAAAGTGAAGGGGAAACCTCAGTGGGGAAGATTTCCATTGACTACCTGTACATAGGCAGCAAGAAGGATGCCCCTTCAAGCCTGTATTTTGACTTTGAACCTTCCCAGCGGTATGACCGAAGCACCTACGGGGCCATAGACTATTCACAGGGAAATTGGAGCTACAGCAGTAGCCGACTTTCTGCTCCTGTGTTTGAAAACGGAACCGTTTCTTTGGAAATGGAAAAGAATCCGGCAAACGGAAGCCTGTATGTACAGGTGGGCCCCTATCTGACTCAAAAATTCCCCTTACATTTTGATATTTCTCACAGCGAGGTGATCCAGCTCCGCTTTAAGCTGGAAAACTTTACAGTCAGCACAACTGCCAAGGTGGGACTGTATTATTACACTACCCTAAATTCCCATGTAAACGGCAAGGATCAGATCCGCAAGCTCCTGGATGCCCCCATAACAGAGAACCATGTCAACGGAGAATACGTTACCTTCACTTTCCCTGTTACGGAAGAAATGAAGGCTCTTGAGGAAATCCGAAGTCTGCGGATCAACTTCAGCGGTTTGGGGAAGGGAACGGAAACAGGGAAGATCACTGTAGATTCTCTGTACATCGGTTCCTATGATCTTGCTCCCATGCAGGACACGCTCTTCTTTGACTTTGGAGAGGGAGCGGAAGATCGCCTGCGCTATAACCATGAGATTTATGGATTTACAAACATGGATTTAGCGGACAACTGGTGGACCAATCTCTCCTATGCAAGTGAACCTACGATCCAAAAGGGGATCCTCACCTTCTCTTCTGTCAATACGGAAGGTCGTACGAACCACTATGTACACAGCGGTTGGACCCACAATGTTCTGCCTCTGGCTTTTGTGCCGGGGAAGGAGGATGTCTGTCAGATCCGATTCTCCGTGGAAAACGCTCTTTGCACTCAGACAAACGGCATTGCCGCCCTCCAGCTTTACTACGGAATCGGCACCAATGCCACTGCAGGCTATGAGCAGGCAGAATTCCTCCTCAGTGACTATGCAGATGGTGGCTATGTGACCCTAACCTTCCCCATGGACAGCAGCGGGTATTTATCTGCGGAAAAAATTACGAGCCTACGGATCCAGTTTGCCAGAATGACCTCCGCAGAGGGAGCAAATGCCACCTTCCACATTGACTACCTGTATGTAGGGCCGGAGGAAAAGACACCGGCAAGGGAGAAAAATCTGTTTATCGATTTTACCGATACACCCGCTGACCGTGAAAGATATGGGGACAAGATCTACGGCGAGAAGAATTTGGATCTTGCCTCGGCATGGTGGACCAACAGCAAGAATGACGAAGAACCGGTAGTGGAGGACGGAAGCCTGGTTTTGACTTCTGCGAAGGAATCTTCCTCTGCCATTCATTATGCTCTAAGCTGTGAGACCTTTGGAGCGTATCCCTTGCAGTACCCCCCTGAGGAGGGAGACTTATGTCGGATGCGGATCCGTTTGGAAAACGGTGTAGCAACGGAAAGCCACGGGAACCTCCGTCTGTCTATGATCTATGGTGTGAAGGACAATAACTCCGCAGGCTTTGACTATGTGGAGCTTCCTGTCTCCGAGTATATGGATAAGGGGTGGTTTACGATAACCTTCCCCATGGACAGTGCAAAATTTTTGTCTGCACCCCAGATCGTCAGCCTCCGCCCTCAGGTGTCCTATGTGACCGGGAAAGAGGCAGAGCCCTTCCGCTTCCTCATTGACTATATCTACATCGGGGCAGAAGAAGACCTGCCTGCTTCGGGGAACTATTACTTGGTTGACTTTGATGACAGCAAAGCCTCCCAAGAACGGTATAGGGATAGACTGTACGGCGGTCTAAATCCGGATCTGCCTGAAAGCTGGTGGACCAATTCCACCTATGCTACGACTCCTGTTGTGGAAAATGGGGCGATGACCCTGTATTCCAAGCAGAGCACCCGTACCGATCACTATTTCCACAGTGGTCCTGCCCATGATGTCTATCCTCTTGCCTATACACCGGGGGATGAGGACTACTGTCAGGTTCGGCTGAAGGTTCAGAATGCTGTCAGCACCAAGGCAGACGGAACAGCTCGGTTCAACCTGTACTTTGGTATTGGAGAAACGGCAGTAGTTGCTTCCGGAAGCAAGGATTTCTCCCTGTTGGAGCAGGGGAACGGAGAATATTTCGTCCTGACCTTCCCCATGAAGCACAGTAAGTATTTAAGCGCTCACGAGATTTCCTGCATTCGGCCTCAGCTTTCCTATGCCAAGAATGCAGAGGGAGAGAATCTCTCTCTGACGTTGGATTATCTCTATTTGGGTTCTAAGGATCATTTGCCCCTGCCTCTGTACACTGTGACATTCTGCAATGAAGACGGAACGGTTCTGGAGAGCAGAGAGGTACAAAAGGGAGAAAGTGTAGCCTATACCGGTTCCACTCCCATAAAGTCCTATGATGCACAGTATCACTACAGCTTCAAGGGTTGGGACAAGCCCATGACCAATATTACAGCCGACACCGTGATCACGGCACAATATGCACAAGGGGCTCATACATTCACATATACCAAAGTGGATAGCGTAAATCACGTTGGGGTCTGCTCTTGTGGATGTACAGTAACAGTCTCTCACAGCTACACCTATACCATTCCGGATGGGACGACTCATATCATAGGATGTGTAAATTGCGACCTGTCTGAGACCGCTCCCCACAGTTATGAAAACGGTCTGTGTATCTGCGGTCATGTTGAGGTAAAAGAGCCTGTGGAGGAAACATCTTGGAACCTTGGACATACCCTAAATCTGGCAAGTGATATTTCCATTAACTACGCCATTGCAAGAACTGCTCTGGAAGGTTACGATATGGATTCGGTCTATGTGTTGGCGGAGATTGACATCTACAAGGATAGTGGAGAGATCGGAACGAAAGAAATCAAGCTCCTGCCTGTGGAAAACGGAAATTTTTACTACTTCACCTTAGAAGGGCTCACCGCTGTCAATATGAACGATGAGATCCGAACAGTCCTCTACGGCACAAAGGATGGGCAAGTACACTATTCTCCTGTAGATACTTACAGTGTTGCAACCTATGCTTATGCACAGCTTGCAAAGCCTACCATGCCTCAGGAACTGAAGGTGCTCTGCGCAGAGCTTCACCGCTACGGTGCAAAGGCACAGATCTTCAAGTCCTATCGTTTGGATGCTCTCGTAGATGCTAAGATGACCGCTGAGCAGAAAGCCCTCCTCAGCGATTTGGAAGCAGTCACCTTCGGCAATACGAATCTGACGGAGAATATCCCCGAAACCAACAGCATTACATGGTTGGGCAAGTCTCTGGACTTAGCGTCTAAGGTCAGCGTCAAGTTCATTTTCACCCTTGGTTCTTATGCCGGCGCAACAGAGGACTTGACCATGAAGGTTATCTATAAAGACATCCACGGCAAGGATAAAGAGCTGATGATCTCCGATGTAGAGGTCTACAATGCAGATTACGGCTACTATGCCTTCACACTGGATTCCTTGTTGGCGGCAGAGCTTCGTTCTGTGCTGACAGTGCAGATCTTAGGGGGAGATACTGTAGTTTCCGGCACGCAGCAGTATTCCGCGGATACCTATGGCAACAATAAGATCGGTGCATTGGGAGATCTGTGCAAGGCCCTCTTTGCATACTCCGATAGTGCGAAGGATTACTTTCAATAAGTTCTGATATTGCTATCAGATCATGAAATGCAAAATCCCGTCTTACGATCTCCCATCAAAATGACGTAAATGGCCTTTTGATGGGAGATTACACTCATGCGCCTGATCGGTATCAGCATGAAGAAAATTAACCTTTTGTACATTATCCAGAACAGCATCATGGGACTTGTGTCCGTCATTCTTGCATTCGGTGTTTCCAGAGGATGCATGTCCCTTATGAATGATTATGTAGAATCTATGGGTGTTGTACTGAACCTGTCTAAGGTATACCCTATGGAAGGGATCATTCTTCTTGGCGTATTTGGCATCAGTGTACTGCCTACTGTAATATGGACCTATTATATGTCCGGAAAGGATAGCATTGCGGAGTAAATGATGAAAAGAATGATTGTATTACTGCTGACAATGGTGATGATTTTCACCCTTGTCGCCTGTGGTGCAGAGGGATCAAATACGAAGGACGAGGAAATTACCAAGCTCAGCTTCAAAGCAGCTTCGGGCTATGAGTATTTGAAAACTCTGGATGGAAAACCCGTTACTATCAGCGGATATATGGCAACCAGCTCTCCTGTGGATGGTTCCTTTCTGTTTCTGATGAACCTGCCCTACCAAAGTTGTCCCTTCTGCGTGCCGAATACCTCCCAGCTTTCAAACACTATGGAGGTGTATCCCAAGGATGGGGAGACCTTTTCTTATACCGCACAGGCTATCAAGGTTGAGGGCGTCTTGGCAGTGTCTGAGAGTGAGGATAAGCCCTTTACGGATACCTATGGCTATGAGTTCTGTTGCAAAATCGTCGATGCAAGCTACACGATCATCAAAGCCGAGGAGCTTTCTGCGGATATGGCACTGTGGCAGAAGATTGCAGAAAGTGATGTGGTGAATGAGATCTACAAGATGTATGACTATGTGAACTTCCTGTGCTCTTGGCCTACTTACCATGTCAACAATTTCACAGACGAGAATGGTAATGAGGTCAAGGGCTACTATCTGTACGCAGCAGATGCCGAAAATTTTGTATATCAGGATGGAGCGCAGTACAACTACGGTTATCGGGAAGGCTATTTTGATTCCATCATTGCAAAAATCGAGGCGGTAGACCCCATGGCATTTGCCGACTTGGTTTCCAACATTCGCAAGGCAGAAGACCTTGCTCGGGAGGCTCTTGCAGAGCTGGAAAACGGGAATTATACCTCTGAGTATCAATATGTGGAAATGTTCGGGCAAGAAGACTATATTTACACCCTAAATAAAGGAGACGAGCTTGCAGCCCGAATGAATGAAATCTATACGGAATTTGCAAACTGGCTGGGAAGCTGGGAAATGTAGGAGGATTTATAATGAAAATTGCAGTTACTTATGAAAATGGGCAGATCTTTCAGCACTTCGGTCATACCGAGCAGTTCAAGGTCTACACTGTAGAGGGAATCGACATCCTTTCCGCAGAGATCGTGGACACCGACGGCTTCGGTCACGGCACTCTGGCAGAGCTTCTGGCACGGCTGGGGGTAAGTACTCTGATCTGCGGTGGCATTGGTGGCGGTGCACAGATGGCATTACGGAATGTGGGAATCAAGCTCTACGGCGGTGTCAGCGGCTCCTGCGACGAGGCAGTAAAGACGTTCCTTGCAGGCGAGCTGGCCTACAATCCGGATGTTAGATGTACCCACCACGACCATGCTCACGGTGCAGAAGGGCACAGCTGTGGCAACCACGGCTGTGGGAAGCATACGTAAGGCTTTTGTGTTACACTTTTCTGATAGAAAAAGCCGGTTTTAGTCAAAGAACAACCGTCATTCCGTTGTATCGGAATGACGGTTATTCTTTGCGTATGGGCTACAAAATAGATATTTTCTGCACATTTGCGTATGAATTCGAACTGTCACAAAAAATGAAATCCTTGCTGTCGCAAGGATGAAATCTGCTAACGCAGATGAAATCTTCACTTTGTTCAGATGAAATTAAATCCACCCATCCGGCGTCGAGCCGGATTTCACCCCCAAAGGGGATTTCAGCGTCGAAGACGATTTATTCCACCCGATAGGGTGGATTTAGTTGAAAACGACAGATTCCTGTCGGAATCTGTCGTTTTCTGGCGGAGATGGAGAGATTCGAACTCTCGCAGGCTTTTAGACCCCTACCGCATTTCGAGTGCGGACCCTTCAACCACTTGGGTACATCTCCGTATTTATCTCAACATCAGTGACTCCCCGGGAATCGGGGAGGACTGATGGGGAGAACTGAGAAAATTCTTGAATGATACATAGCTCTAACTCTTGAAAGAACAAGGATTGCCATATAGACTTTTGGATTTATGGGCAGTCCTGTTAGGACCGATCTGATACGGCTCATTATTCCAGAATATTCTATCATAGGATTGCAAAAAGGTCAATAGAAAAATCGAGGGTCATAGGAATCAAAATACAAAGTCCTTGGCAGATACCGAGGCGGGGGAGTCATCGGTCATTTTGTCCAATCGCATGATGATCTGAGCCACTTGGGCTCTGGATGCTGTGCCTCGAGGACTGATGAGCTCCGGACTTGTACCGCGGATCAGCCCGGATTGCAGAGCCCAATTGATAGCAACAAGGGCATACGGAGATACCAAATTGCTGTCTGCAAAGTCACCTACGTGATCCGCCGGGACTGTAAATTCTCCTCGATATGTCATGTATCGGGCGAGGATCGTTACGAGCTGCTCACGGGTAATGGGGAGCTCCGGAGCGAACCGATCCGAGGTTATACCCTTTACGATCCCTGCTTCCACAGCCCAAGCAACTCCATCTGCATAGTAGGCATCTGAGGGTACATCGGTAAAGCAATGAGATCCGGTCTCGGGAGAACCGTCCAAACGATGCAGAAGGGTTACTGCCATAGCACGAGTGGTAGCAACTGTAGGGGAGAAGAGAGCCTTCCCGGTTCCCGTCATCAGATCGTGGCTGTATGCATACTGTACGGCTTTATTGTACCACGCTCCGGATGAAACATCTGTAAAAGGATGGGGAGCAACAGTCTCTTTATATAGAGTGAAGTGGTCCAACATCTCCATCGTATCTGTACGGTAGGTGTAGATAGCAAAGCTGTTCTCGCTTACACTCACCCGTGAGATTTCGCCTACGTCATACTGATGATGCTCAGCGGAGTAGGGGAAGAATTCATCCTTGGGATCATAGTTCTTAGACCCGGAGGAGGAATTGGCGGTGATATACAAAACGCCCTCGGCATTGGTGGCTGAGTGCATAGAGCTCTCGTCGTAATAGTCCATGTGGGATAGGGGAGTCAGTCCGTCCATCAAATAACTGCGGCAGTATACATGGTCGTGTCCGCTGAGAACCACATCGATGCCCAATTCCTCAAAGAGGGGAACGAGCTCCTCACGGCGGGACAGAATGCTCTCGTCGTAGGCATGATTTGCTACGGTGTACAAACTGTGATGGAGAGCAACGACCTTCCAGGTACAATCCGCGTGATCTGCAAGGACAGACTCCATAAAAGCCCGATGCTCCGCGGTATCCTTGTCGTTGCTGTTAATGAGGAAGAACAGCACGTTATGATATATGAAATATGCGTCACCACCGGCGGAGGTTACACCGTACTCCGGGGATTCGTTGGGACGGTAGAAGTGCTGGGAGAAAATCTCGGATTTTGCCTCGTGATTGCCGATGACATTTGCCATAGGCAGTCCTGTTAAAGCATCGTGGTGTAGCAGGTCATCGAAATGGGATTCGTTATTCTTCTCGTCAACATGGTCTCCGGCTGTGAGCAGGAAAGCTGTGTCGTGGAAAATATCGTGGTTCGCGATCCGATCTAAGGTAAGAGCCCATCCGGCACGGTCCTTGGCAGTGTCCTTGCTTTCGCCCAACTGAGGATCACCTGCAAAGGCAAAGGAGAAGTCGCCCCGGGCCCCGGTGGAGAACCTGTATAGGGGAGACTCGTAATCGCCGTTCACTAACTGATAGATGTAATCTACCTCCGGCAGAAGATCATGTAGTATGACCCTGTTGACATAGTAGCTACCGTCTGATGCCTTGGATACGGAAGCTGTGTATGCCCCAACATACTCCATAGCTGTACGGTCAGCCCACAGACGGACTTCACCCGGTGCTGAGGATAGGGAATACCATACCAGATTCCGCTGTGTTTCGTCCGCACCTACAGACATGGCTATGTCTGTCTGTGGAATTTCGGAAGCACGGATAGGGGAGACCCCGACCAAAAAGGCAAGAATAAATGTGATGATAATAAAGCGTCTCATATACCTTCCTCGTTTCTGTAGATCATAGTATTAGGGGATTGAGAAGGTGACTCTCTTGCCGTCACTGGTACAGTACAGGTCTCCGTCCAGGTCGGTGCGGAATACTGTAACGTCTGCATCCCGTAGACGGCTGAGCACGGTGCTGTCGGGATGACCGTAGGAATTGTCGGACCCGACAGAGATGACAGCATACTGTGGCATGACGGAATGGAGGAACCGATAAGAGGTAGAGGAGGAGCTACCATGGTGTCCGACCTTTAATACAGTGGCAGAGGGATCATAGCCCTGCTCCATTAGGGTCTGTTCTACGGGATATTCTGCATCGCCTGTAAAGAGGAAGGAGGTCTGCCCGTAGGCCAGCTTTAGGACGATGGAGGTGTTGTTGGTCTCCTCGGCATAGGGATCACAGGCAAGGATCTGCACCTTGGCTCCTCCGAAGTCAAAACGGTCTCCGGCTTGGGGAACAGTGATCGTCTCGACACGTTCTGCAAAATTCCGGAAGGCACTGCTGTCATACTCCCTTACAGGGCAGAAAACGGTTCTTGCTTCGCAGGCGGTCAGTGCGGCGGCAAGACCACCCACATGATCCTCGTGAGCATGGGTACAGACTACATAATCCAGAACCCGGATGTTTTGCTCTTTGAGGACGGTATATATTTTGTCCCCGTCTCCCACATTGCCACCGTCGATGAGCATGGTCTGTCCCTCGCAGATCAGCAGTGCGGCATCTGCCTGCCCCACGTCGATAAAATGGATCCGCAGATCCGGATGGACCGGCATGGGAGCGATAGATTCCTTATATTCCCGATACCGTTGTATACCCACCAATACAAGGACAAGCACAAGTGGGATCCAGGCATATTTTCCGAAAACCTTGAAAAAGGCTCTGTATAGCTTTTTACTCTCTTGGATCGGTGTCATGTGGTTTAGGGGGCTGAGGGGATTCGTGGGGTCAATAGAATGCTTCATGGGATCAACAGAATGTTTCATTGAAGACTCCTTTCGACAGGAAAATAATGGCATCCGTGATATACTATGGTCACAGCTTGCCAATACGAGAGATTGGTCCCCGCCCTCTTAGGAGGGCTTTCTTTTTTTTAGAAAATCATATCATTAAAAACAGAAAAAGTAAAGAAGCATTATGAGACAAAGGAAAAACTGAAAGAATTTCAGAAAAAAGTACGTTTGTTACAGAATTTTAATTGACATATCACATATTCGTGTTGTATAATAATTCCATGTATATGCGTGTTGCCGGATATGACATATAACATATACAGATTCGCAGGGTTTTTACACAGGACCGGGTGGATCGTCGATATTTGGAAGTATATTGTGTTGACACACGCACAAATTTGGCGAAGAAACGGAGGAGTTTATGAACATGAAGAAGCTTTATCACAAGCCGGTTCTGGTCTGTGAGGACCTGTTGCCGGAAGAGATGCTCTGCGGCTGCCTGGTGAGAAATCCCCAGTTCAACGAGGCAACTCAGTGCGGGTACACCCCGCCGAACCTCCAGGGCATCGTGGATGTTCGCCTGTTTGGCGAGCAGTGGCTTGACTGCAACACAGCGGGCAATCCCCAGAACAACGATTCCTACTGCTACCATGTGGGTCAAGTCAACATTTTCAGCTCTTGATCACAGGAAAGGAGATATTGCAATGAAAATGAATCAAGTTATTCGCAGAACACTAAGCTTGCTTCTGTGCCTGTGCATGGTACTGGGCATGGGTGTTACTGCTTTTGCTGCAGAGGTATCGACCCGTGCTGCCGGTGGGGCACATGTATTGATCGACTTCAGGGCAGGCTCCGCTGAGCGGAACTATGGCTGGAAGGTCAAAAATGCCGCAAGCAACTCCTCCAATATTACTTGGGGAAGTGCCGCTGACGGTGTGATGGAAGTCGCTTTCTCCGGAAAGGATTCCTATGTCTATATGCCCGCAGATGGGACTAACCGTCTGAACCATGTGATTACCCAAACGGATGTTGTGGTCGTCCGCCTGAGGATGAAGAATCCTCCAACCGAAAAGAAGGCTGTCTCTAGCCAGGTGTTTTTTGCCACCGATGCGAGCACAAGCTATAGCAATGATAAGGTCATGGGCACCAACACCTTCGAAATGACCGATCAGGAGTGGCAGATCCTCAACTTTGGTACCTTCCCCGCAGCCAATGTAGGTAAGACCCTGCAGAACATTCGCTTGGATCTGTTTGGTGATTCCATCACTGCTACTGTAGAAATCGATCAGATCTATGTCGGTGATCCTGCAGATGCTCCTTCCTACTTTGTTTCCAACAAGACCCTGACCAACGGTAAGGACGAAGATCCTGATACCTTTACCATTGAGCTGGATGCCTACAGCAAGGGCTTTGCTACTAAAGGTGTCACTGTAAAGCCTCTGGATGTGTGTATCGTATATGACCGTTCTCAGTCCATGTCCTTTCCTGCCTCTGAGGATGCCAAGGAGTTCTGGAAGGTCAATGTGGCCGGCAACACCACTAGCAATATCAACGACGGTATTGCCGCTCTGAACAATGTCCTTGCCAAGTTGGACAAGGAAAAAGGTAAGTTAGAGGGCTACTACCGTGCAACCAATATGCTTAAGCGTTATGGAGTGAACGGCTGGTTCGCTGGAGAAGAAGCGGCTCCCGGCTATGTGGCCAACGGCTATGCCTCCTATGAGCCCATGCGTTATAATACTTCCAGCCAAAAGTGGGAGATGCAGATCACCACAGGCAACTGGACAGCAGACGTTCCCGGTGGCATTGCTACCATGGAGCTGACCGGCACTAACCGTAGTATTGCAGGTACCTTTGTTAAGTGGGTGACCATGGAGGAGGCCTATAAGGAATATGTCTCCAGAACTGCCACCATCATATCCAAGGGTAGATTGTCCAAGTATTATCCTTTCCAGATTGGTGTGCCCCGTCTTACCCGTACCCATGAGGCTACCGTCAACTTTGTCTCTGCTCTGTATGAGAGTAGCAAGCAACTTGGTAACGGACTGAATCATACCGTTTCCGTGGTGGGTTATGGTCAAGGTGTCTTTGTCAAGGGGCAGAAATACTACTACAAGGTATACGATAAGGTTGCGGATAATGCGGTTGTGACACAGGGTGTACTGCAGGATGAGCTGGGGGTTTCCGTTTCTCAGACAACACTGAACAGTGACGCCAACTATAACAAGATCGTTAACGCTCTAAAGAATGACTACACCTATGAGACCACGAGAACCGATGATGCCCTTGCCCTGGTCAAGAGTAGCAACAGCTATCTCCCTGCCTCTTCTGAAGGGCGCAAGCGTGTGGTTATTCTGGTCACTGACGGCGGTCCTACTGACGGAACAGGAATTAAGCAGAATATTTGCAATACAGCCTTGACCAATGCGAAGGCACTAAAGGACACCGGTGCAGAGATCTACACTATCGGTGTTATGTCCGGGCTGAACGATTCGTTGAACTTTGAGGCATGGAAAGATGCCCAGACCTATTTCCAAAAGTGTAACAACTTCCTGCTGGCCTGCTCCTCTGCGTATCCCGGTGCCAACAACATGACCGGCACTTTCGTAAAGAACGAGAGCAGTAAGTACTTCCTTGCAGATGATGGAAGCGGATCCATGCTGGCAGAGCACTTTAAGTCAATCCTAGATAACATTCTGCCTACTTTCTGGACTCCTGTTGAGAAGTCTCTTTACATCTATGATGAGATCACCCGTGAGTTCATGGTCGATTCCCAGAGACCTGTCAGAGTATATATGCAGGCCTATACAGGAAATGGGAACTTCAATGGTGATAGAATCTATATCGATAATGATGGCTTCTACTTCACACCTGATGCAAATAAGACTGTAGATTGCTCCAAGGAACCCAACTATGGCTATATTCTGCAATGGGATTGTGATATTCCTCATGAAGATGCCTCACAGCCTGATGTGAATCTTAGCACTAGCTCCATGAGCCTAAAGTGGACGGATGCCATTAATGCTACTATTCGTGAGGTCGCTGTCACCTTGGAAGGATCAGCCCATTCTGAGCAAATTTTGGGCTACAAGATTGGCATGGAGATCCCCGTCGTTGTCAACCGCAATAACACTTTGGGCGGTAACAACATTCTTACCAATGTAATCACCTCTGGCCTGTATCAGTCCAATTCCGATGACACCGGCAAGGGAGATTTTGAGGAGATCTATGATGTCCCCAACGCCAATGTTAAGGCAGACTTCAGCACTCTGGTATATGACTATTTCATGGATCTGGAGACGATGGTTGCCAACCTAAACGCAGGCGTGAACAGCAGCTTTGCACAGGCGATTTTTGCTGCTATGCTCCAGGATCCCGCTGCACTTCTGAGCTATCTGAATAACAACAAGAACGACTATGTCAACCTTAGCATTCAGTTAGAGGATCTCCTTGCTCTTATTGCCAACGCAGGTGCAGATGCATTTACATCCTCCGGTCCTGCATCCGGAGCTACCTTTGACTTTACCATCGATCAAATGTTAGAAGCACTGGTAAAGCTCACCTACACCAGCAACAAGACTGACTCTATAGGCGTCGCTCCTTTCCAGAATGTTACCACCACCCTGAATCCCAACTACTACGGACCCAAGTATGTTGTTGTAGACTTTGACGAGACCGTTAAGACTCCTCTGGATAAGGAAGGCGGCTTGAATCCTGCTCTCCAGTCCGGTGTCACCAACGGTAAGATCGAAGGCACCAATATCTGCTACAACTTCCGTGCTAACTACGCAAGCGGTGCAAAGTCCTACTTGGAGAAGAACTACACCACTGTTAAGTACCAGGTTACTGCTATCAACGCTCCCAAGAGCCAGCCCACCAACAAGACGGTTAAGCGGAACTTCTATGTCATCCCTGCCAACGTCATGACCTATGATGACACCTTCCTCAGCTTTGTTAATGGCGGATGGGAGACCGTAGGTACTTACACCGACAGTGAGCAGTCCCATGACAATGCTGTGATCCATGGCTATGATGCACTGTATAACGGCACCTACAGCAAGGATTACTACCACAATGCACTGAAGGCTGTTACCGTCTCCTCCACTAAGGGCACCGCACAGGCTACCTTTAACTTTACCGGTACCGGCTTCGACATCTTTGCACAGACCTCTCCCAACTCCGGCACCATTGCTGTTGAGGTTTGCACCGATGCCGCATTCAAGAACGACTCCAAGACCTTCATCGTAGACACCTATCTTAAGGATGCTACCTTGAACCAGATCCCTGTTGTACGTATCGACGGTCTGACTTATGGCACTTGGTATGTGCGTATTACCGCGTTCTATGACAAGATCTTCGACCACAACCTCAGCAAGAGAGTCAGAGGCGGTGAGCCTACAGAGGCTAAGCTCCGTGAGCTGTTCGGCATTGCTGCTGATGCAGACTTTACCTTCGTTCCCTCTGCAAGTGGCTACGATCACGGTGAGACTCGTGCCATTGCCAATGCCAAGAATGGTCAGTATAACGTCTACATTGACGGTATCCGTGTCTACAACACCCTTGGCACCAGCCTCAACGCAGTAGCGGCCTATGCATATGCACAGGCAGGAGAGGGCGTTGCCAATATCCTGAACATGAACGATGCTCTGGTGGATGCAACCAATGCCAATGCTTGGGCGGACAGTGCTGTTTCCGGCATTAACGGTGTTCTCTACACTGCTGCATCCAAATCTACCTCCAATGAAACCGCTGTTACCGATGGTATCATTCTGGGGTTAGAAGGTGCTCTGTACACCAAGCAGGATGGCTCTAAGTTCTATGTTTTCAAGGATGCTGCCTGCACCCAGAATGTGAAGTATAACGGCAAGAACGTCTACTGTCGCAAGCAAGCACTCACCAGCCCCAATAACAGAGACTACAATGGCCTGAACTATTATTATGACGGCGGCAGTGCTTCTAAGCCCATGACCATGGTACAGGTCAGAGAGGCATTCGGCTCCATGCCCGTCTACTACAACGCTAAGTACAGCCAGTATGGTCCCGAGAAGGAGGTCTACCTCAACAGCACCAACGGTGTGGCATTCAAGGTTGGCACCGGTGCTAAGAAGGTCATGATCAGCCTCAAGTCCCACAATGGCTCTACTGCAACCCTTAACATCTACAATCCCGGCACTAAGAGCTTTGTAAAGCTGGCTGCAACCACCTCCAGAGTAGAAATGTACTATGACATCACTAAATATGTCAATGCACAGGGCTATGTCTATCTGAAGAATGCCGGCGGTATCACTGCTGTCTGCAACATCAAGACCATCGGTGCTGTTTCCCGCGGCATCACTGTGGATCGTGATCTTATGGCATGGGTGCAGGAGATCGACAGCACCACCCTCCCCGTAGATGACAGTGCAAAGATCCTCCACAGCCTGAATTTGGCAAGTCATATTTCCCTCAACTATTTCGTTCCCACTGCAAAGCTGGCTGATTACGACCGTAGCTATATGGAAGTATCCTTTAAGGGCGAGACCTTCTCTATCGAGCCCGAGATCAGAGGGGACTATGGCTACTTCACTGTTGATGGCATCACTGCTGTTGATATGACCGAGGAGCTGACTGCTACCCTCCATATGTTCCTGGGCGAAGAGGAATTTGTCTCCGAGACCGACGTTTACTGTGTTGCCGATTATGCCTACGCTCAGCTTGCCAAGACTGATGTCTCCGACGAGCTCAAGGCTGTCTGCGCTAATCTCCTCCGTTACGGCGCACTGGCTCAGAGCTTCAAGGGCAGCGACAATGCTCCTGCCGATGCAGCTATGACCGCAGAGCATAAGGCATATGTCACCAATCTCGATACTGTCTCTGTTGCAAGTGCCGCCAAGGCTCTGGGCGATGTAGAGAACGGTGTTGCATGGGCAGGCAAGGCACTGGTTCTGGACTCCAAGGTTGCTGTTAAGGCCGTCTTCAATCTTGAGGGCTTTGCAGGCAACAAGGAGGCTCTGAATCTCCGTGTGACCTACACCAATGCAAAGGGCGAGGAAGTTGCTCTCGTAATCGACACCATGGATGTTTATAATGCAGATGCACAGCAGTATGCATTTGTCATTGACAGCCTCCTGGCAACCGAAATGAGAAGCGAGCTGACCATGGCACTCTACGAAGGTGACACTCAGGTTTCTGAGACCCAGATCTATAGCGTCGAGTCCTACTGTGTCGGTAAGATCGGCACACTGGCAGACCTGGGCAAGGCACTTCTTGCTTACAGCGACGCAGCCAAGGCTTTCTTCGCAAAGTAATTCCAATCTACCTATGGGGAAGTAATTCCCCATAGGACCCCATAAAGCAAACAGGAGCTTCCCCACATTCGGGGAAGCTCCTGTTTGAAATTATGTGATATAAAATGATACGAATACTACTATCTGATACTACTTTCTGATAGAAATGTTTGATTTCTATCAGAAAGAGCACCGCTAACGCGTTGCGATTTTGCAATTTTTGATATAGAAAATTGCAAACTCCCGTCTCATGCAGTTCTTGACGCACCTACGGTGCTATAAAAGGGTTTTAAACATTTTTTCAAGAACTAGGGAAGCTCTGATGAAATCGCCGAAAGCCGACGGCTATTTATTCAGAGTTTCCCTAGTATGATTATAAGTATGCTTTTAATCGGCTTAGCATGAGACACCTTATGGGTCGAACTGTGCGTCGTCCCATAAGGTGCCCGATGGTATACGTCTATGGATGGAAGTCCTCAAATCCGAGATTCTTTAGGGCGGTTTCACCATGTTTTGCAAAATTGCGTTCCGAACCAAATGAAAACATGATTTCTTTCCCACCACTGCTTATGATGTCAGCAGTTTGAATTCCCTTGAATTCGGTTAAAAGGATGGTTAGGCTTGTGTAGCTCGCAGTACGCAGATATAGACGCTCAAAGACCAGAAGTAGTGTTTTTGCCTCTCCGAATTCATGATATGTCTTCTCTACGAACTCTACATTTAGGTTTTGGTTCTCAAATTCCTGTAATATTTTGTCATATAGGGCTGTTAATTCATAGTTCTTCTTGCACCGGAGAGTTATTGCTCTGGCTTTCATGAAAGCAGAATCCTTTCTGTTAGGTTTCGTCGGGTTCGGGAAGATCGGGGGTCTCAGTGGTAGGCTGTACTACGACTACGGGAGACTTGCCGGATACTGCCATCTTGCCGCCCAGTGCGCCCATGATCAGACTCTTGATATCGATACCCATACCGGCACTGATGCCCTCGGTGACCTGTGTGGTACCGTTGACGATGTCGGACAGTAGCTTGGCACTGTTGCCTTCACCGTACATAGTGATCTTGTCAACCTTGCTCAGAGCCTCGGCAACATTCTTTGCGATTTCGGGGAGAGCAGCCATGATCATTTCGATAACGGCAGCTTCGCCGTACTTCTTCATTGCCTCTGCCTTCTTATCAATACCCTCGGCCTCTGCCAGAGCTTTGAGGCGGATGGCTTCTGCTTCTGCTTCACCAACAGCACGGATACCTTCTGCTTCACGCTGGCGCTCGATCATCTTGGCTTCTGCTTCCTTGGTGCGGCGGAATAGCTCAGCCTCCGCTGCCTGCTGTGCGGCATAACGCTCTGCGTCTGCTCTTGCACGGATCTCTGCATCCAGGGTCTGCTTGGTAACTTCGACTTCCTTTGCCTTCAGTTCTGCAGTACGATCTGCACGGGCAATGTCTGCATTGGCAGAGGTAACTTCGATGGTCTTTCTCTGCTCCTGCTCCTGGATGGAGTAGGCGGCATCAGCTTCTGCTTTCTTGACGTCGGACTGCTGCTTCAGCTCTGCCTGACGGATCGCCAGGGAGGTCTGCTTTTCTGCGATCTCCATTTCGGACTGGACCTTGGCATCGTTGGCTTCCTTGGCGGCCTTTGCCTGTGCGATTGCGATATCACGGTCGGCTTGAGCCTTTGCAACTGCGGCACCCTTCTTGATCTGGGAGATGTTATCAATACCCAGGTCCTCAATGACATTGTTCTGATCGGAGAAGGATTGAACATTGAAGGAGATCATTTCCAGACCCATTTTCTGCAGGTCGGGGATGGCATTCTCCTGGACACGTTCACCGAATGCCTTGCGGTCGGTGACCATTTCTTCCAGTCGCATCTGACCAACGATCTCACGCATATTGCCTTCCAGCGTGTCCTGCACACGGCGGATAATCATGTCCTCACGCTCGTTGAGGAAGAACTTGGAGGCGAGAGCCATCATTTCCTGGCTCTGACCGATACGAATTTTAACGGTAGCATCTACCTTAACGTTGATGTACTCTGCATTGGGGACATAGTCGGTGGTCTTAACGTCTACGGAGAACATCTTCAGAGACAACTTGTCAAGACGCTCTAAGAAGGGAATGCGAACACCGGCCTTGCCGATCAGGATCCTGGGCTTACGGAAGCCGGAGATCATGTAGGCAGTATCCGGCGGGGCCTTTACATAGCCGATAAGAATGACAACGATAAGCAATACGAGAACTGCGGCAACACCATAAAAGATTTCCATGTTCATTTCTCCTTTCAAATGTTCGGTGTATGTGTTGCGGATGGATGATTCTTTAGGGATGCTCTTATGATCCTTGTGAACGTAGAGAATACTCAATGCCGAGGGTGGCTTCCGGGATAGAATGCCGGATCAGCTACTTGATTAGCTGAGTGGATATGCTTCGTTCTTTGGTGTTCAAGGGAATCACATCCTTTACACTAAGATTGCAGGAGCACCTCCTGTGACTATAGTATATCACTTCTACACGGAAAAGAAAAGGGCTTATAGTGCAAAATAGAGGGGCCTATTTTGCGTTTTGTGTATAATCATGAGTCTCATAAGACTGCCGTTTTGTTATTGGAGCAGTTCTTCGAAGTGTTTGCTTGCATACCCGTTACGATGAAGGAACGCAAAGCATGCACTTAGCTTTGATTCAAAATCCGACTGATAACCCGGATAGTCGGCATAAAAATACTGTTCGTGGATCATGACCTTAATTGCATTCCGATCTTGAAGCGTGTTGAGCTTTTGGACAATGTCTTCCTCGGAGTGATTGTTGAGAATAATGGCAATAGCCGCAAAGCTTATACCATGGATTTTGAGAGTTTTTCCCGCCCGGAGTTCCTTTGCATACTCCTCTGCAAGGGAGTAGGAGGTCTTGGGATTTTGGACATTGCCGAACAGACCCAATAACCCTTGGATCCCATGGTCTGCCAGAGCTCTCACGCCTTCCTCCGTAGCTTGACACCAATGGATGGTGGTTGTTTTTGCCAAGGCAGAAGGGGAGGCAAAACGAAGGATCTCTTCGTTGCCCTTCTTGCAATCCCGGTAAACTTCGTCGTAATCGGAGAACGCATAGGGATCTACGATCTCGCGATCAGAGTGGAAGGAAAGCTTCAACCAATCTGCATTTTCTTCCCATTCTCCGTAGTATGTATCCGACATTTGGGATAGATCGAAATCACCCAAACGGTAAAACAGGTTCAACTGTACCTTCACCCCGAACTCCTCGTGGAGCCGACGATACATGGCTAAATAGGGATGATCAAAAATGCTGCTTAATCGGTTTCGGGTGATTTCCTTCAGAAACCGAATGTTGTCATCTACAGTAAAACAATAGGTCTTCATAAGCATCTCCTGCATATCATGAGTTTCAATTATACGATGATCCCCAATGCGATCAGGACCTGTAAAGTCATGAAAGCCATATAGAAGCACAACAGTGCAACGCCCTGCCAACGACGCAGTTTCCCACCGAATAGGGCAGGGAAGGTCATCAATGCCATAACGATAACCATTATGGGGATCTCAAACAACTGAGACGTGTTATATCCAAAGAGCTTACTTCCCTCCGGAATAGCAAAGGGGGAGATTGTAGCGGCTGCACCTGAAACCAGAACGAGATTGAAAATATTTGCACCGATAATGTTACCCACAGAAAGTGCTCCGTGACCCTTAACAAGAGCGGTAACAGCAGTCACCAGCTCAGGCAAGGATGTACATAGTGCAACAATTGTTACACCTACTACTTCTGTGGGAATACCAGCCATGGTTGCAAGAGATACAGAAGAGCTTTCCAGCATATCTGCACCTATAGCGATCAAAGCACCGCTGATTATCAGCATCACCAGGTGTTTTAGCAGTGAACCACCGGTTTCATTTTCTTTGCTGACGGAACCTTCAACAGGCTCCTTGAAGCCCTTGTAGATCGTTATTGCCATATATGTGCCAAATATGAACAGGAGCACGATGCCGATCCATCTGTCAAAACGACCGAAGATATATGCAGCAACTAAATAAATGGCGGTGGAAGCAAAAAAGAACAGCGTGGGTGTGCGGAGCGTCTTCTTATCTACCGGGGCAGGGCGAATCGCAATGGTCAGAGCGGCTATTAGGGCGGTGTTGCATATAATGGAACCAATGGCATTGCCGTATGCGATGGCACTGTTATTGTTGGTTGCTGCGGTGACAGAGATCATCACCTCGGGCAGTGTTGTGCCGATGGATACCACTGTGGCCCCAATCATGATCTCCGGCATACGGAAACGCTTGGCAATGCCCACAGCATTGTCTACAAACCAGTCACCGCCTTTGATAAGAAGCACAGCACCTGCGACAAACAAAAGGAGCGTACCCCAGAGACTGTATGTTAACCCATTGTACCACGTAAGAAATTGTTCCAGCATAATAGAAACTCCTAATATATATTCTACTCTTTGATATAATATATATTATCTGCGTGGGAAAATCAAGAGTTAAGAAGGTAGTTTCTGTACAGAAATATGTTGCCGCGTCACTGAGTAGTCCAAAAAATCATTCCAAGCGACAGCCTGAAATCCAAATGCCCAAGAAATCGGTAATTTTTTGGTATATATGATCATAACGGGATTGAAAAAAGTGAGTGGCCACAACGAAATCCGTTATGACTACTCAAACTGCGATGTTAGCACCAAACGGTGTGTAAATGCAGGGTGTTTGCACCAAAAGTATTATGTAGCGTTCAACGCAGATTCAACCAATAATACTATGGTGCGAGCATGATTAAAATATTTGATTATACTGATTATGCCAATAGTAGGACTTTTTCCGTGTGCAAAATCATTTCTTAATTGTACTAAAGAGTTCAAGGATGCTTTTTCCTCATTATGACTCGTCAGTGCATTATCAAAACTCTTTTTCCATCCAGTGGAGGAAAACTCACCCAATAAGCTGGATATGTTTCCTGTTGTTGGATTTGTCGAACTTTCTCGTACCTTCACTGAAATATAGTTTTGCAACGCAGAACTGGCCCCTGCATCCACGTGATCAGCAATCATGGTTTTTACAACGTATTCGATTGTTCCGCAAGCTTTAATGATTGCATAGCGCTGCAGGAATTTCACCATGTCATCGAATTGATCTTTATTGATTCGGGTTTTTATTCTTTCAAGTTCATCGGAACAATCATCTAATCTCGCTAACAAATCCTGTGTCATGCTTATACACCAAACAAAGTGTTACGAGCCAGCTCGACGCGGCGCAGAATTTTTTCAGTGTTAGTTGTTCTAACGGTTATGCAATCGATGAACTCGGGATTGTTTAATAAAGCCCTGTAGTTAGTTTCGTTACAGTTTTCAATCGCTGCCTCGTTACCGGTTCGCAATGCTTGAGCCGTTGCAACAGCTACGGCGTCAAATATAGCCGGATGAATAGCGTTGGAAAACTTTTGAACGGGGTTTTTCTCCGTTATCTTTGTGAGATTTCTGAATGCATTTTTACCCAATGCTGCCCAAATTGTATCAGATACCAATTTGAACTCAGAAATGAAGGTATCTATTTGTTCCGCCTCTGCTGCCGCATTAACGGACATAAAAAGATTTAATTCTTTTTTTAAGGAAATCTGTCTTGCTTCTGTTCCGTTAGCAAGCAAAGCGTTCATTGTCATAAAACGCAAAATGAACTCTATGTCAGTCATACGAGAATCGCTTGCTATAGATCCCCACAAACTGCGCCATGTAGGATGCTCATTTGCCTGCATTAGAGCAGTGTTAAGCGCACCATGATACACACAGTTTCTTATTTCTTGCGGCTTGAGATTTCTACCGCTTGTATTGATTCTTTCGAATATTTTGTACATACCAGAGTCATTGGCAGGGTGTTTTTGCTCAAAAATAATAGCATGAATTGTGGTGCTCTGGATTCTGCGCTGCTCATCCTTCGGAAGCTGCATGAATGTTTTTCCGCGCCAACGTTGATGTATGGCACCGGAATTTGTTAATTTGAATACCGAATTATCTCCAGAAAATGTTCCTTTGACATAATCGTATACCGTCATAAGGCGCTGATATCCATCAATGATCAATTTCTGATCACCTACTTTTGCAAGGAAGATGCTGGGAACAGGAAGTCCCAAAAGCAATGAATCAATAAACTTGCTGGCTTCTTCCTTCGACCACACATATTTTCTTTGGAGTTCAGGTTTGATGAGTTCATCATCTTCGTACATCATAATCAATTCTCTGAATGATAGATCTGCTCCCCATGAATTTATGTTAAATAATGAGTCATCCGAATAATCGATAGTTTCGTCAACAATATCAATAATTTTCTGATCCGCCATATTACACCTCCTGCAACAACGGCAACGATATCTTTCGCGATAAGTGTCGCTGTTTTTTTCTTTAGCTTTTATTATATCACAATCCCACACATTTTTCAATAGATTTGCATGGTTATCGACTAAATATGCGTCGTTTTTGATTAACAAACCGCAATCAGACAAAATAATAACGGCTTCTTTATAAAACGGGAGTACTATCGTAGGACAAAAATATCCCTTTTTTTCTCCGTAACATGCAATGATTTCAGTCGTTGATAAATGAAGCATATTTTCCTCCTGTTTTTACGCTATTATGATACATATGCAAATATTATTCCACGCATTCTGCTGTTATAGTCGTTTCGCACCGCAGATGGATTTCAAGCCGGTCATCGTACATCACAATTCTGTCGGTGAACTGGAGCAGGACAGGGGACGGAGTTGTGTCTTGGAGCTGTGTCTAGTAATGAATTTAGAAAGGATTCGAAAACAGACTTTTTACATATATCAATATTCGTCCCATGAATTTGTTTTGAGCTATACGGCAATGTCTTAGCAAGTACCGGATGTGGATATCTAAACTCCCTTGTTCGGGATTTAGTACCTCTGGCCCCTTGAGGAAAAAGGGAAAAGTACACTTGGCATTAGAGGGAATGGGTGTAAGAGCGACATGGTTCTTTCGGAAAATTCCTGCACCGGCAAGCCGGAGGTAGATTGCCCTACAGTAGGCGCGGTAGATGGGTTGGGAACTTGTAAGCAGAACGGAAATGCAATCAGCTACAGAAACACAAAAGGAGCAGGCAAAAAACCTGCTCCAAAAGTTCTTGAGTTGTACCGAAACCCCAAAGGGGTAAAGAAATCGAGTGTTCATAACTCAAGTCCGTTATGAACACTCGATATGGTGCCGGTGGCCGGACTCGGCTTGAGGTAGGGGTGGAGCTACGGCAAACTGCCACCGGCAGTTTGCTGTGGG
>JAZRGR010000021.1:0-2456 GCA_045644345.1 Faecousia sp. | reverse complement strand
GACAAAAGATTCGCTGAGTGCCGACGGCTATTTATTCAGAGTTTCCCTAATACTTACTTACCACCCCTGCAAGGGCATCCCCCTTGCAGGGGTTTCCTTTGCCCATTTTCCAGAGTCGAATTCGTAAATCGTCTTGTTATTTCTCCGCAAATGTGTTATACTCTATGTATGATTCAATATGAGGAGATGTTATCATGAATCCACCGATCCGCCGATTCCTTTGCTCTGTGCTTCTGCTTGCCCTAATGCTGTCCCTGTTCCCTATATTCGGGTCCGTACCCACGGTCCATGCTGCCAACCTGTCCACCGATATTTACCAGCTCCCCAGCAGGACTCTGAATGATGCCGGCACCAAGTATCGGCAGAACATGTCCTACATCATCCGCACCCGCAACGGCAAGATCATCGTCATTGACGGGGGCTACAGCACCGACAACTTAGACGCCAACTATCTGATCTCCCAGCTCAAATCCATCACCGGCAAGACCGTCCCCAATGTAGATGCCTGGTTCTTTACCCATGATCACGGGGATCACGTAGGGGCTTTTAAGGCCATTGCCGCCCGTATGCCCACCTCTGTGACCGTTACTGCGGTATACTACCGCTTCCCCACAGATGCCGAGATCGACAAATATGCTCCCCAGGCTGACCGTGCCTCCCTTAAGACCTCCGTTCAGAGCTTCAAGAACCATGTCAAACTCATGAAGAAGGCGGACGGCACCCCCACAGACACCGTCACTGTCTCTGCCCGACATGTGAACCGCTGTAACGCCACCTTCAGCATTGATACCGTACGCATTGACGTACTGCTGACCTGCCAAGAGACCTTCTGGGGCTGTGATAACATTACCACCAAGTATTCCGGCAATCTGAGCAATAACGGCAAGTCCTACTCCTCCCAGACCATCAAACAGCTTGTAGGAGCAGACTTCGGCAACAGCACCTCCATGGTATTCCGCATGACCACCGCAGGCAAGACCGTCATCTTCTTAGGGGATGCCTCGGAGCCTACGGGTCTGATGCTCCGCTACTTCCACGAGGAGAATGCCGCCAACAGCAACAAGTATTTCAACTTGAAATCCGATATCTGCCAAATGGCACACCATGGGCAGAACGGTGTACCCAAGAGCGTCTACACCGCCATTAAGCCCTCCATCGCCCTGTGGCCCTGCCCGGATTGGGTCTATACCCCCAGCAGCTCCAGCGGTCTGACCACCAACTACACCAAGCAGTGGATGAGTGACCTGGGCGCCACCAACTATGTCTCCAAGGACGGACTCAAGAAGATCAGCCTCAACGACCTGCGTACCGACGTACAGCCCACCATCCCCGAGGAGCTGAAGCCCCTGGTTTTCGATGCCACCTACTATGGTAGCAAATATCCCGATGTCTATAAGGCATTCAGCGGCGACCCGGACAAGATGTACAACCACTTCCTCAAATACGGCATCGAAGAAGGCCGCTGTGCCAGCCCCTATTTTGATGTCAAATTCTACATGGCGCAGAATTCTGCCAAGATGGCAGACTACTGCAAGGGCGACTATGAGAAGGGCTTTGACCATTTCCTCAAGTACGCCTATGAGGAAACAGAGCTCACCGGCGGCGGTGCCAAGAAGCTGTCTCCCCTTTTCGACTGCAAATATTACTACAATACCTATCCCATCCTCAAGGAGTTGGGGCTGAAGAACGAGTTCGAGATCCTCCAATATTTCGTAACCACCGGGCAAGCTGCCGGTCACAAGGGCTCTGCGGATATGGTAACTCTGGACGGTGGCATCGTCTACCACACCGCCACAGCCCTTGCCCCTGTAGCACCCACCTGCACCGCCGAGGGCAAGACTGCCGGCACCAAATGTGCCATCTGCAATATTGTCCTGACTGCGCAGACTGCCATTGCCGCTACAGGCCATAGCTACAGTTCCGTGGTCACAGCTCCCACCTGTACCGCAGAGGGCTATACCACCCACACCTGTGCCCTCTGTCAGAGCGTGGTGGTAGACAGCCCCGTTCCCGCGCTCGGTCATAGCTACCGCTATACCGACTTGGGCATGGAGCATCGGGTTTCCTGTGAGCAGTGCAGCTTCTCCGCAACCGAGCCCCATACCTATGCAGACGGGCTCTGCATCTGCGGCAAGGCTGAGTGCAAGGAGCCTGTGGAGGATCCCACCCTCAAGCTGGGGCATACCTTGAATCTCGCCAGCGATATCTCCGTGAACTTCGTGATCCTCAAACAGAATCTGGAGGGCTTCGATCCTGATTCCATCTATGCCGAATGCGTCTTAGATACCTATGAGGGAAGCATCAAGACAGGCACGCAGACCGTAAGACTGGAGCCTGTGGACAAGGGGATCCACTATTACTTCACCCTCAACGGGCTCACAGCCATTCAGATGAATGACTCCATTGCAACGACTCTATACGGTGTGAAGGACGGGACGACCTACACCTCTCCTGTA
>JAZRGR010000020.1:0-2325 GCA_045644345.1 Faecousia sp. | reverse complement strand
GCATAGTGTTTTCCTCTGCCTTTGGGATTGCGGATGACAGAGAGTTGGTATTCCTTACAAAGTCGGTCGGAAACCTCCCGAATTTTTTCGTAGGTTGCCGTGCAATCGTTGTATCGTTTTCCGTCTCTGAAAGAAACGGAGTTGATGACCAGATGATTATGACAATGGTCTGTATTCAGGTGTGTGGCAACAACCACCTCGAAGCGATCGCCCCACAGTTCACGAGCCAAAGCAACGCCTATTTTATGTGCGGTCTCAGGGTCCACCTCGCCGGGCTTGAAGCTTTGGTACGCATGAAAGGCGACAATTCCTCCACACTTTTCCCAGTGTGTTTTTGTAAATCGAAATTCTGCGATTGCATTTTCGACCTCGCAGTTGATACCGGTGACATACTGCATTTGCTCCGTTTTATCTCCATCCGAAGCATACTTGATCACATCCTCTATGGCATGGAGCGAAGACATTTCTGCCATGGTTTTCTGTGGATTCATCACATAGCCAATGACCTGATCCACCCTCCCTTTGATGTCCCAAATTGCGGTAACTGCCATGACTAAGTTCTTTCGTGTTGAAAGGTTTTATAGAGCATGGCTTGGGTTTTATGAATCTCATCCAAAGCGTCACGAATCAAAGGTGCATCCAGTAGACCGATAGAATTTGCTTTGCGGAGGATCTGATTCAGGTGGACGCCGACTCTACGAATCTCCGTAATCAGAGTGTAAAATTCAGCAGGAGGAGCTTCCTTGATCTGTGCACCGGAGAGAACCATACGGCAAAATTTTTCTCGTGAGAGCTTAGATGCTTCTACCTTTTTCATCAATTCCTCATATTCGGAATCGGAGAAATATATCTCTACTCTGCGATTTCTTTTTCTCACATTCGTTCTCCTTCCTGCGGGGTTTCAGGGGCGGCAAGCCCAGGACAAGCGGGTTTGCACAAGCAAATCCAGTGCTTGCTTCATGTGCCTGCCAAATCTCAAAGACCCGATCTGCACAAGCAGATACTTTTCCTGTGTCACTCTCCGGCAAGAGAGGATTCATAAGCCGCTGATCCAAAGCCAGCTTTCTGCCATCGTTGGTGATAAGCAGCATATTATCCTTAGAAGAATCTACCATTTTGTTTCGTACCTTTTCTGCTCTTTGGGAAAGGGAATCTACCATCTGTTTCTGCTGTTCTGAGGGCTTCAGAACGACATTCTGAGGGATCGCTTCCGGCACAGGAAGTTTGAGCATATCCGCAGTTTGAATGTCCGCAACTTCCTTGAACATGGACATAAGCTCAGGCAAGTTATAGAACTTGGCGAAGCGAGTCTTTGCTCGGTAGCCGGATCCTTCCGGGGCAAGCTCGATTGCTGTGACCGTCTCACCGAATGTAGAAGCCCAAGCATCAAAATGGAGCAGTCCCTTTTCTTCCAAGGCCCTGTACTGCAAATACCGTTGCATAGTGTACATCTCTACCATGGAATTGGAGATTGGTGTGCCTGTTGCAAAGATGACACCTCTGCCACCTGTCAGCTCGTCCAAATAGCGACACTTCATGTAGAGGTCACTGGACTTTTGTGCTTCGGTTTGAGAAATACCGCCTACATTTCGCATCTTAGAGAATGCGGCAAGGTTCTTGTAGTAATGGGCTTCGTCTACAAATATACGGTCTACACCCAATTCTTCAAAGGTCACAAGGTCGTCCTTGCGAGTCTGATCGTTGAGTTTGTCCATCTTTACCTGAAGCTGTTTCTTGGTGCGTTCCATCTGCTTAATGGTAAAACGCTCCCCACGCTCATGTTTGGCCAAGGCGATTCCGTCCATAATCTCGTCGATCTGCTGTTGGAGAATAGCTTTCTGCCGTTCCACAGACATGGGGATTTTTTCAAACTGAGAGTGACCGATGATAATAGCATCATAGTCGCCGGTGGCGATTCTGCCGCAGAATTTCTTGCGGTTTCGGGCTTCAAAATCCTTCTTAGTGGCGACCAAAATATTTGCCGCAGGATACAGTTGCAGGAACTCGGATGCCCACTGTTCTGTCAGGTGGTTGGGAACAACGAACAACGACTTTTGGCACAGACCCAGACGCTTACTCTCCATAGCGGCAGCGACCATCTCGAAGGTCTTCCCTGCACCTACGACATGTGCAAGGAGTGTATTTCCACCGTAGAGGATATGTGCAATGGCGTTGACTTGGTGAGGACGGAGGCGGATTTCAGGATTCATTCCGGGGAATTGGAGGTGGCTTCCGTCATACTCACGGGGACGATTGGAGTTAAATTTCTCATTGTAGAGCGTACAGAGTCGTTCTCTGCGGTTGGGATCCTTCCAGATCCACTCT
>JAZRGR010000019.1:0-9831 GCA_045644345.1 Faecousia sp. | reverse complement strand
CTGTTAGAGTTCCATATTCTGTTTTTTGTGCTGCGGAGATTTCTGCTCCTGTTTCTGCTTTTCCTGTTCCTGATAGAATTTGATTTGCTCAGATGTAGAGTGCTTCGGTTCAGGCTTTTTCTGAACCTCTGCCTGTTCCGGTGTAAGGACTTTGCCAACCCAGTAGCGAATATCCTTCATGGGCTGCAGCTCCACTTTGACGGCAGCAAGCTGTTCGGCAAGCTCGGTGTGGGTTGCTTTCAGCGTATCATACTCTGCTTGTAGAGCATCCAGATCTACATTCAAATCAACACCGTGCTTTTTCAGAGTGCGGTACGCCTTGTTGTAGGAAGTAAGCTCGTCCTTATGCTTTTCAGCAAAGGCAGCTTGCCTTGTTTTCCAACCGATTTTGATATACTTGTCATGGACTGCCTTGTGGGTCTGGCAGTCTGCCACAGCATTCTGAATGTCGGTAATGACTTTCATACGGGCAGATGTCTTCTTCATATCGGCATTGATGGCTCTGGCTTTTTCGTTCACGCCTTGCAGAGCAGTGTCCAAATCTTCCAGAGTGAAAAGTTTATGCTCTTTCAAATAGACCACAGCCTTGGAGACAGCTTTCAGATCATCAGATGCGCCTTTCTGCTGTCCGTATCTCGACCAGTCACTGCGCTCTGCCTTTCGCAGATTCATATAATCACGGAGCAGAGTGGAGAGATTGGGAGAAGCATTTTTCTTTTCTGCATCCATTTCCGCAAAGGCTTCTTTGGTAGCTTCCAGAATATCCGCAATCCAGTTTCGCAGATTTTTGATGGTACTGCGGATTGCGTTCATCATGCGGTTAGCGGCTTTAATGTCTCGGTTGAGGTTGCCGATATTGGTTTCAATGCCCTTGCGTTCCAGAGCAGAAACAGCGGCTCCCATGTGGACTGTCGGGATAATGTCAAGCCCCTGTCTTTCATAGGAACGCATATCTACACGCTCGGCACTTCCGGCAAACTCCAGATATTTATTCTGAATGACTTCCCATCCGTGTCGCCATTCCTCGGCGTGATACTGTTCGTTCCAGTCAACGGTATCTTCCTTATGGCTTTTCCATCTGCCAGACGGTAAGCGGATGCGTTCGCCGTTCTCGTCAAGGTCATAAACCTTTCGGCTCTTGGGCAACCACTTTCCATTTTCATCAATGGCTCGCATGGTCAACATGATGTGGCAATGAGGATTGTGGCCGGGAGGATCTGGGTCATGGATTGAAAAATCACAACACATTCCTTTGGACACAAAATGCTCATGGCAGTATTCCTGCAACATCTGCGGACACATTTCAAGCGGAACTTCTCTTGGCAGGGCAACGACAAATCGCCTTGCAAGCTGTGAGTTCCATTGCTTCTCCACTTCCTCGGCAGAGTTCCAGAGCGTTGCCCGGTCTGCGTATTCGGGTGGAGCATTGGTCGGCAGCATGATTTCCGTGTAAACCACTTCGGGTTGTTTTCTTCGGTGGTCTTTTGATTTCTGGTCATACTCAGAAAACAATTTTTCTCCGGCTTGGTAGGCGGCTCCTGCAACGGCAGAGCTGCCTTTACTTCTCTGAACAATTCGTATCTCCAGATGTGGAACCGGCATTTTGATTGAACCTCCTTTCAGTGAAATGAAAAGACTATAAAGGGGTAGCTGGCAAAGCCAGCGCAGGGGAAGTGTAACTTCCCCTGGATGATTGAAGTAAAGGAATTTGCGGAAATCATCAAACTCCCCGCAAGGGGCTTTCGGCAGAACGCAATTACCATCTTTAGGTGGTGTATAATTGCGCCCTATTCAAGAATAGGGTTTTTAGCTTCCGTCCGGTTGATCCGTTTCCTTTCGGTTCTCAATTAGCATATTCAGCTTTTTTTGAACCGCTTCGCTGTGGAAGATGAAAGTCAAAAGCTCCATCACATCATCATCGGTCAGAACAGTTGGCTCTCGTAAAAAGGTTTCCAACATACCGGCACGGGTACAGAGCCTATGGGTTCTCTCGCTTCGGGTCAGTCGCTTGATTTCACTTTCCAATCGCTTTTCCTTGTGCTTAGCTGCGGTCAGCTTTTTCTCAGCGACATATTTCTGCTGCTTCAATTTTTCCAACTGCTCATTCTGCAATCACTTCACCCCCGCTTGACCCAAACAATGTCATAGCCCAGAGCATCGGCCAGTTCCACGGCTTCGCCATAGCGCAGGCTGCCACGCTTCAACTTACCGGACAGATTGGGAACGCTGCTGCTCCATCCATGCTCATCTGCCAGATAGTCCACCACCTCGCTCATGGTCATGCCAGCCCGAACGATGTAGGACTTGATCTCGTTTCGATACAATTCAGACTTTTTCTTCTTCATATTCACATTTCCTCCATTCTTTTTTCTTCTTGATATGGTATAATTTGCTCATTAAACAAGTGCCGTTCTGCCCGAATGTTATTCCTGCCCGGGAGTCTCACCCCGGCGTTTTCTCCTCGTTGGTACGCTCGTGCTATTCACAGTCGTGGCGATACTTCGCTGGAGGACATATTCCATTCGGACGGTCATTCAGTTTTCAAAGTGCATTGGTGATTTACAAGCACAGTTTAGCGAAAAAAGACGCCCTTTCCCGTATATCCAAAAGGTCGGAAAAGAGCGTAAAAATGCGTGGATTTCCACGCTTATGGAATGGAGATGAAATATGCAACCGAAACTTACTGTTCAGGAAAGATTGAAAGATCTGCGAGTTGTAGATTTTGATTTGACACTGGAAGAATTGGCAGAGCGTACAGGCCTGTCCCGTTCCGCCTTGGGCAAATATGAATCCGACGATACCGCAAAAGACATCAGCCCCTTTGCAATTCTGACACTTGCCAAGTTCTATGGCGTGTCCACGGATTACTTACTTGGACTGACAGAAAATAAAAATCACCCAAACACAGAACTGAACGCTCTGCATTTGAGTGATGATGCAATTACTGTATTAACTTCCGGCAACTTCAATCATCGGTTGCTTTCTGAAATGATCTGCCACAAAGATTTTCAACGCATGATGCTCGATGCGGAAATCTATGTTGACCGCATTGCTGATATGCGAATCACTAACATGAATGCTGTTATGGAAGCTGTTCGGCAATCAGTCATTAAGAAAAAGGGGAATGACCAGGAGGACTTGTATCTGCGCACTTTGGAATTAGCACAGATACAGGAGGATGAGTATTTCGGTCATGTAGTTTCCAAGGATTTGACCGGCATCCTTCGTGACATTCGTGATACCCACCGCAAGGACGCAACCACAGCAGATGAGAATTGTGCTGCTCTGGAAGTTCAGAAACACTTACAGGATGCCATGGACTATAAGGGCAGTCCCGAAGAAAAGAAAGCTCGTCTGTTCCTTGCCAACCTTGGAATTGACTATGATGCACTTACCATGGAGCAGTTTGCAAATCTGATCGAAGTGCTGAAGCTGTCTAAGCACATGAACAGTCCAATCAGCCAGCGTGGTAAAGGCAGCATGACTCATGGCAAGGGAAATAGAAAACGGAAGTAATATCTGCGAAAACAATCACCGAGGAGGGGCGTACATGTCAAAGAGAACTAAGTTCCTCATAATATTAGGAGCCGTTTTTTTGATTGTTGGCATTCCAGTCATAATCAACGAATGTTATAAGGCCGATTGTGGCTACATAACTGTATGGGATGGTTCGGACGTGCTGGGGTATTATGGAGCAATACTGGGTTCAGTAATTGCCGTGATTTCAATCATCGTAACAATTTCGTTTACAAAAAAGCAAATCCAAAGAGACTCCTTTCTAAAAAATGAAAACGAGAAATGGGACAGGCTTAAGTCGATTTTTCTGCAAACCTTAAGCGATATCAATCCCATGAGGATCCTTAAAGATGTGATGGATAACGGATTTACCGACCCAACAAAAGCTATCACCCTGCTTCAAAGGTATCAACTGGATTGCAAAATAGCCAACGATCTGTTGAATGCCCATTTGAACATGAACGATTATCCAAAATTCAAGAAGCTAATTGATAGTATAGCAACAACCGCAGAAGCGTTCGTGGATATTAGTCAAAAAGAAATTGATCAGTATTCCGATTTCCGACTATTACAACACAAGGATACGGCCCTTGAAATGCTAAAAGTTGAAAAAGAACGTCCGGGATCTTTCTCTAAGGAGAATACTGCTTTCAATAAAGATATTTTAGAAAAAACAAAAACTATCAGTTACGAAAGCGTTAACCGGCAGATAACGCAGCTTAATACCGAATTTATCCAAGCATATGAAGAAAAATATCGGGCGTTACTGCAACTCACGGGATCGACATTTGAAACAATCGCTATAGAAACACAGCGGCAGGCTGACAATATGTTAAATTTCGATAAGGTATTCTTTTGAAATAGAAGAAGAGCAATGAGTCCAGAAGTATCCATATAAATGCGATACCCCGCAGCATCTTACAGTCGATGCTGCGGGGTATCTTATTCTTGTAGTAGCTTCAGTTTTTGAACCTGAATATTTGGTTAATATACAGGGGTTGGTTGGAGATATTGCTTACGATTGGCATAGTCGTAGATTAAGATCGTAACATCGGTCATAACCCGAGTTATTTTTGTCTCCCAATTCGAAAACTCTTGTTCAGTAACCCCAGATCTGGAGTTGCCATGCGCAATTGAATTTCGACGATTAACAAGAGCATCAATGTCTCTTTCATATTGTGCAAACATATCAACAGGAAGTCCTATTTTATATAGGTTTTTCTGCAACACAACATACCATAGATTAGATTCGGTGTTGATCACAGAATCTTCGATTATGAGAGGTGCATTCTTAAATTCATCCAACTGGTCAAGAAAATCTACTCTTCTGAAAAAGCGATGCAACGCAGTATCATCCGGAAGTTCACGACGAAAAATATCACATTTTCGATCTAAATTGTCATATGCGTTGAACTCCGGATTCATACTTGCTGCCATTAATCCTGAAATCACATCCTTGCGTGGAAGGGTCTGTGAATTTATGTACTTAATGTATGTTTGCAATGCAATTTTGATATAACCCTCCATATGGGAATAGAGGATCAAAACCAAACTTTTTCGATACTTTTCCTTCTCTGTTTCGTTGGAAATGTTACTTAGCTGATTCTTAAAGAATGCAAGATCTTCTTGGCGCCATGCCATCTCCGCTTCTAACTCTGCACGAAGATCACTTGCGTTCAAGGATTTCCTGCACTCCTTCCATAAAGAGTTTGATTCTGCTTCTGACACCGTTTACACTACCGGTCTTGTAGGACTGCAACTCCTGTCCAAACTTGATTTCTTCAATTTTGGTTTTGATTTCGGCTGCACAATTGCAAGCATCGATTTGATCGATTAGTAAAGCAAGAGGGATTGCAATACCATCAAAATAATAGAGGACAAATTCATTTTTGATAGTGCCAGAACTGGCCTTTCCAGAGAAAGCGGCTTCCCCAATTTGCTCGTTAATAAAGCGGAAAGTATTCTGGAAGATTTTCCGTTCTTTATCATAGTCAAAAGGAGTTTCTTCGGTCGTGACTTTCTCTAAATAGCGAGTAAGATATTCAGTTACGGGATATCTGTAATTTTCGATATCGTTCTTGATTGCAAAGAACCGCAAGACGAGTTCTTGATCATAACGGGTTTTCAGTTTATCCTTGCCGATTCGTTTGATTACATTAGCAAAATCTTTGTTATGGCTGCACTCTTCAAGGAAATCCATTCCTTTGGATCCAAGCAATCTAATTGTACAGTTTCTGATTTCTTGTGCAGACAACAGTTCGCCACCTGTATTCAGACGTTTGAACATATGATATTTGAGTGCGGTTTCACTTTCCTTTTTGATTACTTCCATACGAACAAAGCTACGCTTGATCTTAATCTGCAAAGCCTTGGGAAGTTCATTAAAGGTAAGCCCGTTTAGATCAGGAACAATATCGCACCCTTTTAAACGCAAATAACTATCTTGATGACCTTCATCATGCCCATCATCTGGATCGTCATCTTCAACATCTAATTTTTCTCCTCGAAAATGAAGATAACTGGAAATTCGCTGTAATCCATCGATCAGTTCATATATACCATCGTCAGTTTCAATGACAAAAATAGGCGGGACAGGCATTTCCAGGATTAATGACTCTACAAAGCGAGACTGCTTTTCTTCTTCCCATCTAAATAATCTCTGATAATCCGGAGAAATAGTCAGTTCGCCGTTTTTATACATATCATAGAGCTCATTAAAGGACACATCGAGGCTCTTAGTTCTAATTTTGATAATTTGACTATCGACATTTTCGAGCAGATTTTCAATAGCCATGCCATCACTCTCCTTAGCATGAGAAAATTTTCTATCGTATTTCTAAATATAATTCATCAGATGACAGAAATTGTACAATTTCTGTGAGCAAAAAGTCTTTAACCGCTTGGTCTTTGGCTTTTTTTATGACGCATTCCCACACAATAAGACATTTGATGCTATTTTCCTGCAAAGCAGTTCTGACAACAACATCTCGGCGAACATTATCGTCAAACTTCTTCTGCCAGAACTCTACACGGGATTTGGGCGTATAGGCATACTTGCATCCCTGATGCCTGTGCCAAAAACAGCCATGCACGAAGATCGCTGTATTATACTTCCGAAGAAACATGTCTGGGTGTCCAGGGATCGACTTTTCAGCGATTCGATAACGATACCCTTCTGCAAACAGGAGCTTCCGCAGATAAATCTCCGGTTTCGTATCCTTTGACCGAATGGCAGACATATTTTTGCTGCGGCGGTCCGGCGAAACAATATCAGCCATTAGAGTCCTTCCACTTCCCGGACAAATTCAACGAACTTGGAGACTGTCCAGATGCGATCACGTCGGTCTTCCGGATATGCCTTGATATAAGGCTTCGGAACCACAAGGATGACATTCTCTGCCTGCATTTCATCCATCTGCGCAGGGGAAACGCCCTGCTGAAGCGTGCAGAGATACTTTGGCATACCTCTCAGCCGGTCTGCTTCGTTGATAACCTGACGCCAGCGGTCTTTACAGGTTGTCTTTGCTGCCAGGGAGACCAGCTTCTCGGTAGGAAATGCGGCATTATGATATGCGGCGTGTGATGGGAACAGAAAGTCTGGCTTCTTGTTTCCCTCGGTTACGGCCTGTGCGGCATACATAATATCATTGCCATCAAAAATAGCAGAAAGATGATGTTCAAGGCTCTTTCCGGCTCGACTCTTGCGGCGATTTAACACCATGTTGGCCATTGTGATGAACTCGTCCACCGTAGCAAAACCATGAGAAATCTTATCACCATAGCGGGCGTGTTCGATTGCCCGGAACAGGGCATATTCGGTATTTGTCCACTCGATGATTTTGCGATCAGGATTTGTACGGATATACTCAAGGTGATTATAAACTCTGTTTTGAATGTCTCGTGCCGCAGCAGACATAACATCCGACAGAGGAAAGTCTACCGTCAACGAGCTAATGAACTCCTGAATGGCAATGTGTTCCTGCGTTTCAGGCAGCACACTTCCTCTGTCAATAAGTCTATTGGTTTCGGTAGGTCCGATACCAAAGGCGCTCAGGAACTGTTCAATATCTTCCTCAGTTTCAAGGAAAAATGCACTGTACTGGTCTGCATCCTGCCGTGTGAACACAAAGAGAGCACCAGTTTGCTCCGGATTCAGGAAGGGGAAGTTACGCCCAAACTTTGTGATACGCAGCTCGTTTTTGCTGCTGTAGTATGTAAAGCTGCTCTCAGTGCGAATATCATTCTGCCACTGAATTTCAACTGTCCGCTTCAGGATGTTTTCGTTTTCAAGTTCCTGAGCAAACATCATTTCCTTGGCTGCTTTGGAAATCAGAATGCCGCTCTGGTGTCCGCCAGTTGCGCCGGAATCATTTGCGGACAGAAACTTGCAGTATGCCTGCTGGCTGTGCAAAACGGACTGTATAGCTTGAATAGCATAACCTTCTATCATTTAGCCCACCATCCCTTCGGCTTCGGATACGACGGTTGCATCGTCAAGTTCTTCCAATTTGCCAACGACAAGTTTTGCAACTTCGGCCATGAGAGGAACGACAACCGAATTGCCGAACTGTTTATATGCCTGCGTATCAGAAACGGGGATCTTGAAGCTGTCCGGGAAACCCTGAAGTCTTGCACATTCTCTGGGGGTTAATCTCCGGGGGTTCTTTCCCTCCTGTGCAATCAGGATCTCAGAGCCGTCCTTATAATAACGGGCACTGATCGTTCTGCTGATGCCATCGAGCGGGGCAATACCATAGCCAAAACCATTTCCTGCTGCTTTGTGCTTTGCGGCGTAGTTTTGCAGATATACCCACAACTTGTCAGAAAGGGTGTATTTATCGCTAACATCAGTTTCAAGAATATCTCTCATAACCGGCTGCCGTTCACCTGGTTCCAATGCGAACTCAAAGTTGATGTCCTCGCCGTAACGCTCCATATCAAAGCCCACAATAACGATACGCTCACGATGCTGTGGCACATAGGCTTTACCATCCAGAATCTGGAAAAATACTTTGTAGTTCAACTCAGCAAGGGACTCCTGAATAACCTTGAATGTGCGACCACGATCATGGCTGCACAGGTTTTTTACATTTTCGAGCATAAATGCTTTGGGACGCTTTGCTTTCAAAATTCTGCACACATCAAAGAACAGTGTTCCCTGCGTTTTATCCTCAAATCCGGTAGCACGTCCCAAACTCTGTTTCTTGGATACGCCTGCAATAGAGAAGGGCTGACAGGGGAACCCAGCCACCAGTATATCGTGGTCAGGAATATCCTCTGCTACAACTTTGGTAATATCATCGTCGGGCTGAATACCAAAATTGGCGTAATATGTCTGCTGGCTGTATTTATTCCACTCATTGGAATATACGCATCTGGCACCGGCAGAAGCATACGCAATATGCATACCGCCGATACCGGCGAAAAGATCAATGAAGGTATACTGTTCCTTTGCGTGAGCAGGAACTTCTTTTACCTTGACCAGCATCTGCTTAATTGCACTTGAAATACAATCCTGCATGGATTGCCCTTTATCTGCGGAATATCCGGTCAAGGCCTCATAAACCTCGTCCTCGACCCTTATATGAACCTGTTTTGCCATATCAAACCCTCCGGGGAAACTATAATACCAGTATTGTCCCATTGTAGCATATCAGGCTAAATATTTCAACATATCTGGGATTTTTATTATACCGAATATTTCCCCAAGAAGAATACCGCCCGTAGGCTAAATCCTACGGGCGGCTTGGTTTTACCTATTCAAAATCTGTCTTGTTATTCTTCCATGACTTCCAGCATCATTCTGGCTCCAAGTTTGAAGCCGTTCTGGAATATCAGGCAATCTGTAATGACCTGATTTTCTCGCACACAATCGGTGTATTCCTCAAACAGTTCTTTCTGTTCGTCCGTCATGGTGGCCTTGAGCTTTTCTTCGTTCCGGAAGATCAATTCCACTAATTTCTTGTACTCTTTGTTGGAAGATGTATCATACTCGGTCGGCTCGATATTGCCGTACCAAAATTCTTCGAGGATTCTCATACTGCATCCTCCCCGTAGATCATTTCCCGTAGGATGATTTCCTCGGCTCGGTTACGGATGCTGTTCATGGCTCCAACCCATGCCATTTGGTCGGCTGCTTTCAGTTCCTCTGTCACGCCCTCAGATACCTTCATCTGCTCGATGATCTGGGACAAATGCTCCTGCGCCTGCTCGTTCAGATCAGCGAGGTATGTCCAGAGCTGACCACTGAAGATCAGGTCATTAAAGAGAATTGGGCGATGCTCTCTGAGGTAGTCCCGATGCATCCGTCCCCAT
>JAZRGR010000018.1:0-54187 GCA_045644345.1 Faecousia sp. | reverse complement strand
GCAATCGGCGAGAGATTTTGTTCCAAATTGAGGTTTGGAAAACGCAGGAATACTTTGTGTATTTCAAGTTTTTCAAACCGAAAAGTTGGGACAAAAGATTCGCTGAGTGCCGACGGCTATTTATTCAGAGTTTCCCTAATTCCCCGCAGCCGCAAAGGTTCCGCAAATAACACTCTCGGCACCTGCTTTCTTAAGGGTCTTGCTGCATTCGGTGAGAGTTGCTCCACTTGTGATCACATCATCGATCAGCAGGATCCTCCTGCCCTGAATCTGTAGGGGCTCCACCGCCACATAAGCATTTGTCACATTGGTCTTACGGGCATCGTGATCCGAGATCTGAGCCTGTGCGGAGGTATGGCGATTCTTCTTCAGCAGACACATTACAGGGATCTCTAACTCCTTGCCTACAGATCTTGCGATCTCCTCCCCTTGGTCATAGCCACGCTGTCGTCTCCGCTTGGCACTGACAGGAGCCCAGGTGATCACATCCGCAGTAACACCCGCCTCCAAAAGCTTCATAGCAAGGAGCTTGCCAAACGCCTGTCCGTAATGCTGCTTGCCGGAGAATTTCAGTCGTTTTACCGCTGAAGCAACATGCTTCTTGTAATAGAACACGCTATGGCAGCATTCAAAGGACTTTCCTTTTACAAGCGGAAACGGAACTCTCTCCGTATCCAAACGGCAGTCCCTGCACAGGTCCACTTCATTACGAGAGAGCAACTTTGTACACAGTACACATTTGGGAGGATAGATTAGGTCTAAGATCCCATTCCATAATAACTTGATCATATGATTTCTTCCCTTTCCCCACGTAACACCGCTGAGTCTACGAAATGCTCAAATTCCAGATTGTGGAGCATCTTGGGTGGCTTGACAGATTCATCCCACACATTCTGAAATCCTCTGACACAAATACGCCCTGCTTTATCTATGCTAATATGGTTCACAGTATAATCCGCATGTCCGCCGGTAAAGTCTTTATTGGAAAAACGCTCCTTTATCTCAAGGGTTTCTGCCTCGATCAAATCCCACTTGCGAACACCGGAAATCAAATAGCGGTGGTTTACCGCCGTAAAGCCCCATGCTCCATAGGGACGCAATTCTCGCAGAACTTCCCCGGTCTCAATGGATATCAGTTCCATTCCGTAGTCGTGTCTCTGAACAGTAAGGGTCGTATCTCCCACAAAGATGTCCGTAACACCACGACGGGATTTCGTACGCCAAATCCGTTCCCCCGTCCGAGCATGGAAGCAGAAAAGGCCCGTTTCCCAAGTCTGTACAAAAAGCTTCTCTCCATCCGAAGAAACAGATACACCGAACTGTCCAATGTAGGAACTGATATATTTGCACTTCCATGTGTAGCTTTCCCCTGTCCGGTAGTTTACTGTCACCTCATTCGCGCCTGTATTCGACCACTGTAGCTGAATGTTCCGGATAGGATTGCCGGAATAATTGCAACACCAATCATCATAATCCCAACTGACAGTGTAGTGCTTATGGTAAATTGTTTCATTCTTCCCCATTTCTACACCTCCTTATAGATAGATGCATTCATGCGTCTCCACCTTTGAATCTCGCTTAAATTATATCACAATCGTTTAAAAAGTTAAAGTAAAATATCCTTATACTAATCTCCAATTAAAAATGACATAAATCTCATTTTAATTGCGCGAAGCGCATCGGAGATTGTATGAGACGTGTTTTCGCAATTCCTACCTTATAATCGCGAAAACGCAACGCCGTCAGGCGTTGGCTATCTGATTAAAAGCATACTTTTAATCAGATAGTAGTATTAGGATGTGAAATAATGACCTGCAATCATTGTGAAATATTCGGTGTTCCACCAAATGTGAAATGAAATAAATCCACCCATGCCCACAGGCATTTCACATTGCAAAGCAATATTTCACGCGCGAAGCGAATTTCACAAATAACACAAGGGATTTATTTCGTTGAAAAGAAACACCTTTTGTCCGTAGACAAAAGGTGTTTCTTTTCTGGTGGAGACTGCTGGACTCGAACCAGTGACCTCCTGCGTGTGAAGCAGGCGCTCTAACCAGCTGAGCTAAGCCTCCATGCCAGACTATTATAGCACAGATTTTCAAAAAATCAAGCCCTATTTTTCCGATATTGAAATTCATTGAATCGATCCGCAAATCCGGTGGTAAGCATTCCACAACAAGAACGTCTCCTGTATATTAGGAATCCTTTTCCTCGGCACGGAGGACAAGACGCAGATCCAATAAGGAAGCTTGCCGATTTCTTCCCAAAATCATCCGAATGATACGATGCCCCCAGCAAAACGGATAGAGGATCTTAATACGTTTCAGAACGGGATATTTGATTTCCATAACCTTTGCACCGGGAAATATGCGTGACCGAAGATACTTAGCTTTAGCAGAAGCAGAGAGCGAAGCATCCTTATCCTTGCGCCGTATCCTCCTGCTGATGTAATTCTCCCTCTTTCCATGAAGTCCTGCATCAACGATCATCTGCTCCATGGCAGAATGCTTGTCATCTCTGCCGGCTTCCCCAAACCATGAATGGGCAAGATCGATGATTTCTTGGGCGAATTGAAGCATTCCTGCCTCTGACAAAACCCGTCGGACATGATCCGAATCGATCTTATCCCTGTAGCACCGATCAATATAATACATATCCAATATCCTGCGAATGCCGCAACCACCGGAAAAATAGTGCTTTGCAATGTGAAGGATATTATACAAATACAGTTCTGTATCCTTTTCCTCTTCTGATATCTCTCTGTCAAATACCGGTTCCCTCATAATATCGTAGTAAACGGTATAGGGCGAAAAATAGTCTGTATGAAGTTCTACGCATATATCGGGCTTTCGGATGCCGTCTATCTCAAAATCATCCTGCTTGCTACAGCGATACCCCAAGTCTTCGAGGATCTTACCACACTGTGTCAGATGCTTCTTCTCCACAATAAAATCCAGATCGGACATTGTGCGATACTCTGTACGAGGATATAGCTTCTTAAGTACTGTTCCCTGTAGCTCTTTGTAGGGGATCCCCCGAGATCGGAATTCGGCAACGATTTCGTTACGGGCAAATTCTTGATGCATGTCCCTCATAAGAGCAAGATCTCTCCGTCGCCCCCATTTGGCACAAAGATCTCTATCAGGCTGGTTCTGTAGCCGCTCTACTGCATAGAATGCCAAATTAGCAACATCGTGTTCCATGGCATACCCATATATTCTGTCAAAGGAAAGCTGCTCCGGCTTTTCATCGGGTGTAGTATCATGAATGGCACAATACAGGAGATGGATCAAATAGCCATATTCCGTCGAGAAGAACGACATATTTTACAGTGGACCCCAATCGTCGTCCGGAAGGATAACCGGTCCTCCGCTGGATGTCACAATATCCTGCTCCGGAAAAATAATGATCTGCGCACCGGGAGCTTCATAATTCAATTTCTCAATCATAGCTACATTCATACTGATCCCTCCATCTGAATTTACGACACATTATAACACGGCTTATTCCGTAATGCAAGGGAAATTTCCTACTTTTATACGATTTTTTTCGACTCAAATACAATCAATTCCATTTCTCGGACATTGGGATAATACCAGGGAAAACTCTCGTCATCGGTCTGCACCAGCTTTGACTCTACCTCCCGAAGGGTAACAGGTCGTTCACTCTTATTATAGAGTGTAAAAAATGTCAAAGCATCCTCCTTGGATCGGAAAGGCTGCCCCAACTCCAGTGACAGATTCCGAGATGCAAAATCGATCCCCTTTTCTTCCAGCACCTGTGTCAGCCTGTTGATACTATGCTCCCTGCGGACAACAGGGGTTTGAGAAAATCGATGCACACTGCAGTCCCTGCGAACAACCAGGATCTTTCCTCGGCATTGTTCTCTCCCAATGCGTAGGATCTCCTCCGTTTTGCCAAAATAGCAGAACACCATGGCATCATATTGTCCCTTTGTTTTTAAAATATCACCCTGTAAGACTTGAAGATTGTAGGGAAGCTCCCTTGTCATAATACCCTTAAGTGCAGCAGAAGACGCATCTACAGCAGTAACCCGGCGGCACACTTGAGCAAGTTCCAAGGCAAGATGTCCCAATCCACAACCTGCATCACATACATGACCGTTCTCAGGCAGGAATGGTAGCAATGCACGAACAAGCTCCTTATGATAAGTCCCATAAACGGATGCATCCTCCATAAATCGAATCGCATCCTCACTCCAACGTTGCATCATGGATTCTGAGAGCGATGAAGGATCATCTCTGCAGCAATGCAGACAGCGATCTCCGCAGGAGTCTGAGCACCAATAGGCAGACCGATAGGTGAATGTACGCTCTTGATCCGTTCTTCGGAAATGCCTGCTTGTCTAAGAAGCTCCTGTGTCCGTGCGATCTTATGTCTGGAACCGATGCAACCCACATAGGTGGTTCTGCAACGCAAAACCTGCTCCAAGAGAGCATAATCAGACTCATGTCCCGGAGTCATGATTACAACATAGTCCGAAGGTTTAAGGGTAACCTTGTCAAAAATATGTTCATAGTCGCCGAAAATCACATTCTCTGCCAAAGGGAAGTGCTCTCGGGTAGCGAGCTCCTTCCGCTTGTCATAAACCGTCACCCTGAAGTCAACGGACGCAAGCACAGGCACCAAAGCCTGTCCCACATGTCCTCCGCCAAAAATAAAGACTCTCCCCGCACGCATGATGGGCTCATAATATTCCAGAGGTTCCCCCTTGACAAGAACCGCCTTGGCACAGTAATGCTCGGGATCTTCCAATGCTTCTTTGCCCGAAACCACACGGAAGGACTCCACAATACCATCCCGGATCCGCAGGTAGATCCAGGCATTCTCGTCCGTATAGAGAGCTGCTTCCAGATCCTGCAGAACAGGCAGATCCGTCTCTGTAAGCAGTTGATAATAAATCGTGACCCTACCACCGCAAACCATGCCAATGGAAGCCACCTGTGCGGGTGCCAGGTCAAAGGAACGAATCGACGTATTGCCTGTGGTAAGGACCTCCAGCCCCTCCTGTGCCGCAAGATACTCTACCTGTCCGCCACCGACTGTTCCCATAGTAGTTCCGTCTGCAAACACTACCATCCGTGCACCGGCTCCTCTGGGAGAAGAACCGGAAGAAGCCAAAATGGTACACAGCACTACCCGTTCCCCCTGTTTGATCCGACGGATCATCGCTTGTGTCATAGATTTCATATCATTGACCTCCTCAAAATATCGTCACACACTTGTATCGATATCATACCACATGATACCGAAAACCGCAATGGGTTAGATATATATAAAAAAGCACCCTGCGAACAGGGTGCTTGGGTACAAGGTTACGAGGGATATCAGAAGCCTCTTCTCTTGTTCTTACGAGCTGCCTCGGACTTCTGCTTGCGCTTCAGACTCGGGCTGACATAATGCTCTCTCTTCTTGACTTCAGCGATGACGCCATCCTTCTGGCAGGATCTCTTGAAGCGCTTCAGAGCACTCTCCAAAGATTCATTTTCTTTGACTCGAATTTCAGACATTGATTTCCCTCCCTCCGATACATCCGGCTAAATCCAGGATGCGTTCAGGGCCCCGAAAGGCATGGTTTATTATAATCGCAGTTTGGATAAAAGTCAAGAGAAATCTACAAAATTTTTAAAAATATTTTGGCAATTTCTTTTGTCTGTGGGAAGATATCCTTATTTTACGATCAGATTCACCAGTTTGTTCTTAACTACAATGGTTTTAACGATGTTTCCGCCGTTCTTCTCCAGGAATCGTGCGATCTTATCGTCGTTCTTTGCAATTTCGATGACTGTATCATTGTCCAAGTCAGCTTCTACATGGATGGTGCCACGGAGTTTGCCATTGACCTGCACTGCCATATCGATCTCGCTGTCCTTGCACTTGGCTTCCTCATAGGTAGGCCACTGAGATACGGAGCAAATGCCCTCATAGCCGTGGAGTTCCCACAGCTCGTCACAGATGTGAGGAGCAAAGGGGCTGAGGAGCTGGAGCAGAGTCTTGAGCTCAGCAGCATTGCAGCCATTGTCGGTCAGGGTGGAAGTCAGGCTCATAAGTGCTGCCAAAGCAGTATTTCCCTTGAGAGCGTCGATATCGGAAGAGACCTTCTTAATGGTCTTGTGGATAGCAGACTCATTCTTCTTGGAGTACTCGGTTTCCTTATCAGTCACGGTTTCAGCCAGGTTCCATACCTTGTCCAGGAAGCGCTTGCAGCCCTTGACCGCATTAGAGGACCAGGACGCTGCCTTCTCAAAGTCACCGATGAAAATAATGTAGCTACGCATGGTATCTGCACCGTATTCATTGATAACATCCGTGGGGTTAATAACGTTGCCACGGGACTTGGACATCTTGATGCCACCTTCGCCCAGGATCATACCATGGCTGGTACGCTTAGCATAAGGCTCCTTGGTAGGAACTACCCCGATATCATAGAGGAACTTGTGCCAGAAACGGCTATACAGCAGATGTAGGGTCGTATGCTCCATGCCGCCGTTGTACCAATCAACAGGACCCCAATAATCGATAGCTTCCTTGGAGGCAATAGCCTCGTCATTATGATTGTCCATGTAACGAAGGAAGTACCAGGAGGAACCGGCCCACTGAGGCATAGTATCAGTCTCGCGCTTAGCAGGACCGCCACAGCAGGGACAGGTGGTATTGACCCAATCGGTAATAGCAGCCAGAGGAGAGCTGCCGTCATCAGAAGGCTCGTAGCTCTCTACCTCGGGCAGAAGCAGAGGTAGCTGGGACTCGTCCAGAGCCACGGTTCCACACTTCTCGCAATGTACGATAGGAATAGGCTCGCCCCAATAACGCTGACGAGAGAATACCCAGTCACGAAGCTTGAAATTGACCTTCGCTTCACCGATTTTCTTCTCGGTCAGGAAGTCAATAATGGCCTTTTTAGCCTCTTCTACCGTCAGATCATTAAGGAAACCGGAATTGACCATGACGCCGGTATCGCAGTCGGTAAAGGCCGCCTCTTCAATATTGCCACCCTTAACGACCTCGATCAGCTCACAACCAAACTTCTTAGCAAATGCCCAGTCACGGTCATCATGAGCAGGAACTGCCATGATCGCACCGGTTCCGTAGGTAGAGAGAACATAGTCGGAAATGAAAATGGGAATCTCCTTGCCGTTTACAGGGTTGATGCCCTTGACACCGCGGAGCATGACACCGGTTTTGTCCTTGGCGAGCTCTGTACGCTCAAAGTCGGACTTTGCTGCTGCCTCTGCCTGGTAAGCCCTGACCTCGTCGGCATTGTCCAACTTATCCATCCACTTATTGACCAGCGCGTGCTCGGGAGACAGAACCATGTAAGTCGCACCGAACAGGGTATCCGGGCGAGTGGTGAAAATCAAAATCTCATCGCCAACAGTAGAGCCAAAACGGACCTCTGCACCGGTAGAGCGTCCGATCCAGTTCCGTTGCTGAGCCTTAACACGGTCGATGAAGTCCACATCATCCAGATCGTCCAGGAGTCGCTGTGCGTACTCTGTGATCTTGAGCATCCATTGGCTCTGTTCCTTGCGGATTACAGGACTGCCGCAACGCTCACAGCCGTTGTCCACAACTTCTTCGTTGGCAAGGACACACTTACAGGAGGTACACCAGTTAACGGGCATCTGTGCCTTGTAAGCGAGGCCCTTCTTGAACATCTGCAGGAAGATCCACTGAGTCCACTTAAAGTACTTAGGATCGGTGGTATCGATCTCACGGTCCCAGTCGAAGCTATAACCCAGGGCTTGGAGCTGGGAGCGGAAGTTCTTCACATTGGTCTCGGTGACTACTCTGGGATGGATATGGTTCTTGATGGCGTAGTTCTCCGTGGGCAAGCCAAATGCATCATATCCCATAGGGAACAGGACGTTCTGCCCCATCATACGGTGCTTTCTTGCAATGGTATCCATCGCAGTATAGGGACGGGCGTGGCCAACATGGAGACCCACACCGGAGGGGTAAGGGAACTCGATCAGTGCATAAAACTTCTCTTTGTCTGCACCGGTAACGGAGGCATAGAGGTTCTTCTCCTGCCAAATCTTCTGCCACTTCTGCTCAATGGCTGTAAAATCGTATTTCATCCTTCTATCTCCTCAAAATTCACAGGGATTTCCTTAGCGTCATTCCAGAGACGCTCCAGATTATAGAACTCGCGAGTTTCGTTGGTAAACACATGGACTACCAAACAGCCGAAATCCAAGAGCACCCAAGTACCGCCGCGCTGACCCTCACGATGGAGCAATGTCTCGCCCAGCTCATCCTGTACAACAGCCTCGACACTGTCGCACAGTGTCTTTACATGGGTGTTTGAGCTGCCGGTGCAGATCAGAAAATGATCCGCAATACTGGTAACATCAGCTACCTCTAACAGCTTGATGCCAATGCCCTTCTTGTCATCCAGAGCCTTGGCTGCACGCAATGCAATTTCTTTCGTTGAATTCATAGAGATCTCTCCTTTTCCTTTGGCTTAGGTTGTACCGTTATCGGAATCTCCCGTCTCTGCAGGAGGCTCCGTTGCTTCTGTTTCTGTGGGAGGCTCCGTTTCTTGGGTCTCCTCTGTTTCTTCTGATCCTTCCGTGGAATCGCTGCTGTCCGGGTCCTGCTCTGCGTCAGTGGTATCTTCCTCCGGAGCCTGTGTGGTACTGGAAGAATGTCCGTAATCAGAGAACTCGCCCTCGCCACTGGCTCCCTGCTCCTGTCGGAAGTTTACGGTGTAGACCGTAAGCTCCTTCTGCATGGGGTTAAAATGTTCGTTCAGCATTTCAACAGCTTTCTCGGGATCTACCTCATAATAAGTTTCCTTGTCGATTTCCTTCTCTCCTCCGGGAAGCGCTCTGCTATAGGCATCCTCAAAGTCGAATTCTGCCAGCAAATAGCCCAAGTAAGCAAGCTCCTCCACCGTCAGATCTGTATCTGTGACCTCTGCCAGCTTTACACAGATCTCAGCGATCCGTCCCTTATCCTCCAGCAGGGAATCTATGAGCTGCAGGAGGAAGGTTCGCTGTACACGGGCAGGATCTGTCTCTACATCTGTCCAGTCCTTCTTAAAGCGGAAGATCTCAAAGGCACGCTTTCCGTCCATAGCTTGCTTTCCGCTCTTAAGACTATGATAAGCAGGATCCTGTGGGATCTCAAAGGTAAATCCATCCACAAGAGAGAGTGCCTGCGTCAGGCTATCCTCATCGAGGATCCAATAGTAATCTACTGCGAATCCAAACATTCCCCGCAGTGCATCCTTGATTGCCTCGATCCGCTTATTCGGATCATAAGAGCCGTAAATATTCTTTGCCTTTGGAACCGGGTAATCCCCCGCCACATAGGTATCGCGAGGAACACTGAGCATGGCCACAGACCGTTCAGCAAGGTCCACACTGCATAGGATCAATGTGTCGTTAAGGTCCTTCTCTACCCCTAAAAGGAGGATATTGATGATCGTAGAACCGTAAACACTCTCAGGCTTGGACAGCTCCAGCTGATATGGATCATCCTCGCCCTGAGTAACCGGCTGAGTCGGAGGGACATTGACCTCATAGCTTAGCGGTTTGACCTCCGTCACATCTGTAGGGATAGGTGCAACATCTCCGCTCCTGTCGATAAGATACAGACACATCGCAACGGAGAATATAAACACTGCAACAGACAGCCCAAAGAGGATCTTTGCACGTATACCGGCAGTTAAGAACCCTCCTCTTTCCTCAGATGAACGAGAGCTGTCGTCAAATTGATTTCTCATGGGTTATGCTTCCTTTCCTGTAAAAAGCGCAATGCCGCGGCAGAGTGGGGATCTACCTTAGCACCACGGGAGCGTACATAGGTCATCGTCATTTCTAACCCCATAATCATGGCAGCATCCGGATCTGTCCACGTCAGCCTACGTAGCTCCTCAATGCCATCCATAGTTCGATTGGGTTCCATGTAATCTGCCAGGTAAACCAACTTCTCCAGCATAGACATATTCTCACGTCCGGTAGTATGCCATTGAATTGCCTCGCAAACTGCCTGAGATTCTCCGAATATCTCTCGGGCAATGACTGCACCGGTCTTGGCATGGAGGAGTTTGGGATGCTCCCGTTCAAAGCTATCTAATATCATAGCATATTTTTCACACAATTGCAACTGTTCGGGACCGTTAAGTGCTTTGGTAATATCGTGCAGGATCCCTGCTCTGCGCGCGTCCTCTACCGTAACTCCGTATTTCTCTGCCAGCGCAGCCGCCGTGTCGCTACAACCCACCACATGGTCTACACGCTTGCTCTTATGAAGGCTGAGGGAAATCTCTCGCAGCTCATCAAAGGGCAAGTTCTTCAAATTCCTATCTGCATAGTATAGCCCATAGCTGCGGATATACTCCATAACACGGGGTGACAAATAGGCATCGGCACAGCGGAACGCGATCATGGCACGAACCGAGGTAGAGGAATGAGGCAAATATTGATTCTCTACGAATACGATCCTTGCCCCCAGTTTTTCCTCCAAGTCCGTTGCACAGCTCTTGAGTCTTGCAGGTGAATCCGCATCTCGGTGGGCAACGGCAATGGTCGCCTCCTTCGTAATACGCTCAGGCTGATACCAGGAGCCGAAGGAATAGAACATATCCGTACCCATCAGAAGGAACAGCTCGTCCTGCGGGTAAGTCTGTCGTAGGATCTCTACTGTATCGGCAGTGTAGCTCCGCCCCTCCCGCTTGATCTCCAGATCCAGAACCTCGGTATTTTCCAGATCCATTGCCGCAAAGCGCGTCATCTCCAACCGCTGCAGATCAGTGGGCGAATTCGCAGACAAAGCCTTGTGAGGAGGATCCCCTGCAGGTATGATCAGCAGTCGATCCAGTTCCAATTGCTCATAGAACTCTCGAGCAGCCAAGATATGCCCCTCATGAGGAGGGTTAAAGCTCCCCCCGAAAATACCGATTCGCGCCATACCTCACACTCCTTCTTTCTGTGTGGAAAACAACTCAGTCCTGTTGACTTCTTCTCTTCTCAATCGCTGCGGCAATAGCGGACTGTCTGAAATACTCATTGCGTTTCTCCCGTTCCTCTCGCGCCTTCTTGCGTCGTTCCTGGGCACCGCGGCGAACAGGGTTTGCTTTCTTTTTCTTTAGCTCGCGAGCAAGTCTCGCAGCCTCTTGTGCCTTCTTCTCCGATTTCTTGTAGATCACAAATTTGGATCCCACGCACTGGATTCCCTCACAGCCGATCACTTCACACAAGGCATCACTGACCTCACGTGCAGACAGGAGGGCTGCCTCCAAAACGCGACCCTTGACCAATTCACGGGCCTCTAACTGGGTTCGTGCCTCTGCTACTACGCTGTCTGTTACGCCGCCCTTGCCTACCATAAGTGTGGTTTCCAAGGTGTTAGCTTGACTGCGGAGCTCGGCTCTTTCTTTACTGGTAATCATAGGATATTCTCCTCTCTGATCTTGTCCACCAGAGCTTTCAGTGCTCTTGCGCGGTGGGACAGGCTGTTTTTAACTTCCGGTGGCAATAATGCAAAGCTATCGCCTGCATCATTGGAATAGAATACGGGATCATAGCCGAAGCCATTACTCCCTGCGGCAGCAAGGAGAATCCTGCCGGGACATTCTCCCCTTGCAACTATCTTGCGACCGTCCGGGAACAGTAGCGTGATCACTGTAACGAATTTCGCTCCCCTTTGCTCTTGAGGGATCCCCTCCATCTGTCGGAGCAAATATTCATATCGTTCTCTGTCGGTACGAACAGACTCGCCTCCGAAGCGAGCTGTATGGACTCCGGGTGCTCCACCCAGAGCATCTACCATAAGTCCCGAGTCATCTGCAATGGTTGGCAGACCACAGGCATCCATAATGGCCTTAGCCTTAATATAGGAGTTTTCTTCAAAGGTCTCCCCTGTTTCGTCGGGCTCGATATGGATGTTCAGTGCCTTCTGCGGAACAACCTCCATCCCCAACGTAGCAAGGATCTTGCTGATCTCCTCTAACTTATGGGCATTATTACTGGCAAGTACAAGCTTCATTCTAACTCTCCTATGCATCTACGCTGTATCATTGTCAGAAGCTGATTGCCCTTGCGGCAAAGCTCCAGAAGCTTCTGCTGTTCTTCTACCGTAAAGGGTCTGCCCTCCCCGGTCCCTTGGAGCTCAATGATCTGTCCATCCTCAGTCATAATGCAGTTGAGATCCACCATTGCGTGGGAATCCTCTTCGTAGCACAGATCCAGAAGGGCTTCATCTCCTACAATGCCTGCCGAAATGCCACTAACGAAGGACCGCACAGGCATACGGGCTATCTTACCTTCTCGCAACAGCTTGCGGCAAGCAAGTACCAGTGCAACAAAGCCGCCGGTAACAGAAGCAGTCCTTGTGCCACCGTCTCCCTGGAGCACATCGCAGTCAATCGTAATAGTATACCCCTCCAGAGCCTCCAGGTCTACGGCGCTGCGGAGGCTTCTTCCGATCAAACGCTGGATCTCCGCACTACGGGGAGACAGCTTCAGCTTGGATACATCTCTCTTGCTACGTTCCCGGTTGGCACGGGGCAGCATAGAATACTCTGCCGTGACCCAGCCGCCTTTGAGCACATGAGGCGGCACCTTTGCTTCTACAGAGGCATTGCACAGAACCATAGTATTGCCAACCTCGATGAGACAGCTGCCTTCTGCAAACTTAGTAAAGCCTGTGGTAAGCTTAACCTCACGCAGTTCATCTGCGTTTCTACCGTCAAGTCTCATAATTTCCTCCTTAGATCAGTGCATCGACAAATGCTTTGGCGTCAAAGGGCATTAGATCGTCTATCTGTTCACCTACGCCGATATACTTCACCGGGATCTGCAGTGCATCCGCAACAGCGATCACAATACCGCCCTTGGCAGTCCCGTCCAACTTGGTCAGAGCAATAGCAGTAACACCGGCAATGTTCTTGAATTCCTTTGCCTGAAGGAGACCGTTCTGTCCCGTCGTTCCATCCAGAACAAGGAGGACTTCCTTATCCGCATCGGGCAGTTCTCGATCAATAATGCGAGAGATCTTATTCAGCTCGTTCATTAGATTTGCCTTGTTGTGGAGTCTGCCGGCAGTGTCACACAGGATCAAATCTGTCCCACGCGCCTTGGCTGCCTGGATCGCATCATAGACGACTGCGGCGGGGTCTGCCCCCTCATGCTGACGGATGATCTGCACTCCGGCACGGTTGGACCAGATCTCCAACTGATCCGCAGCAGCCGCACGGAAGGTATCTGCAGCACAGAGCAGGACCTTCTTGCCCTGTGCATCAAAGTTGTGCGCCAGCTTACCGATAGTCGTAGTCTTGCCTACACCATTTACACCGATGACCAGTACCACAGAGGGCTTGGTATCGATCTTGAGGCGGGTATCACCTACACAAAGCATCTCTACCAGGATCTCCTTAAGTGCAGCACGGACTTCCTCGGTATCCTTGAGTCTGCGTTCCTTGACCCGCTGTCGCAACAGCTCTACAGCTTTACAGGATGTATCTACACCCATATCCGCAAGGATCATGCTCTCCTCTAACTCCTCGTAGAAATCCTCATCTACGGAGCGAAATACTGTAAATACGTTGCCGATGGTATTGGCAACTGCTTCGCGGGTCTTTTTCAGACCGTTCTTGATTTTATCAAAAAATCCCATGATCTAACTCCTGTCATATGATTATTGTTCTAATTTAATGCCCAGCTGCTGCTCCATTTGATTCAGATCCAAATGCAGGATCTTGGAGATGCCCTGTTCCTGCATGGTAACACCATAGAGAACATCTGCCTCTTCCATTGTGCCACGGCGATGGGTAATGACGATAAACTGGGTTTTTCCACTGAAGCCCCGGAGATAGCCGGCAAACCGTTCAACATTCCGATCATCCAGTGCGGCATCGATTTCGTCCAACATACAGAAGGGCGTCGGACGAACCTTAAGAATGGCAAAATACAGCGCAATGGCAACAAAAGCCTTCTCGCCGCCTGACAGCAGAGTTATGGTCTTAAGCTGTTTGCCGGGTGGCTGGACCCGGATCTCAATGCCGCAGCTCAGAGGCTGTGTGGGATCCTCCAGTTCCAAGGATGCCTTGCCTCCACGGAACATTTCTGTAAAGGTCTCTCCAAAATAGTGATTGATTTTGGCGAACTCTGTAGAGAAAATGTCCGTCATCTGTGCAGTGATGTCGGCAATGATGCCCTCCAGATCCCTCTTAGAGGTCAATACGTCATCTCGCTGTCCTGTTAGGTACTCGTAGCGTTCATTGACACGAGCATACTCGTCGATAGCTCCGATATTGGGGTGCCCCAGAGCATTGATCTTACGCTTGAGCTCTGCGGTACGTTTCTGGGCTGCCATAACAGACTCCATCTCCACTGCAGCCTCGGGAGCAGTGGAACGAGTAAGCTGATAGCTGTCCCAAAGCTTATCGATGATCTGTTTTTCTTCTAATTCAGCAGAGGTTTTTTTGCTCTCCAGACGGGCACATTCACGCTCCATGTTCAGAATATCCTTGTTCTTGTTCTGGATATCCTTCTCCAGGGCACTCTTGCGTGCCTCTACCTTCTGACGCTCTGCAAGATCCTCTGCAAGCTTGCTCCGCAGAGCCTCTGTATCAGCCTCTTGCAGAGTTAAGCGATCGTTTTCTTCCTTAATACGAGTCTGCAGGCCCTTTTCCTGGTCACCATATGTCTCTATGAGCGCCAGCTTCTGCTGACGGTCTCCCTGCATAGCCTGTTCCAGGCCACGGAGAGATGCCACAGACTCCTGTGCCGTAGCTTTCTCCGCTTCCAGGGCAGCAATGTCCATACGAAGCTTGGTCATTCTCTCGGAAATACGATTGCTCTGTTCTGCAGCGACACTCTGACCATCGGAAACCAGCTTGAGATCTCGTTCAGTGCCTTGGATCTTCTGCTCCAGAGCCTGAATCTCACCTTCCAGGAGCTTGACACGCTTTTCATCTGCGGTGATCCGCGTCTCCAAGGAGGTCAGTTCCTTCTCTGCAGAGGAAATCGCGTCGCCGATTGCCTGCTCCAAGACGGAATACTGCTTCTCCTCACCCTCTAAACGGAGGACCTCATCCTGTGCAGTGCGGAGCTTACCTTCTATGCTTAGGAGTTCATATGCAACCTCATTGGTCTGTCTAAGTGCTTCGGCATGATCGGTCTTTAGCCTCTCGAATGAAGCAGACAATGCCTTTTCCTTCTCCTTAAGTCTCTCGATCTCATTGGCGCGGCTGAGAATACCTGCATTGCGGGTTACAGAACCACCTGTCATAGAGCCACCTGCATTGATAATCTGACCATCCAGAGTCACAATACGGAACCGATGCCCGAAACGGTTGGCAATGGCAATGGCAGAATCCATATCCTCTGCAATCACCGTCCTACCCAGCAGGTCCTTCACAATGTCCCGATAACCGGGTTCACACTGCACCAAATCGGCTGCAATTCCTACAAATCCGCGGGAGCGATCTACTCCCTGCTCATTGAGCATCCGTCCCTTTACCACAGTTATAGGCAGGAATGTCGCTCTACCGGAATCCGTGCGCTTAAGGTGCTGGATAGCTGCCTTGGCGCATTGTTCATTATCTACTACGATCTGCTGCATGGCACTACCCAGAGCAATCTCGACAGCAATGGTATATTCGTCCTCAACGCGGATCAGCTTGGATACAGGACCGTGAATGCCCTGCAATCTCTTATGGTCACTTTCCTGCATGACCACACGGACTGCCTTGGAGAAGCCCTCGTATTCCTTCTCCATTTCTACAAACAGTCGGAGTCGGGACCGGAGAGTGTCCAGATCAACAGAGGTCTTATCCAGCTTTGCCTTTAGCTCGTCACGCTTCTGCTCCCTTGTCTTGGCACGGAGCTTGTAACCGTCTATGCTGTTCCGGCACGCAGTGATGTCGTCACGACCGTCGGAAAGCTGTTTCCGAACAACCCTTAGCTTGTCCAGTGTATCCTTGCGACGTAGCTCTGCCGCTGCACAATCTGCCGTGACCTCCTTGTGCCGATCCTCACTGCGAGATACAGACTCGTTGACAGCGGATAGGTCTGTTGTCTTGGCAGAATGCTCCGTGCGATACCGCTCCTGCAAATTACGCAGATCCAGATAACGCTTGGTCATGCCGTCAGAGGAATCTGCCAACTTCTTGCCGTCATTCTCCGCAACAGCAAGCTTGGCATTGAAATCTGTCATTTGTGCATCGATCTCTAATATACGATCATTCAATGCAGTGATCTGGGTGCCGATCCCATTGCTACGGGTATCCTGCTCCGATAGTTCCTTTTTCACACGGTTCAGATTCTCTTGTACGTTATGACAATTGGTCTCCAGAACCGCTATATCTCCGCGGATACTCTGCGCCAAGGCATCCGCCCGACTGATTTGATCCCGGAGCTGCTCCGTCAGCATATCCCGATTGTGCAGATCAAAGGTCAGAGTCTCCGTGGTAACATAGAATTGATTGAGGTTCTCGTGCTCCTGTTGAAGAATAAATGCAGCGGAATGATAATCCTCCTCAGCCTTGCGAGCTGTTGCAGAAAGCTTCTCCAGTGTATGGAGCCATAAAGCAACCTCCAATCCCTTGAGCTCATCTCGGTAAGTCAGGTACGCCTTAGCCTTCTCTGCCTGCTCTTTAAGAGGGACCACCTGAAGCTCCAGCTCAGAGATTTTGTCTCCGATACGCAGAAGGTTGTCCTCTGTGTGAGCAAGACGACGCTCCGTCTCTTCTTTGCGGTGGCGGTATTTTGAAATACCTGCCGCTTCTTCAAAAATCTCCCGTCGATCAACCGACTTTAACGACAGGATCTCATCGATTCTGCCCTGGCTGATATTGGAGTATCCCTCTCTGCCCAGACCGGTGTCCATGAACAGTTCATGGACGTCGCGCATACGTACAGATTGCTTATTGATATAGTATTCACTTTCTCCCGAGCGGAAATACCGTCGGGTAATCATCAGTTCGTCGGCATCGTAGCGAAGGGCACGGTCCGAATTATCCAGGACCAGAGTTGCCTCAGCAAAGCCTACCTGCGCCCGCTTCTCCGTACCACCGAAAATAACGTCCTCCATCTTCTGCCCTCGGAGAGAACGGGAATTCTGCTCTCCCATGACCCAACGGATCGCATCGGATATATTGGACTTGCCACTGCCATTAGGACCGACAATAGCTGTAATATCATGACCGAAGGAAACAACGGTACGATCCGGAAAGGACTTAAAGCCCTGAACCTCAAGTTGTTTTAGATGCATTCTAATACTTCTCCCATTGTATTATCAAGTCACTATTCTACCAAATTTCACAGCAAAATGCAATATGTTCCCATAATTTTTCCCATAAAAGCCTCTATATTTTTTATTCTCTCGGAATTTCATGCCGCGAAGATATGTAAAAACTCGCAAATGTAACATACGGACCATCTCCTTATGAGATAGTCCGTATGTGGATCATATAAAGTTTGTCTCACCTGTAGAGCTGTTCCAACGCACTTCCCGCTGCAGCTTGCTCCGCTCTCTTCTTGCTGGTTCCGGAGCCTCTGCCGATCTCTGTGCCGTTAAGGTTTACTCGTACCAAGAATTCCTTGCAGTGGTCGGGGCCCTTTTCTTCCAGCACTTCGTAGGTAATGTGCTGATCCTTCTTCTTCTGAATCAGTTCCTGAAGCTCTGTCTTATAGTCACGGTTCTGTGAAATCTTATCCAACATAGGCAGAACCAGTCGGTATACGATCCCCTTCGCTTCGTCGAAACCGCTGTCCAGATATGCTGCAGCAATCAGTGCCTCCATAACATCGCACAGGATACCACTACGGTGCCTACCGCCTCCCTGGGACTCTCCATGACCTAACAGGAGGTACTCTCCCAATCGGATCTGCTCTGCAACATTCGCCAAATTCTTCTCGCACACCAACTCTGCGCGGATCCGGGTCAGTTCTCCCTCCGGCTTCATAGGAAAGGTGCGGTAGAGATATTCTGCAGTGACAAACCCCAAGATAGAGTCACCGAGGAACTCCACACGCTCATAGCTGTCGAGGCTATTCTTATACACCTCGTTGGCATATGAGGAATGCGACAGTGCTTGTCGTAGAAGGGTCTTATTCTTATACCGATAGCCTAAGGCTTCCTCCAGTGCTTTATACATCCCGTACCTCTTTCGGCAGACTCATGGATTGCACGTGCTCCTTGATATCATCGCAGTATCCGCTGTTTACTGCGTTCACAGCCTGGCGGATCGCACTGCGAATCGCTCTGGCATCAGAGGAACCATGTGCCTTGATCACAGGCTTGGAGATGCCCAGGATCAGAGATCCGCCAACCTCACGGTAGTCCATCTGCTTCTTGATGTCCTCCCCCTTCTTGCAGAGGAGGGCTCCGATCATGGTGAAGATATTCTTCTTGAACATTCCCTTAATGAGAGATGCCATATACAGAGCCGTTCCCTCAATAGTCTTAAGGAACACATTGCCGGAGAATCCGTCTGCAACGATCACATCGATATCACCGCCGACAGCCTCTCGAGCTTCGATATTACCCACAAAGTTGATCAACCCCTTGTCCCCCGCTTCCTTTAGAAGGCGGTAGCTCTCCTTATGCAGCTCATCACCCTTGGTATCCTCTGCACCGTTGTTTAGAAGTGCTACCCGGGGATTGGTCTTACCCTGTGCCTTGCAAGCATAGAAAGACCCCATACAACCAAATTGCAAGAGGAATTCCGGAGTGCATACTACGTTTGCCCCCGCATCGACCAAAATAGTCCCCTTGCCGATAGGCAGGACGGGAGCAAATGCCGCACGTCGGATCCCCTTGATCCGCTTGACTAAGAGCGTAGCCGCAGTAAGGAGGGCCCCTGTATTACCGGCGGAAATAAAAGCATCCCCTTCGCCGTCAGCAAGCATCTTTAATCCCTTGACCATAGAAGAGCCCTTATGCTGCTTGACTACCTCTGCGGCCTCGGCATGCATATCCACCACATCGTCTGCATGGCAAATCTCTACCCCCCGGGGGAGCGTCTCATAACCACAGCTCCGCATTGCCCCAAGGATCTCCTCACCGCGACCTACTAAGATGATCTCAATGCCGAACTCATCGGCTGACTTTAAGGCACCCTCTACAACAGCACGGGGGGCATTGTCCCCACCCATTGCATCAACGATGATCTTCATACTTGTTCCTCATTTCTCATGGATTCAAGATATGCCAGTGCTCTGTTAGCGATGGCAAGGTTCTTGTTTGCCTTGCCCTTTACTCGTTCCTCCAAGGGATCAATGATGCCGAAATTTACGTTCATAGGCTGGAAATTCGTGGCATTCTCGTTACTGATATAGTACCCCAGAGCCCCCATCGCTGTTCTGCGACTAAAGTCAGGTACAGGCTCTCCCTTTAGTCTTGCCGCCATAGAAACAGCGGCTACGAATCCGGAAGCACAGGACTCCACGTAGCCCTCTACACCGGTCATCTGCCCCGCAAAAGCAACCATGGGGTTGCGGCGGTCTGCATAGGTCCGATCCAGGAGGGTCGGCGAATTAAGGAAGGTATTACGGTGCATCACACCATAACGAACAAATTCTGCCTTGTGCAGTGCAGGAATCATAGAAAAGACCCGTCTCTGTTCCGGGAATCGCAGATGGGTCTGGAACCCAACGATGTTGTAAATATCCCCCGCAGCATTGTCTCTGCGAAGCTGAACGACTGCATACGGCTCCATGCCTGTGCGAGGATCTCGCAGACCAACGGGCTTAAGAGGACCGTAGCGAAGAGTGTCCTCTCCCCGTCTTGCCATAACCTCTACAGGAATGCATCCCTCAAAGATGTTCTTGTCCTCAAATCCATGCACCTCAGCCTCCTCCGCATTGGCAAGCTCGCGGACAAACTCCTGATACTCCCAACGAGACATAGCGCAGTTGATATAATCCGCAGATCCTCTGTCATAACGGGACGCAAACCATGCATGCTCCATGTCGATAGATTCCAGCGTCACCAGAGGCGCCGCTGCATCAAAAAAGTGCATGTATTCCGAATTGCCAAAATACTCTGCTATAGCCTCACTCATGGCATCGGAGGTCAGGGGTCCTGTGGCGATGATCACGGGGCCCTCCGGGACACGGGTCACTTCCTCTGCCACGACTGTAATATTGGGATGATTGCGGATTTTCTCCGTTACCATCGCAGAAAAGCCATAACGGTCTACTGCCAGACATCCACCTGCCTCCACGCGGGTAGCATCCGCGCAGGTCAGGATCAAGCTCCCACTGCGGCGGAGCTCCTCTTTTAGCAGACCTACCGCATTCTCCAAGCGATCACCTCTGAGAGAGTTGGAGCATACCAGCTCTGCAAAATCGTCACAGTGATGTGCAGGAGACTTCTTAAGGGGCTTCATTTCATAGAGCTTCACAGAGAAGCCTCGTTCCGCAAGCTGCCAGGCTGCCTCACAGCCCGCCAGTCCCGCACCGATTACTTTTACTTCTGTCATTTTTTCTTCGTTCCTTTTTTCGCCGTAGTTTTTTTCTTCGCAGGCTCGGGGAGCTCCTGTGCGTTATCTACGGTTTCTGTTGTAGCCTTGGGCATACGGCGCTTATAGCCACGCTTGTCCTCGGGCAGGAAGTTGTTGCATCCCTCATTGATACAGAAGGGCTTCATAGCACCCTTACCGGAGCGCTTGAACATGGTCTGTCCGCATACAGGGCAGTCCTGCTCTGTGGGAACATCCCAGGTCATAAAGCCACACTCCGCTCCCCTATCGCAAGCAAAGAACACATAGCCTCTTTTACTCTTGCGCTTTAGAATAGTACTACTGCACTTGGGGCAGCGACCGGGCATTTTTTCCACAATAGGCTTGGTATTAGAGCACTGGGGGAATCCGGGGCAAGCCAGGAAGGGTCCAAATCGTCCGAACTTCACTACCATATTCCTGCCACAGATCTCGCAGATCTCCTGAGATACCTCCTCGGGAACCTTGATCCGTTTCCCCTCTAAGGCTTGTTCGGCATCTACCATAGCACTGTGGAAGCCGGCATAGAAATCTCGGAGGATCTGCTTCCACTGAACCTTGCCTGTCTCTACATCATCCAAGCGCCGCTCCATATTGGCAGTAAACTCCACATCAATTATATCATTAAAGCGTTCCAGCATCAGATCAGTGACCACCTCGCCCAAAGGTGTGGGATGGAGCCGCTTTTCTTTCTTCTCCACATAGTCTCTGTCCTGGATCGTGGCCACGGTAGCTGCATAGGTAGAGGGTCTACCTACTCCCCGTTCCTCCATTGCCTTGACCAGCGTTGCCTCGGTATATCTTGCAGGAGGCATGGTAAAATGCTGTTCCTTTGTTTCTTTCTGAGAATGCAGCCGCTCCGACCCGTCTAAAAGGGGCAGAACACCGCTTTTCTCCTCCTCGTCATCGTCCCGTCCTTCCTCATAGACTGCAGTAAAGCCCGGGAATTTCATGATCTGCTCCCCTGCTCGGAATACATGACCTGCACAGAGCGTATCAATCTGCACTGCATCATACACCGCTTCTGCCATCTGACACGCTACAAATCGGCTCCAAATCAGCTTGTACAGTCGATACTGCTCCTTAGTCAGATCATTCTTGATCCGCTCAGGATCCAGATTTACATCACTGGGGCGAATGGCCTCGTGAGCATCCTGCGCCCCATCCTTCTTGCGGAAGCGTCGGGGCGCTCCTGCATAATAGCTCTGACCATAGCGGGCAAGGATATAATCCTTTGCCGCCATAAGAGCCTCGTCGGACAGTCTGAGAGAATCTGTTCTCATATAGGTGATCAGACCCACAGATCCCTCTCCGGTGATCTCCACACCTTCGTATAGCTGCTGTGCAACAGCCATAGTACGTCGAGGCGTCATATTCAGCTTGCGGGATGCCTCCTGTTGGAGCGTAGAGGTGATAAACGGTGGGGTGGGACTGCGGTGCTTCTCAGACCGCTTAATAGAACCGATGGTAAAGTCCTTCCCACGAATGTCTTTCAAGATCTCGTCTACCTCTGCCTCACAGGTGAGCTCTCGCTTTTTGGTCTCACCGAAATAGCGAGCAACAAAGCCACCTTCTTTATCTACACAGGCAAGGTGGGCATCCAACGTCCAGTATTCCTTGGGAACAAATGCGCTGATTTCTCGTTCTCTCTCCACAACCAAGCGCGTGGCAACAGACTGGACACGTCCTGCCGATAAGCCCCGACGTATCTTCTTCCACAGCAGAGGGCTGAGCTGGTAACCTACGATTCTGTCCAAGATTCGGCGTGCTTGTTGGGCATCTACCAAGTCATAGTCAATATCTCGGGGATTGCGGATGCTGGAGAGAACTACTTTCTTTGTGATTTCGTTAAAGGTGACTCTCTTTGCCTTTTCATTATCCAGACAGAACAGCTCTTTTAAATGCCAGGAAATCGCTTCGCCCTCCCGGTCAGGGTCCGTTGCAAGGAATACCTTGTCCGCTTTCTCAGCGGCAGACTTTAATTCTCGAATAAGAGCCTCTTTCCCCTTCATAGGGATATACTGCGGTACAAAATCCCCTTCAATATCTACGCCCATAGTACTCTTAGGCAGGTCTCTGAGATGTCCCATACAAGCAAGAACGCGATACTCAGAGCCCAAATATTTCCCGATCGTCTTAGCCTTTGAGGGAGACTCAACGATCACCAAATTTGTTCCTTTTGCCATGAAGGAACCTCCATATCATAGTCTTTGATAGGAATTACCATAGCATTTGATAATTCGCTTTTTAATTTGTAGCATGGTCAAGGCGGTGGTCACCGCCGTAGGATCCATGCGGGTTTTTGCAATGATCACATCAAGCTCCACAGGGCCGAAGCCCAGAACAGCAAGGACTCGTGCTTCAGCCTCCGGCAGATCTTTGTCAAGACCGCCCACCCCTTGGGGAGGTGGTGCGCCCGGTCTTCTGGGTTTGTCTATAGGTAGTTCTCTCCGTGGAAACCGTGTATATTGATTGCTGACCGGATTGGGAGTATATTCCTCGTATCGGGTCCCGTACCGTTTCTGGAATAGGCGATCAATGCCTTCTTTGCTGCGACCATCAACCAAACGGTCCGGAAATTGAGGAACATATCGCTCTAACAGCTCCCAACCGTCTCTGATGACCTCACAGCCCGCATCGATCAGCTCTTGATTTCCTTCTGTAAAGCGTCCACCGTCAGCTCTATATACTGTGTAAACATCTCGGTTTTGAGACAGTGCAAATTCTGCCGTACTCATTGCTCCGCTTCCCTTGGGTGCCTCGACGATCAAGGTGGCTATGGAGATACCGCTGATCAAACGGTTCCTTGCAATAAATCCCATAGGGTGAGCCTTGATCCCCGGCGGAACCTCACTAAGCAGGCAACCACGCCTCATCACTTCAGTGAACAGACTGCGATTCTCGGGCGGATAATAAGTATCCAATCCTCCTGCAAGAACGCAGATCATAGGCGTTTCTGTAGACAGAGCACTGTTCAGTGCTACTGTATCGATGCCACGGGCACCACCGGATACAACGATACCGCCGCTTAAGGCAATCAGTGTTGCTAACTGTTTTGCTACAATAATACCGTAATTGCTACATGCTCTGGTGCCGACAACACTGACTACGGGTTCTTTGTCTATATTGGGCAATCTTCCCTTGCAATACAGGACACAGGGCGGATCATAGATCTGTTTCAATCTCTCGGGATATACAGGATCATGATAGGTAATGATCTGAATGTCCTGCGCATTACACTCCTGCTCTATCTGCTCAGCCGTTTCCAGATCTTTGTCCATAAGGGGCTCAGCCCAGTTCTTGCGGAATCCCTTCATGGTGCGGTACCCATCCATATCCATTTGGTAGATGTCCTCTGCGGAACCAAAGGCTTCTATCAGCTTCTTACAGCCTACAGGACCGATCCCCTTTCTCTGTGTAAGCCAGATCCAATGCTTTAGCATACTATCATCTCACTTTCGGAAGCTCCCTTCACCGGAAACACACCGGTTACTTCATCTGCCACATTACAATAGCGGCAGCTATTGCCGCATTGAGAGACTCGCATCTATGCTCCATAGGAATGATCACCTGCTGTTGAGATGCCTCCAACAATCGGGAGCAAATTCCCTGACCCTCACTGCCGATAACCGTAATATAGTTCTTTAGCTCCAGGTCCCTAATGTCTACTGCATGATCTGTCAGCGCAGTTGCCGCTATGTCGATCCCAAGCTCTGTGCACTGCGACAGGAGCTCCTCCATAGAGATATTCTGAGGCACCGTACGGAACACAGCACCCATAGATGCACGAATGGTCTTGTCGGAATAGGGGTCTGCACATCCGTTTGTCAGTAGAACAGGGATATCGAAAGCATCCGCAGTCCGGAGAATGGTGCCCAAATTGCCCGGATCCTGGATCCCATCCAACAAGAGCATTCCCCCGTGGATCTGTCTCCTCTGCTCCGTGGGAATCTCACAGGTAAAAATCACGCCTTGCGGCGATTTCTGAGAAGAGAGACCCTGCAAGAGGGATTCCGGAACTTCTACAACACGGGTATGAGAAGGCATCGTGGGACATACCTGTCCCTTGGTATAAACAATTGTCTTGATATAGGGAAGCCACTTCCGAGCTTCCTCCAAAAGCTTCCAGCCTTCGCAGATAAACTCTCCGCATTCCCGACGATAGCTACGGGAGCTCTGGAGCTTACGCATATGGCGGATCAGAGAATTCTGTGCAGAGGTAATGTATTCCACTGTCATTGATCAAACTCCTTTGGTAAGAGGGAGTAAAAGATAGATACTCTTTTATATTGTACGCAGGAAAATACCGTTTGTCAAGTATGGGAATTACAGTTGCCATACATACAAAGACGCCTTGCATATTTATAAAAACAAAACGGTGAGACTTTCCGTAAGGAAAGCTCACCGTAGTTGTTGCTTTAATTTGTGTAGCCTAAATTAGCCGTTCTCGCGCATCTTAGCGAAGCATTCGCTGCAGTATACGGGACGGTCGGTCTTGGGCTCAAAGGGAACGCGAGCTTCGCCGCCGCAGTTAGCGCAGGTGGCAGTGAAGAACTCTCTGGGTCCACGGACAACATTCTTGCGAGCGTCACGGCAGGTCTTGCAACGCTGAGGCCCGTTCTGGAATCCCTTCTCTGCATAGAACTCCTGCTCACCGGCGGTGAACACGAACTCTTCGCCACATTCCTTGCAAACTAAAGTCTTGTCTTCGTACATGATTTTTACCTCTCTTAGTAAAGTGTTTTGCCCTGACGCGGTTTGAAATGCTGCAGGGTGGTCGTATACTATATTGCAACGATCCTATGACATTATAGCATTACAATCATTTTTTGTCAATAGTGGTTACTTCTGTTTTTTCAGAAACTTCCATAATTGTAAGATATTCACTATTTTGAGCAGATGTTTTCGTTCAAAATGTCAGTTGTTCTCCCGAAACACCTGTAATACCAAGATGATCATATGCCAAGCGTGTAACACAGCGCCCCCTGGGAGTGCGAGTCAAGAAGCCGATCTGCATCAAGTACGGCTCATACACATCCTCCAGCGTGATCGCCTCTTCACCAATGGTAGCTGCAAGAGTCTCCAGACCTACCGGACCACCGCCGTAATTGCGTATGATTGCCGTCAGCATTCTCCTGTCCGTCGGGTCCAATCCGAGAGCATCTACTTCTAATCTGCTCAGTGCATGATCTGCCGCTTCTCTGGTGATCACACCGTCATAAAAGATCTGGGCAAAGTCACGCACCCGTCGAAGCATACGATTGGCAATACGAGGCGTTCCGCGGCTACGGGAAGCAATCTCCATGGCTCCCTCCTTCTGGATCTCCATCCCCAACAAGCCTGCAGATCGGGTAATGATCCGACACAGCTCCTCGGGCGTATACAGCTCCAGACGGAATGTTACACCGAACCGGTCACGCAACGGAGCAGAAAGCTGTCCTGCTCTGGTCGTAGCACCGATCAATGTAAATCTGGGCAAATCCAAACGAATGGAATTGGCAGACGGTCCCTTGCCCACAATAATGTCAATGGCAAAGTCCTCCATAGCCGGGTACAATATCTCCTCTACCGCTGTATTCAGACGATGGATCTCATCAATGAACAGGATATCTCCCTCACCCAAATTGGTTAGGAGTGCCGCCAGATCCCCTGCTTTCTCAATTGCAGGGCCGGAGGTAATGCGGATATTGACCCCCATCTCATTGGCAATAACGCCTGCAAGGGTGGTTTTTCCCAAACCGGGAGGACCATATAACAGCACATGATCCAGGGGATCATTGCGCCTTCTTGCCGCCTCAATATAGACAGACAGATTCTCCTTGACCTTTTCTTGTCCGTTGTACTCCGACAAACGCTTGGGTCGTAAGGAATACTCCTGTTCGTCAGCCGGAGTAAAGCTTGTTGTGATCAGGGGAGCCCCCGGATCCTGTGAAAAATCAATACTCATATCTTACCTCATAACCATAGCACGCAATGCATAACGGACGATCTCTTCGGTGGTCATCCCATCTGCCTTGATGCCTTTTAGTGCAGAAGCGATCTCCGTCTGATGGTAACCCAGCTCCGCCAGAGCCGCCTGTGCCAAGGCCAGGGCAGACCCTGCCGTCTGCTGCTGCACGGGAGCAAAATCTCCTATCGTAGCCTGAGACGCTACCGCACCCAGCTTATCCTTAAGTTCCAGAATGATTCGCTGCGCGATCTTCTTACCCACGCCCTGGGCAGCAGTCAATGCTTTCTCATCCTGGGTCATGACCGCAAGAGTGAAGCGGTCGGGAGATACAGCCGATAAGATCGCCTGCGCCGCCTTGGGGCCGACACCGGTCACACCAATAAGCATCTCGAAGCACCGAAGCTCCTCCTTGGTAGAAAAACCGTAAATATCAAAGGCATCCTCACGAATATTACAATATGTATAGAGCTTTGCCTTCTGTCCCACTTTCAGTCGGGACAGCGTGTATCCACTGGTATGGCAGCCGTAACCTACGCCGCCACAGTCTACCACTGCCATATTTTCCTCTAAGGCAGTGATCTCACCATTTAAATAATAGAACATCTTTAACCTCGATTCAGTAAGCTGGTGGCAGACCGAGCATGACACAGCGCAATAGCAATGGCATCTGCCGCATCATCGGGACGAGGCAGTTTTTCCATCTTAAGGAGTCGGCGGGTCATATCCATAACCTGCCGTTTCTCTGCTTTGCCATAACCTACTACAGCCTGTTTTACCTGCATGGGTGTATACTCAAAAATCGGTAGCCCTGCCTTCTGTATGGCAAGGAGTATCACTCCACGTCCATGGGAGACTCCAATGCCCGTTGTAATATTATGACCCCAAAAAAGCTCTTCTACCGCTACCGCATCCGGCTGCGTAACCTCTAACAATCGACTCATGTCGTCATAGAGCATTTCCAACCGTTGAGGGAACGTCAGATCCGGCGGTGTGGTGATCACTCCATATTGGAGCAGACCATACACTGCCCGTTCCGAAGTAAGGAGTCCGAAGCCTGTTGTAGCATAACCGGGGTCAATCCCAAGGATCTTCACCGCAGCAGCCCCTTAATGAATTCCGGCCACTGGGGATAGGCAATAGAGATCAGCCAGTTGATCACACCGATCACTACAATCGTAACCATGATCCATGCGCAGATCCGCTTCCACTTGGGAGCAGGCTCAAAAGGAGCCCTTTCCTCCGTCAATTCTTCGGTCAATTCTTCTGCATTCGTCTTAATTTCGTCCATAATGTATCACCTCGCAGGTATCATATCATATTTCCGTCAAAATGGCAATGCCTTTTATACTTCAAACATCAGATCTCCGTAAGTGGGTACGGGCCACAGATCCTTGTCCGTCAGCAACTCCAATCCGTCTATAGCCTGCCGCAGAGCATTCATAGCAGGGACCAGTTCGCCTCGGCAGTAGATCGCCAATTCCTCAGCCCGTTCCATATGATTGCACCGCTCTACCTTAGCATCCAGATCATGCAGTGCCAGGTCTGCCTGCTCTAAGAGCGCACCGGTCTTTTTAAGGAGCTCTGTCTGCACTCCCACAGGCATACTGTCGCAGGCGGAGCGAACCTTGCATATGGAATCTGCCAGCCGCGTAGTATAGCGGATCACGGAGGGAATATAATGCTTAGATGCCATGTGTTGCATCGTCCTTGCCTCGATCAAGGTAACCTTAGCATAGGTTTCATACAGAACCTCTTCACGGGATTCCAATTCCGCCCGGGTATAGACACCGAAACGCTCAAAAAGTGCTACGGCCTTGGGTGTCGTAATAGCCGGGATGGCAGATACCATGGTCGGCAAATTAGGCAAGCCTCGTCGTGCCGCCTCTGCTACCCACTGCTCACTATATCCATTGCCGTTAAAGATCACACGACTGTGTTCGCGGAAATACTCCGCTGTCAACCTGCCGGCATCCTCCCCTGCCTCCAACGCATCTGCGGCCTCGGAAAATGCCTCGGCTACAATGGTATTGAGAACTGTGTTGGCATTGGCAATGCAATCCGAAGATCCAACCATGCGGAATTCAAATTTGTTACCCGTAAAGGCAAAGGGCGATGTGCGATTCCTGTCTGCGGCATCCTTATGCAGTACAGGCAAGGTGGCAACTCCTGCATCTAAGCTCTCCCTGCTGATGCACGCAGCCGCTGTACCGTTGCGGATGATCTGCTCCACAACATCCTCTAACTGATTGCCCAGGAAAACAGACACGATGGCAGGGGGTGCTTCCTCTGCACCTAAACGGAGATCATTCCCCACACAGGCAGAGGCGGCACGCAGGAGATCTGCATGGCGGTCCACCGCCTTAAGGATGCAGGATAGAATCAGCAAGAATTGGAGATTCTCATTAGGCGTCTTTCCCGGCTCCAGGAGATTCTCCCCCTTGTCCGTGGAAATAGACCAGTTATTATGCTTGCCGGAGCCGTTGACACCGGCAAAGGGTTTCTCATGGAGCAGACACACCAGACCATGATGCCCTGCAACCCGCTTCATGGTTTCCATCATCATTTGGTTCTGATCCACCGCAACGTTGCAGGTGCAGTAAATAGGCGCACATTCGTGCTGCCCCGGTGCCACCTCATTGTGCTGGGTAGCAGCGGTGATCCCCATTTTCCAGAGCTCCGTATTCAGCTCCGTCATAAAGGCACCTACCCGTTCACGGATGACACCGAAATACTGATCCTCCAGCTCCTGACCCTTGGGTGCAGGAGCACCGAACAGCGTCCTTCCGGTATAGACCAGATCTCGACGCTTGAGATATTTTTCTCGGTCAACAATAAAATATTCCTGCTCTGCTCCAACAGACGGGATCACCTTGGTAGACTCCCGATCCCCAAAATACCGAAGGATCCGCATTGTCTGTTGGGAAAGAGCCTGCATAGATCGGAGCAGAGGTGTCTTGTTATCCAGAGCCTCTCCTGTATAGGACAGGAACACCGTCGGAATACACAGGATCTTGCCCCCGGAGGTCTCCTTTAGGAAGGCGGGAGAGGTGCTGTCCCACGCTGTATAGCCACGGGCATAATGGGTTGCACGGAGTCCTCCCGTGGGGAAGGATGAGGCATCGGATTCGCCCATAACAAGCTGCTTGCCCGTCAAACGCAGGAGAACTCTCCCCTCTTCATCGGGAGCAGTCAAGAATGCATCGTGCTTCTCCGCAGTTACTCCCGTCAGAGGCTGGAACCAGTGTGTGTAGTGGGTCGCTCCCTTCTCCACTGCCCAATCCATCATGGCTCTGGCAACCACGTCTGCCACTGCCATAGAGATGGCACCGCCCTCACGTTCTACCCGTTCCAGCTCTCTATATACATCACGGGGCAATCTTTCCTTCATAACAGCCTTGCTGAATACATTTTCGCCGAAATATTCATTGATCCGCATTGCCGTACCTCCACAAAGCTAATATCTCCGAGTATTATGCATATACTACCCGGGGTGATAATATGGTCAATATACTACTCCGAACAGGCCTCCTGTACTCTCTTCTGTTACTGACTGTCCGACTCTTAGGCAAACGGCAGTTGGGCGAAATGGAACCCTCGGAATTTGTGGTTTCTATGCTTCTGGCAAACCTGGCAACCATCCCAATGGAGGAGCCGGATGTACCTATCCTACATGGGGTCCTGCCCATTGTGCTGATTTTCCTGGCAGAAACCGTCATTTCTTATATTTCGCTCCGCTCTGTACGTGTTAGGAAGTTTTTCTGCGGCAAACCCGTAATCCTCATCGAGAATGGCAGGATCTCCCCGGAAAATCTCCGCAAAACACGCGTCAATCTGGACGAGCTGACCATGCACCTGCGTGAAAAGGATATCTTTGATCTGAGCACCGTAAAGTTTGCCATTCTGGAGACCAACGGTCAGCTCTCTACTCTGCTCTACGGAGAGGCTCAACCTCCCAGTGCAAAGGATTTAGGCACACGGGTAGCAGAGAGTCAGCTACCCATCACACTGATCTCAGACGGCCATATTATGGAGGAGAACCTTTCCCTTTCGGGAAAGGATCTCCAATGGCTTCATAAAGAATTAAAAAAGCGGAATTGCCCCTTAGAGGACGCCTTTCTCCTCACGATCGATGGTGGCGGAAAGGTATACTTTGTTCCACGTAGCAGGGGCTAAATTACTTCTTCCGTCTAAAGATCTTGCTGCGGAACAGGGCTATTACCAGCACTAGGAAAAACGCAGCCAGAAGGATCAGTGTCAGCATCGGTTTAACAGGTGCCAATGTAGCCAGCAGCATAATGGGGAATCCCAATACGATCGCAGGGAAATTCTGATACACCATATTATCCGCCGCAGGGGTCTTAAACTCCCCGTCCAGTTCCCGCAGCAAGATCACGCCGGTGCTGGCAGTGCCGGTGAGCATACCATACATCATAAGGAACTGCTCCTCGGGATATTCGGTAAACAGAGTACGAGCAACCACCAAATTGTACAAATAGGTAATAACCAAGCCAACCACACCCAGGATCAGCATAATGCCCCAATACTGCTCCAGCACAGACAGACGGATCGCAGCAATGCCCGATACGACCATAATATCGAAGAAGAAATTGCTGGCACGGGTCAAAAGGAAATTGTTTGTATATTCCTTCTTGACCATGCGGGTCTTCTTGAACAATCCCAAGACACCCTTGATCAAGGTAGCAGACAGGACACCTAACAGGAAGTTAAACCCGAAAATCAGAGAACGCATACCGGGCAGAAGATTGCCCAGCAGGGACATGATCGCAAATGTAACCATATAAGCAACAATGATCAAAGCGATCTGAATGGTCATCTTGTCGATGCTCTCCTGCATGGGAATCTCATTCTCACTCTCAACAGGCTCGCTGTTACGGAGCTTCTCCCAATCCACATTCTTGAATCTCCCCTTTTTCTTAAGGATGTTCAGATGGATCACACCGCCGATACTGGCACTGAGGAAGCCTAATGCCGCAATGGTCAAGCCGAAGCTCTTACCGCCGACAAAGCCGAAATCCGTCTCATAAATATTACCGTAATTCAGTGCCTGCCCGGTTCCCTGTCCATAGCCGAAGGGGAGCAGAATACCTGCAGCAGGGAAAAAATCTTTCACGAAGAAGGCGGCTATCAACATGGTAATCCCAAAGCCCACAACAGCCTGCAGCAGATAAGTGGAAACTGTAGTTATGCCGGTGTTTAAGATCTCTACAGATCGCTTCTTGGTGATCTTTCCCTCCGAGGTTTTGAGGGTGGATGCAATAAACCCCAATGCAAGACAGTGATATGTCAGCATCTCCAGCGTCATGGTGCCATCGCCGCCGAAAAGTGCAGCGTTAAAGAGCTCCTTGTCGGTAACAGAATTGTAGATAGCAGAGATGATTAGGAGCAATACACCGCCCAGCACAGAGGTAGGAACCAAGGATGCCTGCAGTGGCTTGACAGTTTTCTTAATAATATTGGCACCCAGAAGTGCAGCCAACAGGGCTGCAATTACATTTAGTGTACCCCATACACTATAGTCCCAAAAACTTTCCATCCGGATTTCCTCCCTTTACATTCTTGTAGCGATAGTAGATGTTTACATATTTTAGTCCATTGAAGCGCTTGTCGGATTTGAGCTGGTACAGATCCTTGCCACAATAGAGATTGACCTTGTTCCGTCCCAGAACTGCCACGGCAGACAGATCCTCAAAGGTGAATACACGTTGATCCCCCCGACCCTCGTTTACCACGATCCTGTCTCCGTACAGTGCAAGAGCGGCATTCTCAAAAAGGACTTCCTTTTTCTTCTCGATATGTACCAGACTCAAGGATGCATGATCTCGGAAAATGGGAGTCTCGGTGTATGTCTCTATATCCGTCCGATTGACAAAATCCTTCTGATAATCATACCACTGGGTCAAGAACGCAAAGGGGAATCTCTTGTCATCAGAGGACAAACGCTTATCCTCTCCATAATGAACCTTTAAACTACAGCTTGTACAGGTAATGTCATTGCCCCGGCTCTCAAACTTTGCGTAGCCGCAATGGGGGCAAACATAGACTGCGCGCTCCAGGTACTCAGCTCGCTTGTCCGAGCGGAATGTGCCGTCAGCCTTGCCCTCATCTACATACAGCCCCTCCTCGATCACAGCAAGGAGCTCGTCGGGGCTCATGTCCGCATAGACCTCCGGTTCGATTACCCGGCTCACATAGCTATGCATCTTGCCCTTTCGGATGCCATCACTCCAACGGGGATGAACACCGAAACCGCCTTCGATCCGATACAACGCAATAGGCAGCTTCAGCCTCTTGGCAAGGGTGGCAATGGCAGGATTCATATATTCTGTCTTGCCACTGAATGTGCGGTTCCCCTCCGGTGCAATGGCGATGGTACCGCCCTCCTTGGCAACACGCATACAGTTCATGACCGCAGTTACATCCGTAGACTGCTTCTTAATAGGGATAGGAGCAACTGCCCAGCGGAGCAAGGAGGATACCCAGCCCTTTGAAAACAGATCCTCACTGGCTAAATAATAAACCGGACCCGAAAAAGCAAGACCCACAAAGAATTGGTCAAATGCTGTCTGATGATTATATAGGATCAAATAGGGGCGGTCTCCCTGCTCGCGGAATTTATCTACTTGGATCCCATAGCGCATAACACAGAAGGATTTCAGTGCCCAGCCTGCAAGGACGCGAATGACCCGATGGCGGAATTTCATCCACTTTTCTTTTTTCTTCTTTTTCATACTCTCAACCTGTCATATAAGGAATTTTGAAGAAGCGGAAACCACTCCATTCTTTCATAGTATATCATAAAACCGCGTATTATGGAAGTGTTTTTCTTTATTTGTTACGTTTTTTCCCCTTTTCTCTCACTTTTCTCGTTCCCATTGATGAAAATCAGCCTTGCCGCATCCATCGTTTCTCCGATGCGGTAAGGCTGATTCATTTATGGATTTTTCGGGTGGGTATCTTGATGCTGCTTCAACGCCGCAAAACGCAGCATCTGCTTTCTGGAAGAGATACCCAACTTACTGTAAATGTTTTTGTTATGGTATTTCAGAGTATTTTCGGAAATCCCAAGGATTTCTGCGATCTGTTTGGCATTTTTACCGGCTAAGTACAGTTCGTAGACTTTGTACTCCGTAGCGGTTAATGTGCTCAAATTACAGAGGAAGAATTCGTATTCCTCCAAAACGATCTCCCGGTGTTGGGCATTCGTAAGCTGCTCCAGCTCTCCTTGCACCAGATCCAACTGTCGCAGAGCCGTTTCGTAATCTTTCTGGGTCTTGGTTGCGTTGGTCTCGGCAGCCTGTCGTTCTTGCTCCAATTCTTCCAGCCGTGCTTCGTAGGCCACATCCCGTGCTTCCAGAAAAGCAAATAAGTCATCGATCTCCCGGATATTAATGGGATCTCCACCACTTTCCCTTGCTTTCACCTGTTCAATACGCTTTAGAATGGGAGAAACGTATTTATGGCTCATGATCACACAGCACACCAATGTTAAGGCTCCCAGGATCAAAAAGAGCATAGCGTTTTGCAACTGTCCGGCTCGGATAAATTTTTGATACTGTGCTTGTGGCATCATCATCGCTACCGTAAAGGTATCATTACCCAAAAAGATATCCCTGGTAATACCTACGCAGCTTTCCGAGCCAAAATCAAATTGTGTATAGTCTGCTTTCGGAATGATCCGAAGGCTGCTGTCCGTATTGCCGGTTTGGTAGCGATTAGAATTAAATTGTCCGTAATAGTTACCCTGCTGTCGGTCGATAAGGCCGCAAACCAGCTGACCCCATCGGGTATCCTCTGTTTTATGGGACAAGCGAAAAAGAAGATCGCTGATCTCAAAACCGCAAACACCGATGATCTTATCCTGCCTGTCCCGCAAAGGCACATAAATGTATCTCGCCTTTTCCCATGTTTCGGGAATTTCCACTACAGAGCTTAGCGCATAGTGTACACCGGCAGAAAAAACACTTTCACAATCCTCAAAAAAATCCGTACGGTTTTCGTTATTCCAGCCACTGTGGAAGGTAAGGTTATTATCCTTTCCTGTGGTGTAGGAACCACGATATAAGGTGAAATCATTGTTAACGGTATTCTCGGAGGATAGATTTACATATTTCAGATAAATTCCGTTGAAAAGGGGTGTTTCTGAGGCACGGTTGACAGTAGTGTTCAGAATATAAAATGTGCCGCTGGCCGGTGCAACCTGCATATTCAGGTATACCGTGTCGTACAACTGCCGTTGCAGATCAGTCAGCACCTGAGTGTTATCCTGTAGATCGTCAAATTGCAGTTGATGTTCGATCAGGAAGCTTTGGATCTGAGCCTCCAACTGATGGGAAAAGGAGATTGCACAGGCAGCCAGTTCGTCACAATCGTGTTCAATATTATCCGCACTGTTAGCCAGCAAGGTATCCAAATCCCGCATAATTTGCATATTGGCAGAATTTATGACACCAAACAGGTTCAAAAGCACCACAGCCAAAGCCAAAAAGGTGGCAATGCCTGAGATAATATACAACAGAAACCGTTTTCGCAAGGAAAGACTTTCGGTCCGAAATTGTTGGAGCAGAAGTTTGAGGCGTACCTTTTTCATAGCTTAGCCTCCCACACCGTAAAAAGACTGTTTCAGCATATCCAGAGAATCGTCCGTCAACTCATCCAGGACTGTTTCCGGATCCTCGCCGCTGCACACCCTCTCCATATACTGACCGTGTGCAGCTCTTAGCACAAGCTTAACCGACTCCTCAAAGCGGCTCTGCGCATGGGATGCACCATCAAAAACAGGAATGGTCGATAGAGTGTATTCCCGGATCATAACGCTTGCGGTTTCATACAGCTGTCGATAGTTTTCTTTCTGAACCAGCTCCGGATCCGTCAGCAACCGGTCAAAAGCGACATCGGTTACAGGGAGGTAACCTGCTTCCGTTACAAAGTGCAAGTTGTGATCCTCCTCCGTCAGCCACTTTGCAAAGACCGCAGAAGCATAGTTCTTTCTTTCGTTGCTGCTTCTGATAGCAAAGAGTCCACCACCGCGATGAATTGCACCGGCAGTATCTTCCGAAAACAGAGGATATGGCATAGAGATGATCTCCACTTCCCGGGTCGTATTATCCGGATAGATCACTTGATCCGGCTGATACAGAATATCTGCGGTGGAGCCGATATTGGAGATGATCTCAACCGTTTTCCACCGAGTGGCGGCATAACCGTCATCCAAACAGATGCCTCCGTAAATGGCTGTCTGTGCCAATAATTCCCAAGCAGTCCGGAAGGCCGGATCATCCAGCTGCAGTTTGCCATCACGGATAAATTCTCCACCATAGGCATTCGCTCCAAGGATCGCATAATGATAAAAATCGTTAAGCTGAACAAACTGTTTGCCATCGGACCAGTCAAAATAGACCTTTGCCGCATCAAAGAGTCCTTCGTAGCTTTGCAGCTGCTCCATAGAAACACCTGTCTGCGCACTGAACTCTGCAAATATGGTTTTGTTCAGATAAAGGGCCTCTGTAGACTTGGCAATGGGTAGCAGGAATAGTTGGGAATCAAAATACCCCTCTTGCAGGAACTCTTGCCTAAAAGCAGACAGTTCCTCTTTGGAGAAATACCGATTCCAAGGGAGAAGCCGATTCGTTCCTACGATCTGCGCCACTCTGGGATAGGCGGTAAACAGATCCGGTAGCTCTTCGGCACCCGGTTCTCCATTGACGGCGGCAGCTAAGGCTTTGTCAATGGCAGATGAACTGGTGACGGATACTACATTCACTGTAATGCCGTTTTCCTTACCCACGGTGTTATTGAATTCATCAATGGCAGTATTGAAGGGTGATTTGGTTTGGCTTCCGTATACATGCCATATGGTCAACGTAACCGGATTTGCTGAGGACGGTCTATCCGCTCGGGTACAGCCGGTCAGATGCCACAGCAAACAGCTTACTACCATCAAAAATATAAAAATTCGTCTTTTCATAAAAATCCCTCCGAGTATCCTACCCGAATTCCCACCCTTTTAAGAAAAAATATTGCATCCCTACCCAATTTGTGTCCTTTGGGTGGGGCGAAATCCGGGGAAGTCCTTATAATATAAAGTGCAAGGTTTGAAGGAGGGTATAGATCCTGCCCTGAAATAATGGGGCACCCCATGATACCGCAAGTATCATGCGCTGTGTCAACGCGCCAACGAACACACAGCCCACCCCATTCTTTATTATTCTACAACACCGCAAAGAAAAAGTCAAGAAATCCCCACGGCAAAACAACAGCAGCTCTTCCTGCAAGGGTATAGCGTCCCCCGAAAGAGCTGTTCTGTCAATTTTTGAACAAGGAGGTATTCAAGTGTCCATTTTCGACCGTTTGAAGAAGGTGGCGGCAACCACCCCAACAGAAACGGCTGCTGTCACTGTACAGGAAAAAACTTTCTCCTTCTTGGCTTTACCTGAGAGTCTCGCTGAAATGCAGGCACTTCCCGAAGCTGCATTGGAAGATCCTTTCCAGACTGCGGCACTGACGGTATGCGCACTGTGTGCATATGGTGCGGACAAGTGTATTGGAACGAAAATGCTGAATTGGCTCCGTGGTCCCCGGCCTCTCAGCCCTTATGATCTTTCTTTCCTGAATGACCGTTTTCGGGGCGGGCGCAACATTCCTTTCTCTTACTTCAAGGGCGCTGTCCCGGAGAGTGACTATGTTCCATCGATCCCCTACACCATCATAATAGAGGCAGGTCCCTATGCAGATGCAAATCCCGGCTACAAGAAACTGCACATCCGTAGCGGTGGAGCAGATCATCCTCGGGAAATCGTCCTGCGGCAAAAGGGTGAGGGCACATGGCTGTTGTGGGATCAGTTCCTGATGGTAGGAATCCGTCAGGCAAGGTCAGAAGATCCCTGGGCATAAGTGCTTTCCCGAATGGGGTGACCCATTTGACAACAACATTGGATTGGAGGTTATTTCTAATGGGTTTATTTGATGTTTTTAAAAAGAAAGATTGTGAAATTTGCGGTAAAGAGGTAGGTATGTTCGGCTATAAAAAGCTGGAGGACGGAGAGATCTGCAAGGATTGCGTAAAACTTCTCTCCCCTTGGTTTGATGATCGTCGCCACTCTACGGTGGATCAGATCAAACAGCAACTTAACTACCGGGAAGAAAACAGAGCGGCACTTCACACCTTCCGCCCTACAGTGGCTTTTGGTGAGCGATATACGCTACGGGCAGAACTGGTAAACGGAGTGCCCACCCGTTTTGTAGTGGAAAGAACGGATAGCTATATAGAAGAGAATGCGGATATTATCAGCTTCCGGGATGTTACCTCTTTTAGTATTGATGTGCAGGAATCGAAACGGGAACTGAAAGCCCGTAACAGCAAAGGAGAGGAAGTCAGCTATCGCCCTCCTCGCTTTGAATACAGCTATGATTTTTACGCACAGATCCATGTGAATCATCCCTACTTTGACGATATGCGGTTTCAGTTGAACAGAAACACTCTGAGACTGGAAACCGTGGAATCTCGTCCCGGTTTTGGCATCGTGCGAAACGACTTCGATCCCACATTGTACCCCGAGTATCGGCAGCATCGTGGCCAGTGCGATGAACTGGAAGACTTATTCCGTGCAGGAATGCAGGCAATGGCGCTGAAGGGATTCACCCCGGTTGTACAACCGATCATGCAGGCAGAACCTGCACCACAGCCGGCACCTGAGCCCGCACCGACCCCTATCGGTCCGAAGTTCTGTCCCAACTGCGGTGCGTCTGCCGACAGTGGAAAGTTCTGCCAGAGCTGTGGCTCCCGGCTATAATCGGTGCAGCAGAAAATTTCTGTGCAAAGAGCAGAAACAGGCAAAAGTCTACTTTTTATAGGAACTCAGTATAAAAACAAAAAATAATGAATATCAAGGAGGAAACGAAAATGGCAAAGCATAATTGTGCAATCTGTGGTGCAGAGATCGGTTTGATGTCTGAACAGAAGCTGGCAGACGGCAACTTCATCTGTAGAAAAATCTGTAGCAAGAAAACATTCAAGATCTTTGACAAGGTGAACGCAACCCTGGACGATGTGACCGCCCATGTGGAGCAGGTGGAAAAAGGCACCCGCATTTGGAACGAACTGCTGCTACCGCTGAAAAAGGCAAAAGACAAAACACAGAAACTGAAGTGTCTCGGTACCGGAAGTCCCCTGCTGTATGTATCTCCTTCCACCGGCTTGGTCGCACTGGTTGAAACCAATTACAAGTTTTTCCTCTTCGGCAAGACCCAGCGGGCATGTGTCTACCGTTTGGCGGATCTGGTGCAGTATGACTATGAAGAAGAAAAAGTCAAGGGTTCCGATGGCAAAACAGAAACGAAAGAATACTGCGCTATGCTGTTCAAGGATACCGCAGGTATGTACGGATTCCGCCTGGGTGTTGGTAACAGCAAGAGCTATGAAAGCATGGCAAAATACTTTGATACGCTCTTTGGCATTCAGAAGACTTTGGGCAACTCTTTCAAGAACGCAAAGCGGCAGATGAATGCCATCAAATCCTTCGCCACTGCGGCAAAGGCAGCTGCAAACGGGACCCTGGACGAGGAGCAGGCCACAGCTACCATAGGAGCTCTGGATGCTTCTGTCTACGGTGACCGAACAGAATGGATCAAGAAAGCCGACGAAGCACTGGCTGCATTTCAGTAATCCTTATCACTGAAAGGAGTGCATGTTTATGAAGCATGTCAAGAAGATATTGGCACTTACCCTTGCTGTGCTGATGCTAATGAACTTGGCTGCCTGTGGCGGAAACAATGACCCTGCCGGTACAACAACCGTTCCTACCGTGCCGAATGCAAGTACCAACGCTACCAAGGAAACCGACCCCACCTCAAGCAATACGACCGAAATGGACGAAGTCTTAACCGTTCATGAAAACACCTTCTTTACTGTCAGATACAGGGAAGAAGACGGCTGGACACTGTCGGAAGAGGACATTGAGGCTTATGAGGGCGGTGGCTACGCCTACCTGCGGCTCCCGGACGAGGAAGGTTATGCCGGTCTTTTGGTGTACATTGAAGCCTATGAAGAGAGTGCCTCTTCTTTCCGCGAAACATTGCATGCCAACGGTGTGGATATGAAGGCATATGTTGACGGTATTGGGGTAGTCGAAACCATCGGTGGCTTACAAATGGCTGCTGTGGATAAGGAGGACGGAGAATGGTATTTCTTTGGCCGTAACGAGGCCGCAGGCGTTTCTTACACTGTCCATGTAACCGATTGGGAGAATCCCAATGTTCCAGCGGTGATTGAGAATATCAGCTTCACCGCTACCGAAACAGACAACATTGATCCTCCCTGGCCTTGGGAAGGCAATCGTTTCTCCGGTGGTATGCTGAGCCGGATGGTTGGCACTTACAATCTGACTGCTCGTTTCCTGCCTATGGAAGAGCCCCTGATTACCTACGAAACCTTCAATCACGATATTGCGGTAGTTGGTGACAAGGTTTACCTGCTCAGCGACTACGCTCTGTACCAATATGCTTACGATGGTGATTCCCTGGTCTTTGTGAAGGAAATTGAGCTGCCCGGTGAATACGAAATCCTAGAAAAGGGAGCAAACGGGAATCTGATTCTGTCCCGCTTCATGGAGCCTGTTTTCGGACATGACGGTGCTTCCGCTCAGTTCTCTTACAATGGACCCGATAAGTTTGCTGTTGCTCCCGGCGGCACCTGGGGTATCAGCTGGTTCTATTCCGGCGAGGATTGCGAGCTGTATTCCTTCCATGACAGTGTGTTAACAGGCAGTCCCTTCCCCTTCCCCGAAGTGGCCAGCATCAGCAGTGTCACTATTGACAACAATTACATCCTGGTAAGCGGATCCTCTGTGGAGGACAACGAGCAATACATCTTCGTATACGATTACGCCGGCGAGCTGATGCTACAGTTGGGCGGTGAGCCTAACGGTTTCGGCCTTGGATCCATTACCTATGCCATGAGCACTGACAATGGCTTCCTGGCACTGGACGGAAACATGCGTGAGATAGTCCTGTGGACTGCAGAGGGCACATGGATCGGGGCGGTGGATGACGGGGATCTCTTTGGCACCGGGTACCCCTGGATCGCTGCTGCTGATATTGCCGATGATGGCAGTATTCTGGTGGTTATGAGTGACACACGTGCAGATGAATCCGCCGACGAGGTCGTTGTGTTTAAGCTTTCCGGCTTCTGATAACCGAACCCCACAGAAGCAATGACTTTCAAATTGATCTTTGTGGGATTATATAAGGATCGCACCATGAGATTCAAAAATCATATTACATAATGGGAGGAAAACAAAATGAAACAAAGCATCTCTTTCATTCTTTGCTTCGCTCTGTTGGTGAGCATGTTGACCTTTGCCGTCTCTGCTGAGGGAAGCAATCCTTTCACAGATGTCAAGGAAAAGGATTATTTCTATGAGCCCGTCCTGTGGGCTGTAGCCAACAGCATTACCACCGGTACAAGCAAGACCACTTTCAGCCCGGATAACCCCTGCACAAGAGCTCAGGTAGTTACTTTCCTGTGGCGTGCAGCCGGAAGCCCAGAGCCTACACAGCCCACTAATCCCTTCACAGATGTTCCTGCAGGACAGTACTATTATAAAGCTGTTCTCTGGGCCGTAGAAGAGGGCATTACCACCGGCACATCTAAGACCACCTTCGGACCGGATAACTCCTGCACAAGAGCACAGGTCGTTACCTTCCTGTGGCGTGCAGCCGGTGAGCCTGCTCCTCAAAAAAATGACAACCCCTTTCATGATGTACCTCAGGGGCAGTATTACTATAACGCGGTTCTCTGGGCTGTGGAGGAAGGCATTACCACAGGCACATCTAAGACCACCTTCAGCCCCGACAAGCCCTGCACCCGTGGACAGATCGTTACCTTCATCTATCGTTATATGACCTCTGACGAGCCTCTGACCATCGTATTCCAGCCCGATGACTACTACATGACCTCTTCTCAAGAGGATACGGAGTTTTTCGTCACCATCAAGGGTGGCTCCGCTCCCTATACCTATGAGTGGGTGACCTGCTACGATAACAGAGAAGTATGGGCCGAACCCGTTACATCTACAGGATGTATAGGTATGTTCACAAGAAATATCAGTGACTATGATTTCGATGAGAATCGGGATATCGGCGTTTTCTGCGTCATAACAGACTCTAAGGGAAACAGTGTGCAAACAGAGATGGCGGAGATTCACCCCTTTGTTTGGAAGCCCTTAGCCATTGCATCCCAGCCCAATGACTACCGCATGGGAAGTTCCCAGGAGGATGCAGAATTTACTGTTACCCTTGAAGGCGGAACGAGTCCCTATACCTACCGGTGGTGCATCCTGTATGATGATGAAGCTGTTTGGATGCCTTCCGTGGAAAGTGACGAGGCCACGAATACACTTGTACGGAACTTTAGCGACTATGACTTTGAGAAGTATCGGGATATTAAGGTCGGCTGTGTTGTCGCCGATGCCAAGGGTGAGAGCCTACAGAGTGCATTTGCAGTAGTATATCAGTATACGCCCAAAGCTCTCAGCATAGCATCTCAGCCCAATGACTACCGTATGGGAAGCTCCCAGGAGGAGGCAGAGTTTACAGTCGTTGTGGAAGGGGGAAGTGCACCCTATACCTTCCAATGGGTCATTTGCTATGACAATGAGGAAATGCAGGTACAGCCGGTGAAAACCGAGGATCCTGCAAATACCTTGATCTATGAATTCTCTGACTACGACTTTGATGCTTACAACGGCATCGGCGTCTACTGTATCATTACCGACAGCAAGGGTGCCGCTGTAGAGAGCGAATTTGCGATTGTCATACCCAAGGCATAGGTGCTCCCTGCCACGACTCGCAAGACTTTCCGGCTTCTTGATTCCTACCCACTAAAAAGGACTGCCGTTACGACGGCAGTCCTTTCGTAAGTAAACAGCATAATTGTTTTGAAAATTTTCGTTTTTTCTATTGACAGATCCACACTTTTTTCTTATTATATAGGCTAATTTACCTACAGATCATTTGTACAGAAACGGAGGAAATGACTATGAAGCTTCACAACATCGATTTTCACACCCACAGTCACCTGTCAGACGGTATTCTTCCCCCTCAGGAGCTTTTGGACCGCGCAAGGAGCGCAGGGATCCGCACCATGGCGATTACGGATCACAATCGGATCTGTACGATCCTCCCACAATTACAGCATGACAATCCGGACATCCGTCTGATCCAAGGCTGTGAGGTAAGCTGTCTGCATCCCATCCGTCCCGACAAGGAGGTAGAGCTCCACGTAGTAGCTCTGGGCTTCGACCCGGATTCCCTCCCCCTGCAGAAGGTGCTTGCGCAGAACCAGCCCAACCGACGCCCCTATATCGAGGCGATCCTGGAGAAGCTGGCAGCATGTAATATTGACATCGGCACCTATGAGGAGCTGGTCGCAAAGTACCCCGAGACCACCCATTTCGGTCGGATGAATCTCGCCGCCACCATGGTTGAGAAGGGCTATGTTTCTTCTGTTAACGAAGCCTTCGATCTCTATATAGGTGCCTTCGGTGAGCGCAGAGCCTTTGTCCCCAATCCCCTGCGATATGTGAGTCTGGAGGAGGCTGTCCACGCCATCCAAGCTGCCGGTGGACTTCCTGTCCTTGCCCACCTGTACTACTATCTCCTCCATGAAACGGATCAGCACAAGCTACTGTCCGATTTCCGAGCCCTGTGTAAGGGTGACGGTGGTATGGAGGTCAATTACGGTCCCTATTCTCCGGAACAGCGCACCTGCTTGAAAGCCCTATCCAATGAGTACAAGCTCCTGCCCTCTGCCGCCTCGGATTTCCACGGTCAGAATCCCACAGACACCCTGGCACACAGCTTCTCCGCCTACGATCACCTTCCCCTCCTGGAACGGTTGGGTATAAACATATAATTTTTATGCAGGAAACTGCCTAAAATGAAAAAAACGCTTGACTGTAAACCCTGTTTATAGTGTATAGTACTCTCCGAGGTGATAAAAAATGAAGATCAAAGAGTTGGAGGAACTCCTATCTGTCTCCCGTTCAAACATTCGGTTTTACGAAAAACAGGGTTTGTTTTCCCCTCAGCGGAAGGAAAATAACTATCGCGACTATAGTCCCGAGGACATCGCCGCCTTGAAGGAAATTATCGTATATCGAAAGCTGGGCTTCACAATTGAAGAGATTGCACAGATTCAAAACAAGGAGTTGCCCTTCCGGGAAGGGGTCGCAACCGCACAAGAACGCTTGGAAAAAGAAATTGAGCAATTAACCGGCTCTCTCCATCTGCTCAGAGAGGTATCCAATGCCCACTCCTCCTTTGAGGAAATAGACCACTGTCAATATTGGGAAACCATTCAACGAAGAGAAGCATCGGGAGAATCCTTCAGCGATATCTTCATGGATTATTTGCTTTTCGAGAGAAATATATTGGATAGTATGTGGAAGCGGATCTTCTTCCACAATCACGGGGAGATCCGCAAGAAGCACGGCGTATGGAAAGCGTCTGTCCTGCTTCTTATCATCTGTCTCCTTCGAGGTCTGAGTAAGATGCTCATTTGGAAGGAATCCTTTTGGTCCGGTTTTCTCGACCCCTGGATCCTATTCGGGATCATTACCCTCATCATGCTACCGATTTTCATACTTAGAAGAAAGAAGCCAAAGGCCGCAAAGATTGCCCAATCCATTCTCTTTTGGGCAAGTGCTTTGCTCCTTGCTTCCATATTCCTATATTTCATCGTCTCTGTCATAAAGGCTATCCTGTCATAAAGATACTGCAAACCACCTTCCCGATTTCACTCAGGAAGGTGGTTCATTCTTTATTCTTTGATCAAAGTGATGATCTGTGCAAAGCCTTCAACGGCACAGGCTGCACCATGAGCCTTGAGCTGATGGGCAGAATATTTCCCGGAAGCAACAGCTATGGGAACGATACCGCAGGCCCTTGCCGCTTCCACATCTACCAGGTCATCCCCCACATACCAGATATCCCTTTTTCCTACATCCGTATCCCTTACCGCTTGCTCAATGGGGTAAGGACTCGGCTTGATCTTGTTCGGATCAAAAGGGATCACACGCCCTATCACATGTGAGAAACAGCGCAAAATATTCTCCCGTTCCAGGGCATATCGGATCACTCTATCCGAGTTGCTGGAGACGATCATCAATTGGATCCCGGCTCTGTGGAGCTCCTTGATCGTCTCAATCACATTATCGAAAAACGGTGTGTGCTCCATGACACGGAACTCAAATGCGGTAACCAATTGCTCTGCCTGTCCATTGATCTTCATCGCCTTTTCGCGATCATACCGGCTCTCTGCCATGCGGTGAAGGCTGTGCCAGGCTTTGTATCCGTCTATGGTATAGAGCGTGGGATCCATACTGAGATGTGCAGAATAATAATCGCAAATTTCCTCCGCTAAATCCAGCAGAAGCTGTTCATTCCGATACAGATACGCCAATGTACGGTCAAAGTCCGAGATGATCACCTTAGGGCATCGCAGTTCCATTGTTGCACTCTCCAATCCTTCCATCAATATTACCGAGATATTATACCGCAAAAGGAAGTAAAATACAAGTGCTCTTAGGATTCGGATGCAATTTGTCCATTAGGGCTGACAGTGACGACAGTAAGAGGAATCGTCTTTCCGCTGTTTTCCATGGCAGTTTGGACGGCGTAACTGAGTCCGCCGCAACAGGGTACCGTCATGCGGATCACGGTAACGGATCGGATCTGTCTGTCACGGAAGATCCGTGTCAGCTTATCGGCATAGTTCACGGCATCCAGCTTAGGACAGCCGATTAGGGTCACCCGTCCCTTCATAAAATCCCTATGAAAATCCCCATAGGCAAAGGCAGTACAATCTGCAGCGATCAAAAGATCGGCATCGTCAAAATAGGGGGCATTCTCAGGCACCAGCTTGAGCTGAATGGGGAAATTGCTCAGTTCGCTTTCTATGCTCTCGACCCTCTTATGGCGATCTGCCTTTTCTCTCTTGGCCGCTAATACCGCAGCCTCATTATAGGCAGGAGCTTCTCGTTCCTCGAAGGATATGGCATGCATGGGGCAGGCGGGCAGGCAATCACCCAATCCGTCGCAATAGTCCTCCCGCAGGAGCTTCGCCTTGCCGTCTACCATGCCAATGGCACCTTCATGACACGCCTTAGCACAGAGACCGCAACCGTTGCATTTCTCTTCATCAATGGTAATGATCTTACGGATCATTAGTCTCCTCCTTCCTCGCCTTCTGTGCGGCGGCGATCTGCATCATATGCTCATACATTTCATCTCCAACACACTTTCTTGCGTACTGGCACCACTGGACACAGCTAAGGGTGTCGTTATAAGCTACAAATCCGCATTTGTCACAAGCCATTTGGGTGTCGATGGAGAACAGTTCAATGAGGCTCCCACACTGTGGGCAAACCTTCTCAATAATCGTAGGGGTACGGGGCTTCCCCTGGCATCCTTCTAACATCATGATCACACCTTTCAACAGTTATATCTGATGAAACCTATTGCAGACGAAAGTCACACTATGATTTCATCTTTCTTTCCTACAATATATCAAACTTAAAAACTGACCGATGTTGCAAAAGTCACATCGGTCAGTTTTTTACAATAGCTTGAATCGATTCTTCTCGTATGCAATGAGGCCGTCCTGTTGCATCTTCATCAGTTCACGAGTCATGGCACTGCGATCCACACAGAGATATTCTGCCAGCTCTACTCTACTCAGAGGCAGGTCGATGGTAGAGGATCCCTGCAACTGACCCTGGATAGAAAGGTAAGCCAGCAGCTTCTCTCGGGTCGTCCGTTTGGTAACCACCTCCACCTTCCGCATCAGCTCGCGATTCTTGTTGGCCATAATGCCTACCAAGTTATCGGAAAGCCGATGATGGAACTCGCAGGAATTGGTACAACACCGCGTGACTCGGCAGAAGGGCAGAAACAGGATCTCCGCTGTCTGAGATGCTACAAATGTTACTGTGGAGTTCCCGTGATCACCACAGGCAAAGGTCTCTCCAAAGACTTCGTTCTTCTTCATCCGCAGGAGCATGGTACGGTTTCCCCACAGATCCTCCTTAACCATATCCACGGTGCCGGACAGGATAATGCCGATTTGGTTGATCTTCTCATCCTCCATCGCCACGAAGCTACCCTTGGGAAATGTCCTCACACGATAGCCCATGCAACCGAGAAGAGCTCTGCGGTCCTGTATAGAGATCCCCTCAAACAGGGCAGATTGTATCTCCTCAACGGGAGCATTCATACTATCACCTCCTGAAAGCTACTGCTGCAAAGCCCTGAAGCTCTGCAGCAGTTCATATGGATCAATATAGGATATTACTCTCTGGTATCTACGATCTCAGCTTCTTCAGCGTTCTTTCTGACGGAAGCGATGCCGTTCTCGCAGGATGCCTTGGCCTTGTAGCCCTCGCTGACAGCGATGATCTGTCCGTTGGTAGCCTTGAGGCGGAAGCGGAATTCCCCTGCCTTGTCGGTGTACATCTCGAACTTGGGGCACTTAGCAGCAACGATCTCCTCAACGGTCTGATCCTCTACGTTGGCAATGGGAGCATTCTTGATAACGCTCTCGATGCCCTTCTTGCAGGATGCTTCGCTCTCATAAACCTCGGAGGTAGCGATGACTTCGCCGTTGCCTGCCTTGAGATCGAACTTGATGCCGGTGTTGGTTGCGCGAATAACAAACTTACCCATAGTAATACTCTCCTGTTCTGTTATAATCATTTATATTTCGGTCTTACGACCTGCGTCACATAGTAATATCGGGAATCAGAACAAGCCCTTGAGCTTGCCTGCCAGTCCCGCCAGCTTGTCTCCCGCAAGAGCAGCCTTGACACCGTCAACGAGCTTGTCGCCGATGCCGTCAGGGATGTTGATGCCCAGGATCTTCTCAATGGTCTTCTCGGGATCCTTGGCAAAGTCTTCCTTGAGAGAGGGGTTGTCCTTGATCTTTTCTACGATTTCTTCGATCTTTTTCTTGATATCCATAACGTTATAGCTCCTTTCCGGTCAGCTTGTCACTGCCCCTATGAGCATTATATACGAAGAATCCCCATATTTCAACCATTATTTTTCTATTTTCATCATTTTTCTTTGCTTGGTCAAAGAATTCTACACGATTTGCTCTATTCTATGATCCTTAGATCCAGGATCCCCCTCATGGGCACTGTCTCCGTCTGTAACACCAGGACCTGCTGTATGGGATCCACCTTGCGAATCACGGTCTCCGTTTCGATATAGGCCCCTCCTTCTTTCCGTTCATCGGGACGGAAGTAGGTCAGGGTGATCCTCTGCCCCGGATGATCCTTAAGATAGGCAAACTGTCTGTTAAGGATCTCCTTGGCATCCCGATCCAGTTCTACCTCCCGTTGGGTCAAGCGTCCGCTTTCTCCAATGGCATCCTCGTACCCTACCAGAGCAGAAAACGGGGAAAACTGAGCCGCCCGATCTGTCATACTCATCCTCGGATGTCGTGCTGATGTGGGATGGGGCAGATCAATAATATCATCGTATTTGCTGTTCATTTTCTCCTCCTATGCCTTATGTCCACCGATCTGATCGTTCCGTTCTATTGCCGTTGCTCCTTCTTCCAGACTCATGCCTCGAAGAATGGCGTTTTTGCCGAATTTTTTCCGAATTTGGAGGATTGCCTTCTGCTGTCTCAGTTCCCGTTCTATACAGGCCTGCTCAGCTTCGTCTGTCTGCTGAGGCAGGTCATCGAAGATGCTGAGCTGGATCCCCCCTCCTCCCTCGCAATCTGCCGGTCTGACACGGGCAGCGGTCAAATTGATCCGCCGAATCAGAAGCTTGGGGTCTACGATCCGTCTGTACAGATCCATGATTCCCTCAGTGATCCTTCTGGATGAGGCACAGCTCCGCTTAAGATTGACTGTTCCGTGTGCGTACTTGGGGACAGAGCGTCCGTAATGATCATATATGATCTCTCCCGTGTAGGTTCCATCTCGGAGACTGTCCCGATCATAACCGATAGTCAGCACAAGCTGATCCGTAGTCAGCCCCTTCTCTACAAGGTCCATAGCCAGGGCGTCTGCCATCTCACGCAGGACCAGTGCCGCCTTGTCAAAGGTATAGGGATGGTGGAGCACCTGCCCCGATGTTAGACTGTTGTTCACAGGCTTATAGCTCCTAATATCTGCAATGGTACAGGGTTCCCAGCCCCAAGCATGGTCAATGAGGAGCTCTGCATTGACACCAAAGAGCTTATACAGCAGGTCCTCGTTGTGATATTGATCCTGCTTCCCCACAGAGCATCGGGCAATATCCCCCATAGTATACATACGATGTGTCTCCAGCTTCTTGGCAATGCCCCGTCCGATCCGCCAGAAGTCTGTTAATGGGCGGTGATCCCATAACTGCTCCCGATAGCTCATCTCGTCCAGCTCCGCCAGACGGACACCGAATGCATCAGGTTCCATTTTCTTGGCCACAATATCCATGGCTATCTTGGCAAGGTACAAATTGGTACCGATCCCCGCTGTTGCCGTGATCCCCGTAGTTTCCAGGACATCGTAGATCAGCTTTCTTGTAAAGGTCCGTGCAGAATTGTCATAAGCATGGAGATAGGGTGTAGCATCAATAAAGACCTCATCGATAGAATACACATGAATATCCTCCGGTGCAACGTACTTGAGATATACCTCGTAGATCTTGGTACTGCATTGCACATAGTGCGCCATACGGGGCGGTACGATATGAAAGTCGATTTCTAAGGAAGGATCCTCCAACAGAGCCTTCAGATCACAGGATTTGTCTCGGAACTGTTTCCCCGGAGCCTGCCCTCTGCGAGCCGCATTCTTCTGCCGCAGGATCTCGTTGACCTCAAAGAGGCGGGGTCTGCCCGGAACACCGAAGGACTTCAGTGCAGGAGTCACCGCCAGGCAGATGGTCTTATCTGTGCGAGAGGCATCCGCAACCACCAAATTAGTTGTCAAGGGGTCCCAGCCCCGTGCCACACACTCCTGAGAGGCATAAAAGCTCTTCAGATCAATGGCAACATATATCTTTTCCTTTTTCTTTTCCATTAACAGCTCCCACCTCCTTTTCGCACATACGTTCTTTAATGGAATTATAGCACAAATATTTCGTTTTGTAAACAGGCAAAAGGACTGTCTCAAAATTTGAGACAGTCCCTGTGCCATACAATATTTGTTGCTGTTATAGACTAAACCGCTTTACACGAAGCGTAGTATTAGATACCATCGAAGCCGGGGTAGTCCCCAAAGCTGTCACGCAGAGCACAGAAGTCCTCGAAGGGCAGGGTGTCATTGAGATCGTAGTTCCACATCTTGCAGATATTGGACCACATACGGTCTATGACATTGAAGGTTCCCGCCTCGTCAATGCCGTTCCAGATCTCCTCCTCGGTACTCATTGCCGCATTATCGCACCAAATAAGGAAGTAACCGCCCTCTACCTGCTCCGGCTCTACGATCCAGCCCCTGCCGGGATCCTCGGGCCATTGGAATACTGTAGGATTCCAATACTCGTAGATCCGATCCTCAGTGCTGTAGTAGAAGTCCCAATGGTGAGTCGTCTCACTCCGCCCGTCGTGACCTTCATCATTCTCACACAGGGCATAGTAGCAGTAATTCTGCAGACAGTTGTAGATCTTACGCTTCCCAAGCCAGTGATCCAGAGGGGCAACAGTTTCCAAATCATAGTCTGCAATCCAGTAACTCAGCTCAATATCCGGATCGTATTCGATATGCTGATCATAATCGGGGTCATCAGACACATAATCCATGAAGTCGTTATAGGCGCGAACACGGTATCCCATAGACTTAAGGAGAGCCGTCTCTTCGTTAATATAATCGATACAGGTATCGTACTTGCTATAGCCCTCCTGCACATAGTTCTCCCAATCCACAGAGCCATAGCCATTGGTATGGAGTCGTACCTCATCACCGCCGATATGGATGACCTCACATCCATACTGCTTGAAGAACCGTCCATAGTCCTCCACCACCGCAAGGATCAAGCTACGGCCGTAGGGATTGGTTACATCCAGCGTAATATGATTGCCTGTATAAATATAATTGAAATCCGCATGAGGATGGAGCTCTTTATAAGCATCTCTCGGTATAAAGTTGCCGTCTGCATCCTCGACGCCGCCGAAGGAGTATGTGATTCCGTTATATTTATAGCTCATAGCCAGGTTCTGACCCGCAACACGGCAGATATACTGACAGTGTCCGGGTCCGTTAAAGGCAGGGATCACGTCCATACTGTATTCCTGCGCCACCATCATGATCTCGTGAATCTCCTCTGCGTAGAGGTACTTGTCCTTATCCTCATAGAAGCGGTAAGCATCCTTGATCCAGCTACCTACATATCCGCCGCAGATCCAGGAAAAATCGTTGCCGTTCACATTGGTCTTATAGTATGCAGGATCCCAGATATCGAACCGCGTTCCCTGATCATCGGAGAAACGGAGCTCGATGCCGTTATATCCCATATAGGCACTCTGACGGATAAAATCGCAGAACCATTCCTTGGTGTAGTATTTCCGTCCACAGTCCACCATAACCACACGCTCCCCTGCGTCGGGGGCATCGGCAATGGTACACGCACCAAGGGTCAAGCTGCCATTGGCTCTGAATGCCTTGATCAGCATGAATACACCGTACATCAGTCCCCTGCGGCCTCCGCCGGACACGGTGATCCGCTCCGGCTCTACGGAGAGCTTGTAGGCTTCCTCCCCAAGAGAAGGATCCGCTACCAGGACAATATCTCCCTCCATGCTCTCGGACTGCTGTCCGTATGCAATGGTCATAGGCGTTGCAGAGGGAAGCCCTGCATCCGCAAACTGACGTGCCAGGAACGTTGCCCACTCTTTAACGGATTGATCCCCCTCAGTAGTCACAGCAAATAGACGACTGTTCTCGCTCAGAGTAAAACTACCCAAATCAGCATTATACTCATCTGTCAGAAGCTGCAGTGCTCTGTTGTTCTCGTAAATCTGAGGTTCTGTCGTGGGAACCTCGGTCTGACTCGTTGTGCCGCAGCCGGAGAAACACCCAGCTAGCGTTGCAAGCAGTACCAATAAACTCAAAAATTTTCTCATAATGGAGCCTCCTTCCATTTTCTTCCCCATTATACCATGAAATACAACAAAAAGAAAGGACTATTACTTGTATTTTTCTTGCAAAAATGATATAATGTGATCATAAGAGGACCTTCTGTCAAGGTCTCCAAAGGAGCGTGTGTGTCAATGGCCCCCATCCTTCACAAGAAATCTTTACTCCCTCCGGAGCAGGACGCCCTTATGTGCCTCCGGCCTGACAGCTTCCGTGCCTTCTACCCTTCGTCTGCACCTGTGCAGCAGTGGTCTCGGAGTCTGTCTGCCCTTGCCAACAGCAATGGCGGTGAGCTGTATCTGGGCTTGGAGTACACAGGTGGAGATACCCTCAGTTGCTCCCCCTTTCATGATCCCGAGGACATTGCCCCTGTACTTTCCGCACTACGGGAGCTGCTGCCTTTAGATCACCTGTATTCCCTGTGTCTCCTGCAGTGGGAGGAGGGCAATATTCTGCAGATCAAGGTCTGTCGCACCGCCGGCCTCCTCTGCGCCTGCGACGGTGCGGCCTATATCCGCAAGGGTGATCGGGATCAGGTCTGCGATAGCCCCGAGATGCTCCGCAGTCTCCGCTGGGAGAAGGGGCTGACCTCCTACGAAGATGAGCTGACAGAGTATATCATGGAGGATCTGCTCCATCAGCAGACCTTCCGCGCCGCCCTTTCTTCTGCAGGAGATGTGAGTGCTTATGAATTTCTCCGCTCCCGTTGGCTCATGAATGCTTACAATCAGCTCAAGGTTGCTGCGATCCTGTTGTATGCCGATCACCCACAGGCTATGCTCCCCCATCGTTGCGGCATTCGCATCCTGCGATATTGCAGCGATGAGCGCAAGGAGCAGCGAGACGAGTTCCCCGAGGAACAGAGCATCTACATCAATGGTCCCCTTACCCAGCTGGTCCCCAAAGCATTGGATGCCATTAAGGGGATCTTGGCGCAGAGCGAGGTCGTCGATGCTTTCGGTCTGCGGCCCACCCGATATCCCGTAGATGCTCTCCGTGAGATTATCGAAAATGCGGTTCTGCACCGAGATTACAGCATCCCCAGAGATATTCAAGTACGCATATTCACCAATCGCATCGAGATCGAGAGTCCGGGCTCCTTCCTGTCCCGTTTGGATCCCTCTACTCGAATGGCCGAACAGCGTGTCCGCAATCCCAAGCTTATGTACCTCCTCGGACAGACACAAACCGCTCCCTCCCGTGATTTAGGCAAGGGTCTGCGCAGAGCTTTCCGTTCTCTACGTGATGTAGGATTGCAGAGCCCCTCCCTGCGGCAGGGAGAGAATTGCGTCATTGTCACCATGGGTCACGAGAGGCTTGCTGATGCACAGAGCTTAGTGCTGGAATATTTGGAGAATCACGACACCATAAACAATTCTATTGCCCGTGAGCTTACGGGTATTACCGACGCAAACAGGATGAAGCAGATCTTCATCCAGCTTAAGGACAAGGGTCTCTTGGAAATGGTCCCCGGCTCCCGCGGCACCTCTACACAGTGGCAGAAGGTCACAAATGCACCTGTAACAGATTTGGATCAAATTTCCCTGTTCTGATCTTTTTTGATGCTTTTTGCACCTTTTTGATATCATACGATTCGCAGGAGATAGATATGAACTATATTATCTTTGACTTGGAATGGAACCAGCCCTCCACACCGGAGGCAGCAGTGACAGATCCCCTTTACATCAGTGGAGAGATCATCCAAATCGGAGCCGTTAAACTAAATGACTCCTTTGAGATCATCGATGAGCAACGACTGTACATCCGTCCCATCTATTATACCAAGCTCCACAAGCAGGTTGCCTCCCTCACACATATCCGTGACAAGGACTTACAGCAAGCTTCCACCTTCCCCGAGGTATTTCATCAATTTATGCAATGGTGTGGCAATGAATTCTCCTACATGACATGGAGCATGAGCGATATGCCTATGCTCATAGAGAATATGCTACTCCATGGTATCGACTGCTCCCATCTCCCCGTCTGTTATGATATCCAGCGGATCTTTGGCAGAGAGATCATGAGGAGCAATACCCGTTGCTCCCTAAACCACGCCTTAGAGGTCCTAAATATGTCAGGCGATCAAGCCCACGACGCTCTCCATGATGCAAGAAATACTACCAAGATCTGCGGCTTCCTGGATTTGGAGCAATACTTGGAGGAATATGCCGCCCCGGCTTACGCGCTTCCTCCTGACCACGAGGTATATCACACAGTACAGAGCCTCCTTCACAACGATGCACTTAGAACCATTCCCTGCCCCTTCTGCGGTGCTGAGATCCACTGTGAAAGCTGGGTCTCACAGAATCCCGACACTTATATTTCCTACGGATATTGCCCGGATGAAGAAGATGAATTCCTTCTGCAGCTCCACATTCACAAATCCGCTCCCGGCCGGTACCGTATCCAACGGCTGTTCTACGGCATGAGCGATGACCTATGGGAGGTCTACCAGGACCGCCTGTCCACCGTCTAATACTACTTTCTGATAGAAATGTTTGATTTCTATCAGAAAGAGCACCGCTAACGCGTTGCGATTTTGCAATTTTTGATATAGAAAATTGCAAAATCCCGTCTCATGCAGTTCTTGACGCACCTACGGTGCTATAAAAA
>JAZRGR010000017.1:0-17403 GCA_045644345.1 Faecousia sp. | reverse complement strand
CGCGGAGCTGAGAGCAGTGGTCTCCGTGCAGATTTATGCAGGTAACACCCCTGTATCTGCCACCCTGCAATACAGCCCCGACACCTATGGCAACAACAAGACCGGCAACCTCTTTGATCTGTGCAAGGCACTGTTTGCCTACTCAGATTCCGCAAAGGCTTACTTTGCACCGTAAAACCTAAACCCTTGAGGCTCTGTGTGATCTCTTCACACAGAGCCTCAATTCATGATATTCCGATTTTTCGAGCCGGTTGAATTCGTTGAGGTTTGTTTTAACTTTTCACTGTTTTTCAGCGTTGGGCATTGACTTTTTGTGGGCATTGGGATAAAATGGTAAGGATAATGTAGAAAGGACCGATGATCATGAAACGATGGATGAAATATGTACGTCCCCACTTAAGATCCTTTATTCTGGGTCCCTGCGGTATGATCTTAGAAGCAATCGGGGAAATGTTTATGCCCTTGATCTTGGGGATGGTTATCAATGACGGCTATGAGGGGACCTTGACGGTAGGCAGAAGCATTGGTTACGCCGGTATTTTGATCGGCATTGTCCTGCTAATGATGTCAGGTGGTGTAGCCGGGGCTTACTTTGGCTCCAGAGCTTCGGTCAATTTTGCCGCTGATCTGAGACGGGATGTATATACAAAAATTCAAAAATATTCCTTCTCTAACATTGACAAATTCTCTGCCAGCTCATTGGTGACCCGTATGACCAATGACGTGACTCAGCTCCAGAACTTTGTTAATATGTTGCTTCGTATGGCTCTGCGGAGTCCCTGTATGTTTATTGGTGGCATTATTATGGCGATTACGCTCAGACCCTCTCTGTCTGTTATTCTTGGGGTTACGATGCCCATGATGCTGCTGGTGATCTTCATGCTGATCAGACTGGGTATGCCTCGTTTCGCTATCCTCCAGAAGAAAGTCGATAAGCTCAATGCGACAGTTCGAGAGAATGTAACCAATGTACGAGTCGTCAAGTCCTTCGTACGTGAGGATCACGAGATCCGCAAATTTGAGACGGATAATGCAGAGCTTAAGACCTCGGGTATCAATGCTGTTAAGGTCATGATCTATATGATGCCGGTTATGAACCTCTTTATGTACGCAACCATTATTGCAGTGATCTGGTTGGGGCATAAAGAGATCCTTCACACAGGGATGCCGGTAGGAGATCTTTCTGCCTTTATTACCTATGCTACGCAGATTTTATCCTCACTGATGATGGTTTCCTTCCTCCTTATGACCTCTTCCCGTGCCATGGCATCTGCAAAGAGAATCTGTGAGGTTCTTGACGAGGTTCCCGATATTCAAGATGGGCAGTCCGCTGATTTAGACAGACGGGTCGGGACGGGTGAGATCGAATTTAAGAATGTTACTTTCCGTTATTATAAAAACAGTGAAGAAGCGGTTTTGGAAAATATCAATCTAAAGATCCCCGGTGGTGCTACGGTTGGCATCATTGGTTCCACAGGTTGCGGCAAGACAACATTGGTCTCTATGATCCCTCGACTCTACGATGTGGATGAGGGTGAGGTCTTGGTGGACGGTATCAATGTAAAGGACTATTCCCTGGTCAATCTCCGAGACGGGATCGGCATCGTGCTCCAGAAGAACCTCCTCTTTGCAGGCAGTATTGCAGATAACCTCCGTTGGGGCGATATGGAAGCCTCGGACGAGGAAATGATCAAGATGGCTAAGTATGCGGCGGCTGACAAGTTTGTTTCTACCTTTAAAGATGGCTATGATACAGAGTTGGAAAAGGGTGGTACCAACCTGTCCGGCGGTCAGAAGCAGAGACTCTGTATTGCAAGAGCCCTCTTAAAGAAGCCCAAGATCCTGATCCTGGATGACTCTACCAGTGCGGTAGATACCGCAACAGAGGCACAGATCAGACAGGCGTTCCGCAATGAGCTCCCCGGGTGTACCAAGCTCATCATTGCTCAACGGATCAGCTCTGTTATGGAGGCAGATACTATCGTTGTTATGAATGACGGCAGGATCACCGGTGTCGGTACACATGCACAGCTTCTGGAGAGCAATGCAGAATACAGCGAGATCTACTACTCGCAGATGGACAAGAAGGAGGCGTAACTGTTATGGCAAGATCCTTGGAAGAACTTAAAAAGCAATATAACAGCGTCTCCCACGGGGAATCTCTGAGAGGCGGCGGCCCGGGCAGCAGAGCTAAGGCAAAGGGGAAGCCCAAGAACATGGGCAAGACTGTATCCAGACTTCTCTCCTACGTGGAAAAGTACAAGCTCAGATTGATCCTCGTCTTTGTCTGCATGATCCTAACGACCTTGTCCTCCCTCTGTGGCGGATATCTGATCGTCCCCATTATCAACAGGATCACTCTTGCAGTCAATCCCAATGCTGTGCTTAAGCCCAGTGCGATTGCAGAGCTGGCAGACGGGATCATAGAGTCCTTTGTTTCTACCCCTTTTATCCGAAGCCTTACAGTGAATACTGCCGCGGAGATCAGTGTCTATGTGATTGCGGCTCTGATCGTGTTGGGCAGTGTGTATTTTATCGCTGCTTTTGGCAGTTATCTCCAGGCAAGGCTGATGCTTTCTGTTTCCCAGGGGGCTATTCAAAGCATCCGTAATGACCTGTTCTGCAAGCTCCAGACTCTCCCGGTGAGATATTTCGACTCCCACCCCACGGGGGAGCTTATGAGCCGATTTACCAATGATGTGGATAATATAGATGTGATGCTCAATAACTCTATGACTTCTGTAGTCAGTGGCGTGATCAGCTTGGTAGGAACATTTATCTTTATGATCACCACAAACGGTTGGCTGACCCTGGTCACAGTTGCCTTTGTTCCGCTCCTTGTGTTCGCAGTAGGTGTGATCGGCAGGAATTCTGCAAAATACTTCGGTCAACAGCAAGCGGCTCTCGGTGCAGTCAACGGCTATATGGAAGAAACCATCAGCGGACAGAAGGTCATTAAGGTATTCAATCATGAGGATGAGTGCATCGAGGAAATGAGTCTCATCAACGAGGACCTCCGTTCCAAGCAGGAAAAGGCCCATTTCTGGGGCGGTGTGACCGGCCCCATTATGCATAATATCAGTCTGATCTCCTATGCAATTACCCTGGGTGTGGGCGGTATTTTGATCGTGCTCACCGGCTTTACACCGGGTGAGCTCACTGCATTTGCCGGTTATTCCAAGCAGTTTGCTATGCCCATCAACCAGTTATCCATGCAGGTTTCCACCCTATTTGCCGCCCTTGCAGGTGCGGAGCGTGTGTTCAATGTTATGGACGAGGCTCCGGAGGAGGCGGATTGCGACAATGCCTCTACAGAGCCTATTCAGGGCCATGTGATCATGGAGGATGTGACCTTTGGTTATGTGCCGGAGAAAACCGTTCTTAAGAACATTTCTCTCTATGCCAAGCCCGGGCAGAAGATCGCCTTTGTCGGCTCTACCGGTGCAGGCAAGACCACAGTCACCAATCTCCTAAACCGGTTCTACGATATCGATCGGGGTACCATTACCATTGATGGTAGACCCATTAAGGAGTATTCTCGTGATTTCCTGCGTAAGAATATTGCGATGGTACTCCAGGATACCCACCTCTTTACCGGTACTGTTATGGAGAATATCCGCTACGGCAGACTGGATGCAACGGATGAAGAGGTCATTGCTGCTGCCAAGACCGCAAGCGCCCACAGCTTTATCATGCGGTTGGAAAATGGCTATCAAACGGTGCTTGAAGGAGACGGAGCCAACCTGTCCCAGGGACAGCGTCAGCTCCTAAATATTGCAAGAGCTGCCCTTTCCAAGGCACCCATTCTGGTTCTGGACGAGGCTACATCCTCCGTCGACACCCGTACGGAGCGGCACATTGAGCGTGGTATGGACCGCCTCATGAAGGACAGGACAACATTTGTCATTGCCCACCGCCTTTCCACTGTCCGCAATTCCAATGCCATTATGGTCCTGGAGCAGGGCGAGATCATCGAGCGAGGGGACCATGACGACCTGCTGAAACTGCAGGGCAGATACTACGAGCTCTATACAGGCAAGAAGGAGCTTGCTTAAATCGAATACGGATCCCCGGGAGCGGAACGAGGCATGCTGTGCAGACAAGAGCCTATGTTCCGCTCCTGTCCATTTGTTGTATCATAGAAAATCATCTATGGTAATCCCTGCTGAACAAGTTGTTTTTCCGGAATATAGATATTATGCACTGCGATTTATCCCATTGCAGAACGAAAGAGGATATGATAGAATATGAACAGGCAGAAGGCAAGTTTGCGCAAAATGCCATCGAATTTCCGTTATGTGCATATATGCCGAACCCGGAAGAAATCATAAGGAGTGTGTCTATGATGAAGAAAATCTTGTCCATGATCTTGCTGCTTTCGATGCTGTTGCCTGTGGTCTGCGTTACTGCTCCTAAGGCAGAGGCGGCTTATACTGCCCAACAATGGAAGGTTCTGGGGAATAAATTCTACACCTTCCTCTGTGGCAGTACAAACAATGATATGACGAATTCCTCGGTCAAACAGATCGTAACCAAGATCGACAGTAACTGTAAGACATATTGGGATAAGTTAAAGACTGTCCGCTCCTCCGGATCTACTGCAGGGCTCTTCGATAACAAGATCGACAATGCAGAGGAGATGGGGTGGCAGTACACCTACCTATGGTATATGGCACAGGGGTATGGAACCTATGGCAGTGCCTATTACGGCAATGCACAGCTCCTGGCAGATATTCTCTACGGCATGGATGTTATGGAGAAGAGATTCTACACCACCTCTGCCCTTAAGACGGCGCAGGCAAATACAGCGACCTTTAACTGGTGGGATTGGGCATACAACGGCCCCATGCATCTGTGCAGAACACTCCTTGCGATCTGGCCCAATCTTACCGATGCCTCGGTCAATGCCTACGGTTACAGCAGTGCGAAGGCATTTGTCTATGCTCAAGTAAACAGGGCGCAGACCATCATTGACACGGTTAAGCCTATTACGGGAGTGAGCAATGAAACAGTCCTGACAGAGAACCGCCGTGTGCGGCTCCTGAGCTGGATCATGCTGGCGACTCTGCGTGGGATCTATGCAACAAGCAGTAGTGAGTTAAGTACTGCAGAGTCTATGATGACTGCCAGCCATACGGCACTGAAGGATTTTTTCCGCAACGCATCTGCAGGGAAAGAAGGGGTCAATCCCGATGGTTCATATATATGCCATACCTATTTTGCTATGGAAGGCACCTATGGCATCGAGGTCGTGGTAGACCGCTTGATCCCTGCGTATACCGTACTCGCCGGGACCGCCTTTGAGCCCACCTCTGCCGATTGTCAAATTCTGGCACAATGGATGCTGACCACCTTCCGTGATGTGACCAAGAACGGAGTGTTCCTGTCTATGAACATCGGCAGATACGGGGAGGCCGGTGTTTCTAAGGGTGTGTCCCTTTTAAAGGGTCTGCTGCAGCTCATAGGCTGTTTCTCTCCCGTTCAGGAATTGGAACTGTGCCGGATGGTACGGGAGATGGTCCCACAGAGTCGTTTTTCCAACTATGCCGCCGGTATCGGTGATGTAAATCTCGTTGCTACGCTTCATCGCATTGTCTATGATAACAGCATACCTGTGCAGAAAGATGAACGGGCAGTCATGCGTTATACCACAGACCGTGCCGTACAGCATCGGGAGAAGTATACCGTAGGTCTTGCCATGAGCTCCACCCGTATATCTACCCATGACAGTACCCACGGGCGGAATCGCTACGGCTGGTATACAGGAGACGGTATGCTCTATGTGTACCCGGATCATACAGGCTACGGTTTCGACCCCTACGGCAGTAACTACCACAAGTATGCCAATATGTACCGTATGCCCGGTACAACAGAGGAAAATTCTACCCGTCGGATCCCCAATAGCTGCCGCAATCATTATTTGCCCCGAACAGACTTTGTAGGCGGTGTGGAGTTAGAGGATCTGTACATTGCCGCCGCAATGGACTTTGACGGTTATACTTGGTCCTCCTCTGATTCTGCGACATATGACAACTTTACACCCGGTACCAACGGGCAGACCCAAAAGCGTCAGGTTTTGTCCTCGGACTTAGAGGGGAACAAATCCTACTTTATGTTTGATGATGAGATCGTCTGTGTAGGCTCCGGTATCAACTTTACCACCAACAGCAATGCGGTCTATACCTATGTGAACAACCTGGAGCTGCGAGAAACGGCGAGTGTAAACGGTACGTCTGTGGTAGGCACTGAGGATGTTGTAGTGGATGGCACCCTGCTGGACAAGACGGCCTCTTATACCAAGAGCTATACCAATCCGAAATGGATCTACCAGGAAGCCTTCGGTGGATATTATTTCCCCACCAACAGCAAGGTTACGGTAAACAAGACCGCACGGACCACGGTCAATGACTATAACCTGGATATCAACGGCAAATCCACTGTTACCGCTGACGGTAAGACCCACAGCTTCTTAGAGCTATGGGTAGACCACGGCTCCAAGCCCTCTAACGGTACCTACAGCTATGTTATGTTGCCGGAGAAAACCCAAGCAGAGACCAAAGCATATGCCGCCTCCCCGGATATTACCGTTGCAAGCAGCTCCAATACGGTCCATGTGGTCAAGGAGAAGAACTTAGGCATTACCGGCTATGTATTCTGGAAAGCAGGGACTTACGGTGATATTACAGTCAATCAGCCTATGATCCTAATGGTACAGGAGAAGGATGGCAAGTATTCCATCGCTGTTTCAGACCCCACCCATAAGCTCAGCTCCGGCACAGTGACCATTAAGAGAGCACTGCATCAGATCTCCGCTGACAGCAAGATCTCTGTGAAGAACGGTTCCACTACGACCTTGACCGTCAACTTTAGCGGTAGCTACGGCAAGAGCTTCGGTGCGAAATTTGTAACAGATCAGACACCTTATCTGTATTTCGATTTCCAGAACACCGAGCCGGATAAGGCCCGTTACAACAACAGCCTCTACGGTGGTATCAATTTCGACACCGGTTCCTGGCGGATCAATACCAACAATGCGATTTCCTATACCCTGGATAACAGCGGTATTGGCACGGCTATCGTCAAGCTGAAGGAGGGAGGCACCCATCCCTATCTCCATATGACAGATAGCACGAACTCCTTCAATGCGATTCCCTTGAAATACATACCGACGGAGGCAGAGGTGGCAGTTCTGCGCTTTAAACTACAGAACTGCGCCCTGATCTCCGGTGCTACAACACCCCAGGTGCGACTGTATTACGGCAAGAACAATGTGACGACCGGCATCGCAAACTCTGATTACATTTCTGCCGGCTTCGCTGCCTCGGCAGTGAACAGTGACCGGTACATCACTGTCACGATTCCTGCAAATGCCGCCTTCCGAGGAGCGTCGGTCATCAATAGCATCCGTCCCGTGTTCTTCAATGTGACCAATGCTGCAGGCAAGCAGGGTGTGATCACCATTGACAGTATCTATGTAGGTCCTGCACAGAGCAAGGCTCTGACTTTCGATTTCCGCAACGACGGTGAGGCTTTAAAGACGTACGGTAATGAGAGCTATAGCGGTAATAACTACGACACGGGCTTCTGGGGCTACAACTCCAATCGTGTAGCGGGGCTGACCTACGATCCACGGGAGGAGGGGAGCTTGACCATGATCCTCCAGGAAGGGGGGACCGATCCCTATGTCCAGACTACGGATCGTACAAAGAGTCTGACCTCCCTTGCACTGAACTATACTCCCGGGGAAGCTACACACGCAGTGGTTCGGTTCCGAATGAATCGTTGCGTACGGACAGCGGGGGCGAGCAGTCCTGCACTTCGTATCACCTTTGGTACGAACAATACAGGGACAGACCTTGCAAGTGCAGATTATTTGGTCATTCCCATACCTGCCGACGCACTGCAGAGCAACCGATTTATCACCTTGTCTGCGGAGATCCCTGCGGCTGTACGGAATGCGGAGAATGTTTTTGCGGTGCGAGTATCCTTTATGAATGTAACCCACAAAGCAGACTCTGTGGGCGAGATAGAGCTGGACTATGTGCATATAGGTCCTCAATCCATGTGCCCCGGACCGTTATATACCGTGACCTTCCGCAATGGAGATGGAACGACCCTCTATACATGCCAAGTGGCAGAAGGGGATACGGCAGTTTATAATGGGGCTACTCCAACCAAGGCTTATGATACAGACAGTCACTACAGCTTCCGTGGATGGGACAAGGAACTGACCGCCATTACTGCCGACACAACGGTTACTGCCCAATATACAGCCACAGCCCACAGCTATACTTATACCTACGCGGATGCCAATGATCATAAGGCCATTTGTACCTGTGGCTACAGCAGGACGGACCGTCATAGCTGGAACGGCGGGAGTGTGACCACTGCACCTACTTGTACCGCACAGGGCGTAAAAACCTATACTTGTAACATCTGTAAAGGGACAAAAACCGAGTCTGTCTCTGCTTTAGGCCACAACTACACGGGTTACAAAGCTACTACCAACCCCACCACCTCTGCAACCGGTGTGCTGACAGGTGTTTGCTCCCGTTGCGCAGGAACTGCCGCCGTGACCCTGCCTAAGCTGAATACGACAGATTATACGAAGTCTACCACCAAGGCGCCCACCTGCACTGAAAAGGGTACAGACAGCTATAAGTGGAATACTACCACCTACGGCACCTTCACTTTCACTACAACTACCAACGCTTTGGGGCACAGCTATACCGGCAAGGTCACAGCTCCCACTTGCACTGCACAGGGCTACACCACCTACTCTTGTTCCCGTTGCTCTCACAGCTACAAGGATGCCTATGTAGCGGCTTCGGGACATACTGAGGTGATCGACAAGGCTGTTGCCGCTACTTGTACTACCTCCGGTAAAACCGAGGGTAAGCACTGCTCAATCTGCAACACGGTTATCGTCAAGCAGGAAACGGTTGCGGCTCCGGGACACCGCTATACCTATACCGAGATAGACCATACATCCCATATAGTAACCTGTGAGAATTGTACTCTGTTCCAAATGGCAGATCACGGCTATGTAGAGGGGGCTTGCATCTGCGGTGCGAAGGAAGTTACGAAGCCTGTTGCGCTTCCAACTCTCAAGTTAGGTCATACACTGAATTTAGCAAGCGACATCTCTGTAAACTTCGTGATCCTTAAGCAGAATTTGGAAGGCTTTGATCCCGGCTCCGTCTATGTAGAGTGCGTGCTGGATACCTATGAGGGCAATGTTAAAACAGGCACCCGAACCGTAAGGCTGGAGCCTGTAGACAAGGGGATCCACTATTACTTCACTCTCACAGGTCTCACTGCCGTACAGATGAATGACTCTATTGCTACTACCCTGTACGGGGTGAAGGATGGACAGACATACACCTCTCCCGTAGATACCTACAGCATTGCAACATACGCCTATTCACAGATGAACAATCCGGACCGTGCGCAGAGCCTTAAGATCCTGTGTGCAGATCTCCTGCGCTACGGCAGTGCGGCACAGATCTTTAAGTCCTACCGCTTAGATGCCTTGGCAGACAGTGCTATGACTGAGGAACACAAGGCATATCTGTCCGAACTGGAGGCTGTGACCTTCGGCAATACCAATGTGGTACTGAACGATCTGCCTAATGCCCCGATCACTTGGGCAGGTAAGTCCTTGAACTTGGAATCCAAGGTGGCTCTGAAGTTTGTCTTTCATCCTGCCGATTATGCCGGAGACCTGTCTGCGCTGACCCTGCGAATCTCCTACATAGATGCACACGGGAACACCAAGACAGCCACCGCATCCGATCCTGTACTGTACAATGCCCAGTTAGGCTACTACGTATTCACTGTAGACAGCCTCCTTGCCGCGGAGCTGAGAGCAGTGGTTTCTGTCCGGATCTATGCAGGGAACACTCCCGTATCTGCCACCCTGCAATACAGCCCCGACACCTACGGCAACGGCAAGACAGGAACTCTCTTAGATCTGTGCAAGGCACTGTTTGCCTACTCTGATTCTGCGAAGGCGTACTTTGCATCCTAGTACGATTTTTCCATAGAAACGATTCATTTCTATCAGAAAATGCAACGAAAAATCCCATCTTGTGCAGTTCTTGACGCACCTGCGGTGCGATAGAAAGAGTTTGAACTTTTTTGTCAAGAATACAGGAGAGGCTCTGTGTGATTTCCGTCACACAGAGCCTCTTAGTCCCTAATTACGCTGAAAGAAAATGGCAATTTTACATAAAAACTTCTTGCTTTTGTTGCAAATTTATGGTAAAATTCTATATTATCTTTCTTGAATTATAACAGAAGGAATATTTGATTATGGATACTCTGTTACAAGTCATAATATGAGAGAGAGGCACGATTATGGATCTGTTTGAGAAATGCAGAAAAGAGTCAAATGACGATAAAATGACCAAAATGGGGATCTATCCCTACTTTAGGCCCCTGTCCTCCCGTCCGGCTCCCGAGGTCATCATGGAGGGCAAGAGACGGATCATGCTGGGCTCCAACAACTATTTGGGTCTCACGGAGCACCCCGATATTGTAGAAGCAGGGATCAAGGCTGTTGAGAAATACGGCACCGGCTGCAGTGGCTCCCGTCTCCTTAACGGAACTCTGGATATGCATCTGGAATTAGAGGCAGAGCTGGCACGATTCCTCCACAAGGACGGAGCAGTGACCTTCTCTACAGGCTTCCAATCCAACTTGGGTATCATCGGATGTATCGTAGGACATGGGGACTATGTGATCAGCGACAAGGAGAACCACGCATCTATCTACGATGCCTGCAGACTGAGCTACGGCACCATGCTCCGCTACCGCCATTCCGATATGCAGGATCTGGAGGCACAGCTCCAAAAGGTCCCGGAGGAGAGTGGTTGTCTGATCGTTACGGATGGCATCTTCTCTATGAGCGGTGAGATCTGCAAGCTTCCGGAGATCTGCGCTCTTGCCAAGAAATACAATGCAAGGGTCATGGTAGACGATGCTCATGCACTGGGCGTGCTGGGAGTCGGCGGACGGGGAACTGCCAGCCACTTCGGCTTGGAGGATCAGGTAGATCTGATCATGGGCACTTTCTCTAAATCCCTCGCCTCTCTGGGGGGCTATGTTGCAGGCAGTGCCGAGGCGATCAAGTATATCCGCCACGAGTCCCGTCCCTTTATTTTCTCGGCATCGATTCCTCCTGCGAACTGTGCGGTGGCACTGGCTGCCCTACGTCATCTGGAGGGACACCCCGAGCTGGTGCAACAGCTATCCGGTATCTCCCATTATGCACGGCAAGCTTTCCGTCGTAGCGGACTAACCATTATGAAGTCATCTACACCCATTATACCCATCTATACTTACGAGACCATCAATACCATTGTTAAGGCACATTTTGTCTATGAGAACGGTGTCTATGTAAACCCCGTTCTGCCTCCTGCTTGCCCGGAGGGTGAGGGGCTCCTGCGTACAAGCATCATGGCGACCCTTACCAAGCCCCTGATCGACGAGGCGGCAGAAATCCTTGCAGATGTGATCCTAAACGAGGACTTTTCCTAAGAGGAATGGCTGTGATCTACTATTTAGACCATGTTGAGAGTATAGGGGAAGGGGAGGTGCAGGAGCTCCTGCCCTTCCTGTCTGCACATAGACGGCAGACAGTATCCCGTTACCGCTTTGCCAAGGATCGGGTGCAATCCGTCCTGGCATATCTGCTCCTGCGCTACGGGCTTGCAAGGGGCTATGGGATCCTATCTGTTCCACAGATCTGCAAGACCCCTCAGGGCAAGCCTTTCCTGCAGGAGGATTCCCACATTCATTTTAACCTCTCTCATTGCGAGAAGGCGGTGGCGTGCGGCTTTAGCTCTGCGCCCATCGGGGTGGATGTACAGCATATGGTTCCCTATAAGGAATCCATTGCCAAATTTTTTATGACCCCACAGGAGCGGATGCAGGCGGTCTTAGGGGATTCGGAGCGAGCCTTTACCCGTCTGTGGACTCTTAAGGAGTCCTATGGGAAATATTCCGGCGAGGGGATCTGCTATACCATGTCGGAGACTCCTGTGACAGAGGGTCGGACAGCAGATGGGTGTCTGCTTATGAGCTACCCTATGGAGGGGTACTATCTGTCTGTTTGCTCCCGTGAGGAGCACCTGTTGGAAAAAGTCAGCCTTGAAGAGCTGAGAGAGTATTTTAACCGCACCCTTATTCCCCGAAATTGAAAAGGAGAATGTTTATGAGTCAGCACAACTATAAGCTGGAGAAACAGCATCAAAAAGGAAAGTATCACGCCATCGAGCGGATCCTGCTGCTATTGGACAAGGGGAGCTTCTGCGAGATCGGGAATCGGATCGGCAGCTACGGTGCGGATCCCCGAGAGGAGCAGACACCCTATGACGGAGTGATTACGGGCTTCGGCACCATTCACGGCAGACAGGTATTTGTATTCTCCCAGGATTTTACGGTTCGCGGCGGTTCCATCGGTAGGAACCATGGTAAGAAGATCGCCCGTATTATCCGTATGGCGATCGACGCCAAGAAGCCGGTGATCGGCATCTACGATTCCGGCGGAGCCAGGATCGACGAGGGTGTCAGCAGTCTTGCCGGTTGCGGAGACATGATGTATCAGAATATCTGTGCCTCCGGGGTGATCCCTCAGATTTCTGTTGTTCTGGGACCCTGTGCCGGTGCGGCATCTTATTCACCTGCCATTACGGATTTCGTATTCTCTGTCCGCAGGGTGGGCTATATGTTCATTACAGGTCCCGATGTGATCAAGTCTGTTACGGGAGAGGAACGGACCACCGAGGAGCTGGGTGGCGCACAGATCCACGCAGAGACTTCCGGTGTGGTCCATTTCCTGTGCAAGCACGAAAAGGAGTGCTTCCATCAAGTTCGTGACCTTGTAGACATGCTACCCGATTCCAACGAAGCATCCAAGACGGCTCCCGAGGGCTATACGGATAAGAGGAGCCCTGCACTGGAGCAGCTCATGTCCATGCCCATCAAGCAGACCTACGATGTAGTGAATGTGATCCGTGATGTGGTAGACGACAACAGCTTTATGGAGGTCCATAAGCATTTTGCACGGAACATTGTGGTAGGCTTTGCCCGTCTGTGTGGCAAGACCGTGGGCATCGTTGCCAATCAGCCTATGTATAACGGTGGTGCACTGGATTGTGATTCCAGTGATAAGGCTGCCAGATTTGTACGTTTCTGCGATGAATTTCATATCCCCGTTCTGACTTTCGTGGATACTCCCGGTTATCTGCCCGGAGTGGAGCAGGAGCACAACGGTATTATCCGCCACGGAGCCAAGCTCCTGGTAGCATACGGTGAGGCGAGCACGATCCGTCTCACGGTGGTCCTACGCAAGGCTTACGGAGGCGCCTATATTGCCATGGGCAGCAAGCACATGGGCGCGGATCTGGTATATGTCCTGCCTACGGCACAGATTGCCGTCATGGGCGCAGAGGGGGCAGTTAAGACCATTCACCGCCGCAGTGCCGATGCCCTCCCGGAAGAAGAACGCCGGGCATACCTGGCAGAAAAAACACGGGAATACGAAGAAGCTTTTATGAACGCAGACATCGCCCTTGCCAACGGCTATGCGGATCTGCAGGTGACACCTGCCAAACTCCGCAAGAGACTGTATCAAGACCTTATGCTGCTGCAGAACAAGAACACTGTTGCAAACAGCGTAAAAAAGCACGGGAATATTCCGCTGTGATCCCCCATGTCCCCTTGCGCTTTCTGATAGAAATCTACATTTCTTCCGGGAAGCAGTATTAGAGAGGAGAACAGATATGAGAAAGATACAATTGACGGAAACCGTCCTGCGAGATGCCAACCAATCCCTAATGTCTACCAGGATGCCTTTAGACAGCTTCCGCGAGATCTTGGGACAGATGGACAAGGTAGGCTATTATTCTGTAGAGTGCTGGGGCGGAGCTACCTTCGACTCCTGCATACGATATTTAGACGAGGATCCCTGGGAGCGTCTTGCGTTCCTCCGCAAGCATATGCCCAATACCAAGCTGCAGATGCTTCTCAGAGGGCAGAATCTACTGGGCTACAAGCATTACCCCGATGATGTAGTCAGACGGTTCATTGCAACGGCTGTGGATACGGGGATCGATATTATCCGTATTTTCGATGCCCTTAACGATTTAGACAATCTCCGTGTATCCGTAGACGAGACTCTGCGCAGAGGCGCCCATGCCTCCTGTGCCATCTCCTACACGGTCAGTCCTGTCCACAGCGTGCAGACCTATGTGGATATTGCCGTAGCCATGGAGGACATGGGGGCCCAATCCATCTGCATCAAGGATATGGCAGGGATCCTGTCTCCCACAGCCTGCGCAGAACTGGTGACAGCCTTGAAGGAGAATATAAAGGTTCCCTTGATCCTACACTCCCACTGTTCTACAGGCTATGCCTATATGACCTACCTAAAGGCGATAGAATCCGGGATCGATGTGCTGGATACAGCGATTTCTGCCTTCGCCGGAGGTGTTTCTCAGCCTCCTACAGAGACGGTGGAACAGGTAATTCGGGATATGGGATTTGAAACCGGGTGCGACCGACATGCAATGGCAGGGGTCAATGACCATTTCAAGACAGTTTTCGTCCAGGCACGTGAGAAGGGGCTGATCTCCGATAAGGCAATGAAAACAGACCCCTTCACCTTGACCTCTCAGATCCCCGGTGGCATGTATTCCAACCTCCTGTCCCAGCTCAAGGAGCAGAACATCCTGGACAGGCTGGACGAGATCCTATCTGAGGTCCCCCGTGTGCGGAAGGATATGGGTTACCCTCCTCTGGTTACGCCTATCAGTCAGATGGTCGGGACACAGGCGGTCATGAACGTTCTGTGCGGTGAGCCCTACGGCCGAGTGATCGAGAGTGTCCGTGACTATGTTAGGGGGGACTACGGCAGGGCACCGTCTCAGATAGATCCCGTAGTTGCGGCAAAGGTCCTTGCCTCTGCCGCACCGGGCAAGAGTGGCGGCTCACAGCCTACCTATGCACAGTTCCGTGAGACTCATCCCCAATTAGATCCTAGGGATTTGCTGACGCTCCTCCTGTTCCCTCAGGTAGGAGAACAGTTCCTGACAAAACGGGAAGAATTGCGTAAGAGTCGCTTCCGCTATACCATGGTCCCCCGTGAGGATCTGACAGCCATCACGGGCGAAGATACAGACCCGGATACCCTCGCCCTTATTACAGGGATCCTTGCATACAAGCTGGATCTGGATCCTCGATATATCAAGATCCTTAAGATCCAAAAAGCAAACGGGAAGGAGGATACATTATGATCTACGAGATCCTATTGAATGATACCAAGTACCTTGTAGAGGTGGATGACACCGAAGCAAGACTCAAGAAAGAAAAGCTACGGGAGGACGAGGAGGACTTCTCCTTGGACATTCCCGATATTGTGCCCTATGACGAGACGGTTGGCGCAGAGGAGATCCGTACGACCATGCCCGGTCAGGTACTTGCTGTTGCTGTAAGGGATGGGGACCGTGTGTCAGCAGGACAGACACTCCTTGTACTGGAGTCCATGAAGATGGAGAATCCTGTATGTGCAGATCGTGACTGCACCATCCTGGAAACTTGCGTTTCTGTGGGGCAATTTGTGGGAAACGGCGGTGCACTGTTCCGCATTTCTGCTGAATAAAGAGAGGGGTTCCACGGTGGGAACCTACGGAAAGGTTGTGAGTTGAATGAGTAAGGTTCTGAATAAGGCCATAGACAACATTTATTCATTGACTCCATTACAGGAGGGAATGCTCTTCCACGCTCTACGGGAGAAGGACAGCACCAATTATGTTCTGCAGAGCACCCTCCTGCTCCGCTTTGAGCCTGATGCCAAGTGCCTGCAAGGTGCTGTCCGTGCCCTGTCCGGACGGTATGACGCACTGAGAACAGCTATCGTGTATGAAGGAATGGCAAAGGCTCGGCAAGTAGTCTTAAAGGAAAGAGTTCCCCCGCTCCGATGGGTGGATCTGCGACATCTGGATCGATCCGAGGGAGAGGAAGAATTGAAACAATTACAGGACAGGGAGGTTTCTGCAGGCTTTGACCTGCAGAAGCAGCCCTTGCTTCGTTTCTGCTGTGTGGCGGTAAAAGGGGCTTGGAAGCTGATTTGGACCATGCACCATATCATTGTCGATGGCTGGTGTATGTCACTGCTCCGCAAGGACCTGCTCCGCTACTACGAGTGCTTGAGGCAGGGAATGGCAGAGGAACAGCTTCTTGCCATGGTTGAACGGGAACGGGTGGAGAGCACCGAGTATTCCCGTTATGTAAAGTGGCTGGAAAAGCAGGATAAAGAGTCCGCTCTCGCCTATTGGGGTCGGGAGCTTGAGGGGTATAATGACTATGTTACCATCCGCCCCTATGAACAGCCTCTGCCTACTCCTACACAGATGAGAACCCATACAGCAACTGTCCCCCAGACAGTATGGCATGCTCTGAGGGAGCTGTCCAGACAGCACCGCATCACCATGGGCACCATATTGCAGACTGCTTGGGGTCTGCTTCTCTCCGGCTACGCCTGTGGGAAGGATGTTGTGTTCGGCAAGGTGGTCTCCGGCAGAAATGCACCCTTAACAGGGATCGAAACCATGGTGGGCTTGTTCGCCAATACCATTCCTGTCAGAGTGAGCACAGAGGGAGTAGGGAGCCTGTTGGAGCTGCTTCGCGAGCAACAGCGGAAGGCTGTCGAGGCAGAGACTTACGGATACTGCTCCCTGGGCGAGATCCAGAGCCATATAGGTGGCGGTGACTTGACAGGGACCCTGTTTGCATTCGAGAATTACAGCGTTGACTCCGAATATACCGAGAAGTACAGCTCTATGATCTCTGTAGAGCATAGTCGTGAGCAGACCAATTTTGCTCTGACCCTCAGCACCTGCGAGGATGAGGGTGGTCTTGTGCTGGAGTTCTTATATGACCCCAATGTGTATACTGCTGAGAATATAGAGCGTATTGCCTCCCATTATGAGAGCTTGCTACAGCAGATCCCTCATAGTCTGTCCCAATCTGTGGACGGACCGGTTTGCATCACCGAGGAAGAGCAGGCACAGATCCTGGGGACGTTTAATGATACAGACTTCCATGCCGATATAGATCACAGTCTTATGGAGGTATTCTCCCGATGGGTCCGGGAACAGCCTCAGAGACCTGCTGTGGTCTGCGGCAGTGAGACTCTGACCTACGGAGAGCTGAACAAACAGGCAAACCGCCTGGCATGGACCCTGCGCAATATGGGTGTCAGCCGTGGAGATCGGGTGGCGATCCTGCCCAAACGAGGGATCCCCACCATTATAGGTCTGTGCGGCATCCTTAAGGCAGGGGCAGCCTATGTCCCCATGGATCCCGGCTACCCTGCACAGCGGATCTGTGATATGATAG
>JAZRGR010000016.1:0-1927 GCA_045644345.1 Faecousia sp. | reverse complement strand
TTGAGGAGAAGGTGCCCCGAAGGGGCGGATGAGGTGGAAAATGTTTCGAATTCGCCGTAGATTTCTATAAATACGCAACATTTTACCGCACACCTCATCAGTCTCGCTCCGCTCGACAGCTTCTCCTCAAGGAGAAGCCTTAGCCCCTACCATACCTTCGGTCTGCTCGATAAATCGGAATCTGAACGAATGATGATCCCTACAAGACACAAGGTAACGACGAGGGCGTAGCCTTGCCGGGAGGGGACCCGGGGAGGACGGTTCTGATCCGGGGAACAGAGTTGCGAAACTGCCGGGGTTGCGAAAGGATCATGTTCAGTGCCTCCCCGGGTCGCTTCTTTGGTTCCTTTCTTGTCGACACAAGAAAGGAACGCCCCCCGCAGGGAAGCAGATTCCCGTCCTGCACAGCACGGTGCATAAAGGAACAGCGTTTGACCATAAAAAACCACAATTAGCTCGATAAATCGGAGTTTGATGATATAAAAATGGTGGAAAGTCGGCAGGAGTGGCCGGCTTTCCACTTGCTATATGTTACTTGGTGGCCTCAAGGATCAGGTTTACGCAGGTGTCGATGCCTAAGACACTGCTGTTAAGGCACAGATCGTAATTTTGGACCTGACCCCAGGTGCGACCGGTGTAATTCTTGTAGTAGACCTTGCGCCTCTGATCCTTCTCCTGCAGACGCTTATAGGGGGATCTGTCGCTCTCACCGTATAGCTCTACAATGCGGCGAGCCTTATCCTCCTCGTTGCCGTAGATGAAAACGTGGAAGGCATGGGGATCCTCTCTGAGGATAAAATCTGCACAGCGACCTACGATCACACAGCCACCCTTGGCACCTAACTCCTCGATGATCTTGGTCTGTTCGATGTACAGCCGATCCATGGTGGACAGACCCTCTACGGAGAACTGCTGTGCCGTAGCCAGGGAGAACAGCAGGCTGTGGCGGGAGGTGGCGTACTCGCCGCTCTCCTTAATAAATTCCGGGGAGTATCCGCTGCGCTTGGCGACCTCGTTGACCAGCTCCTCGTCATAGAAAGCATAGCCCAGTCTCTCTGCCACCATACGTCCGATGGTGCGTCCGCCGCTGCCGAATTCTCTGCTGAAGGTAATGACTCGTTTCATAAGAAAGCCTCCTTTGTGTGGACTCTGCTTATATTTTATCACAAGTTTTTTTAAAATGGAAGTCTTTTGTGTATTAAAATCTTAAAGATACAGTCCCTGCACCAGGATCCCTAAATTATCCCTGTAGATCCGATCAAACTGACTTAGGGGCAGGGGATTTTCACCCATGCCTACCTCAATGGTGTATCCCGGACGACCATACTCCTGTATGAACCAGTCCTTGTACCCTGCAAAGCCGGAGGCAAAGGGAGTGTCCTCCAATACATAACCCGAGCTGTTAGCAAAGGCGGTGCCGATCTGCTGTCCCCTTGGCACCTCGATATCCTTAAACTTCCAGTATATTACCTGCCCCTGGGAATGATAGGACAGGGTGAGTCCGGGGGATACCTGCCTTGTCAGCTCGCCCATGGCCAGGCTCTCCGCCTGATCAAAGGGGGCAAGACCCACAAAGTCCCTGGGGGCGGGTTGGTCATAGCCCAGTGCGTACTTATTCTCCATAGCCTGCTCCCAGCCTGCGGGATAGTTGAGATTCAGATCCACCCCTAAGAGATTGGCTTTCCAACCATCGGGGAAGGGGATCGCCGGGAATCGAGCGGCAATGGCTTGGGCGGCATCGTATTCCTCGGCGCCCTCCTCAATGGCTCCTGTGACCAGATCTACCCCGTCGGGATTGACCATAGGCACCATATAGAGTTGTGTCTTGCGGAACAGCTCCACAGCATCCCGATCCCACAGCCTCCCCCTGCGGGAGACTGCACTTGCGTATTCTTCTAAGAATTTCATCAGTACGGGTGTGGTGATC
>JAZRGR010000015.1:0-5690 GCA_045644345.1 Faecousia sp. | reverse complement strand
AAGCCCCTTCGGGGTGGCTATTGCTGCCTCCTGCTCAGAATCTAAGAACAACAATGTATTTTTAAATGGAGAAATGTGTATACCATGTAAGTACACAAAGTGTATACCATGTTACTCTTGACACACAGGTCGCCCCTACGGTGTTATACGATAAACAGCTCGATAAATCGGGAATTTGAAGATTTACAGAGGTGAACCATGGCGGATTACGAAAATACTTGGGACAAAACCTTAGGAATTAAAACAACAGGGCGGGATGATGTCATCGCAGATGAATACAGATATCCCTACGAGCCAACGCCCTACAGAGTTCTGGAGCGATTGGCAGACAGTGGTTTGATGGGAGAAACGGATGTGGTATTAGACTACGGCTGCGGCAAGGGGCGGGTTGGATTCTTCCTATCCCATAGGACCGGGGCAAAGACCATCGGGATCGAATATGATGACCGAATCTATGCCGCTGCTATGGAAAACTGCAAGACAGCTCTGTGCGCCGGAAAGACGGATTTCGTCTTGACGAGAGCAGAGGAATATCAAGTCCCGAGGGATGTGAACAGGTGCTATTTCTTCAATCCTTTTTCTGCAGAGCTTCTCCACACGGTCATGGCAAGGATCTTAGAGTCATGGTATGAGGAGCCGAGGGAAATCTTTCTGTTCTTCTATTACCCCTCCGATGAGTACATTTCCTATCTCATGACGGTAGATGAGGCGGAATTTTATGATGAGATCGAATGCGACGATCTCTTTGACGGCAAAGACCCTCGGGAGCGGATCATGATCTTCCAATTACCCTATTACGAAGGAGAGATAAAACTATGAGCCAGTATGATGAATTTTTTATTCATATAAGCGACAAAGAGAAGATTTTGCATATGTCCGGAATGACCCCAAAGGGTGTAGACAATGAAATGGGCATGGGGAAGAATTCGGAGATCTTACGGATCTGTGGCATGGATCAGGAAAGTCTGGAACACTTTGCACAGCACTACGGGAAAACATATCGATATTTGGAATTCTTTAAATGTCCAAAGATCCGGGACTTTTCACCCCTCGAGGATTTGGCGAACTTGGAAAAGGTCGATGTTTTCTGGAATATCCGTGCAGACAACCTGTGGAATTTCAGCAAAAACACAGCTCTGAAATCCATTCTTATCAGTGATGCAAAGAAGATGACCTTCAACCCGGATAAGATCAAAACCTCATCGGTTCTGGAGGATGTGTGGTTTGCGGGAGGAATGTTCAATAACTATCCCGTGGAATCTCTGGATGCTTTTGTGGGAATGCCTGCATTGAAACGACTCAAATTGTATAACATTCGTTTAAACAGGAAAAATCTTGAGGCTCTCAGTGCCATGCCTGCGTTGGAACGGTTCGACTTTGATGCAGGGATGCTGACCACAGAGGAAATTGCCTGGATCGTGGCCAAGTACCCCCACCTGTCCGGCGATAGTCTCTGTGCCTACAACACGGAAGATGCCGTTTTGACCGATGTCCGCGTCTGCGGCTTCCGCAAGCCCGGCTTGGACCTCCCCCAACATCAAAAACGCCTGGACAAATACATTGCCGAGTTTAACGCTCTGGTAGAGAAATACAGGAACGAAGCATAACCCTTCTTGTGCATAAAAAGAGGCAAGGCGTTCCGTCCCTACGTGAGGGATGGACGCCTTGCCTGTTTTCTGTTAATACTACTTTCTGATAGAAATGTTTGATTTCTATCAGAAAGAGCACCGCTAACGCGTTGCGATTTTGCAATTTTTGATATAGAAAATTGCAAAATCCCGTCTCATGCAGTTCTTGACGCACCTACGGTGCTATAAAAATATTTTAAACATTTTTATCAAGAACTAGTATAAAAGCAGCTGGGGAAACTCTGCTGCTTTTTCCCTTGATTTTCGTCTCATCTTTTAGTATACTAATACTACTTTCTGATCGAAATGTTTGGTTTCGATCAGTTAGCATAAAAGCATGAAATGTATTCCAACTGATACAACTTCTATACATTTCCACAATATTATTTAAGATGCATAAATAGTATATAGGCAGAAAGGGAAACTGTTATGGCTGAATACGAATTTGATTTCCTTTCCAATGCACACAAGGTCCTGAATCAAGTCAAGACTGTTGTGGTTGGTAAAAATAAAACCTTACTCTGGGTCTTTGCGGCCATCTTGGCAAAGGGTCATATTCTTATGGAGGACATCCCCGGTGTAGGCAAGACCACTATGGCACTTGCTTTCTCCAAGACCCTGGGCTTACAGCCCAACCGTGTCCAATTTACTCCCGATGTATTGCCCTCCGATGTGACCGGTTACAGCATCCTGGATCAGAGGACGGGGGACTTACAGTATAAACCCGGTGCAGTCTTGTGCAATCTCTTCCTGGCGGACGAGCTGAACCGTGCCACCTCCCGTACCCAGTCTGCCCTTTTGGAAGCAATGGAAGAGGGACAGGTCACCGTAGACGGCACATCCCACAAACTTCCTCAGCCCTTTGTAGTCATTGCAACACAGAACCCTACCGGTGCAGCGGGTACACAGCCCCTGCCTGACAGTCAGACCGACCGTTTTATGGTCCAGCTATCCATGGGCTATCCTACCGCCGAGGACGAGGTCACCATGGTTACTGCACGGCAGGGGAAGGATCCTCTCAAAACCCTTGAGCCTGTGATTTCCAAGAGTGAGCTGATCTCCATGCAGGACGCTGTCTCCGGCACCTACCTTTCCCAGGAGCTTGTGCGCTACATAGTAGCTCTGGTCCGTTCTACACGGGAACATCCCAAGATCGAGCGTGGTGCCAGTCCCAGAGCCACCCTTGCAGTGGTTTCTATGGCTAAATCTATGGCACGGCTCCGTGGTCGAGATTATGTGATCCCCAAGGATGTGCAAGAGGTATTCTGTCTTACCGTTGCCCACCGCTTAAACTGGAAGGCCGAGGTGCAGGAATCAGACATTCCTGCTCTCTTAGTAGGGATCCTCCGCGACGTTCCTGCGCCCCAGTTACGCTGATATGTGGTGGCGTAGGATCGTATACGGGCTCGTAACGGTGGGAGCCTTTGTATTTCACCTTTTTAACGGAGAGTGGCTGTCCTGGATCCTGCTTGTGGGGCTACTGTGCCTGCCGTGGCTGAGCTTACTGCTGAGCCTTCCGGCCATAGCCCTGACCAAAATGAACCTGTCATGCCCGGCACATATCCCTATAAACACCGCCGTTTTTGTGAAACCACGGACCACTTGTCCTTTGCCTCCACCTCCCATCAAGTGGAAGTTCCTTGCTCATGAGAGCTTCAGTGACAAGAAGCTGACCTTTTCGGGGAGTGATTCCTTTTGGGCAGATCACTGCGGTGCCATTACCGTTTCTCTCAAACAATTTTATGTCTGCGACTATTTGGGTCTGTTCCGTTTCCCCAAAGGGAGAAAGGAGAATCATACCCTTTTGGTCCTGCCGGAGCCCATTGCGGTAACCGGTCTCCCCAGTCTAAAGAAATATTTGGCAGCCAACTGGAAGCCTAAACCCGGCGGAGGTTTTTCCGAGAATTACGACCTTCGGGAATATCGCCCCGGTGATGATCTCCGACAGATCCATTGGAAGCTGGCAGCCAAGACAGGCAAGGTCATTCTGAGAGAACCTACCATCCCCATTCGCGGAAAACTGGTCCTAAGTATGGCCATCAAGGGTTGCCCCGAAGAATTGGATCGGAAATTTGGGCGTTTAGTCTATCTTGCCGATCATTTTCTCTCCATGGATCTCCCATTTGTGATCACCTGCGGAACCGGAAACGCATCCCAAACCTTCTCCGTCAACACAGAACAGGACTTCCGGAAAGCGTTGTATACCATGTTACAGCTTCCTTTAACAGAGTCCGATTTTATCCCCATCACCAACGCCTCATGGCATTACCGGATCGGAGGTGAAGCTGTTGAAGCGTAACTCACTTACCGCCGATCTGTTCACCTTCCTAAACGGAGTCTTTTACAGCTCCCTGATCAGCTTTGCCGCATTAGCAGCACTGGTCACCGCCTTCTCACTTCACCTACCTCCCAAAGGAAACACATTTTTTATCCCCTTGGAGCTAAGATCTCTTCTCCGGTCCTGCATTGTCTTTTCTGTACTGTTTTCCCTTTGCTTTACTCTGCGCAAGGTATGGATCCTTGTCCCTGTACTCCTGTCATGCTACCTATCCTACGAATGGGTCTATGGATCAGCTAAGAAAGAGCTCTTTGACCTACTCTACATCATCAGCAAACGGTATGATAATGCCTACGGCTGTGGAGTAGTCCTCCTCATTGATGAACGTCCCCATAATACGGATCTAACCATTGTATTGCGTTGCTTTGCCGCAATGGGTACAGCTATTGTCACATGGGCCACCTGTAAACGGCAGTCTTCCTATTGGGTACTTCTGTTCAGTCTGTTGTGCTTTGCTCCCTGCTGTGCCATGACCAATACCGTTCCGGCACCATGGGTCCTGTTCCTGCTTTTCCTGTCTCTAACCCTGTTCTTAATGACCGGTCATGTGCGGAGAGGCGGCTCTCAGCAGAGCATATTGCTCACCCTTGTCTTTTCACTCCCCGTAGCCATAGCCATCCTACTGCTGTTTACTCTCATATCTCCCGAAGGATACAATGGCAAAGAACGGGCGGACGCTCTATTGGATTATTTTCAGAATGTTTTTTCCTCTTCTGATTCCATCTTTGGCGGCACCAATACCCGTTCTGCAAATTCCGTAAATCTCGATGCCTTAGGGTCTCGACAGGAACGACGGATCCCCGTCATGTATATCACCGCCCCGGACAGCAGAACCTATTATCTAAGGGGTGAGATCTACAGCCGCTATACAGGAATCACTTGGGCCGCAGACAGCTCCTTCACCGAGCTTCCTTGGGTACAATCCGTCCCTACAGGGGATACTGTCTCCATCCGCACCCGTTTTGATCACGAGATCCTCTATGTACCTTATTGTGCTGACCCTAACCTTCTGTATACCGCAGGTCCAATGATGCACAATCCCGACAGGCTGAGGGAATATCAGTTCGATCACCATGCCCTCCGTGGGAACGTATCCATATACGGCATTAGCAGTCCATATGACATTAAGCAATATTGGACCGATTTACCTTCCGCTACCCTCACTTGGGCAGAGGACTTTACGAATCAGTTGATAGGGGAATATTACCGGGATATTATGGCCTCCATGCAATTTGATCCGTATGTTATCCTCACTGTCAGCTTTCCGGATTATGATACCATCGCATTAAAGGCTATTTCCGAATTTGTCAAGTCCTCTGCTGTCTACAGCTTGGATCCCCCGGAGATGGACCCCGCCTACAAGGACTTTGCACAATGGTTTGTGGAAGAAGGGGAGGAGGGCTACTGTGTCCATTTTGCGGCCACAGCCGCGGTCCTGCTCCGTGCCGCCGGGATCCCGGCTCGTTATGTTTCCGGCTATATGGTTGAGACTACAGAAAACCGTGAAACAACCATCTACCAACGCAACGCTCATGCATGGGTAGAATATTGGGATGAGAACTATGGTTGGCAGATCCTGGAGGTTACACCCCCCAGACAGGGACAGCAGCCCGGCGGGCCCTCCGAAACAGAAACCACTACCCAATCCGGGGAATCCACTCTCCCCATTCCAAGTACCCACCCCCCCACCGGGGCCCGCCAGAGCACCCCCTCCACCCCCTCCG
>JAZRGR010000014.1:0-8340 GCA_045644345.1 Faecousia sp. | reverse complement strand
TAAATAGCCGCCGGCACTCAGCGAATCTTTTGTCCCAACTTTTCGGTTTGAAAAACTTGAAATACACAAAGTATTCCTGCGTTTTCCAAACCTCAATTTGGAACAAAATCTCTCGCCGATTGCTCTCGGCGATTTCATCAGAGCTTCCCTAGCCAAGGCTGCCCACCGGGCAGCCTTGTTTTGTTTATCCCCCCGGCCACACTTGTTGATCAAATTCAAATTTATCGAGCTGTTATGCTGTCGCAAATGGAAAATTGAAAATGGAAAATGGAAAATGTTCCCAACTGGAAATTCTAATCATAAAATATTTTCATTTTCGCAGAAAATTTTGGAAATACCAGAGATTGTATCGACAATATATTGCTCTATTTTAAATCCATCCCGAAGGGATACCGACATTTTACATTATACATTTTCCATTTTCCATTATTCCGATTTGCGGGACCGAAGGGAGCGATAAATCGGAATTTGACTCTACGACAGAGGTTGTATCCTTGAAATACAATGGTTGTTTTTTGGAAAAAGCTGTGATATACTGGAAGTATCAATGATGCCAAGGAGGCTAAATGTATGGTAAAATGGAATAAATTCCTTGCGATCCTACTGGTTTTGGTCATGCTCCTGCCGTTACTGCCTGTACCGACTGCCAAGGCTGCGGAGCTGACGGAGGAGCGGCCTGCAACCAGGGCAGTATCCGTCTCTTCTATCTCTGTCCCGGCATACTCCGGAGGAACTTCCTCAAGCTGGATGACCTATGATGGTGGCCTTGGTACAGCTTTGGGAGACACCGGTGCAGAATCCAAGATGCGGATCGTCACAGGCACCACCTCCTCCCAGTACAGCACCTACCGTGACCTCCTGAAGGAGAAGGGCTATGTGAATCTGGGATCCGTAGGCTGGGCCAGCCAACAGAGCACCAACAACCGTCACTACAAGTTCCTGTCTCCCGACGGGACCTATGCTCTCTATACCTACTGGACACCCTCTACCAAGGAGGTCCGCATTATCGTGGACACCCATGTGGACACCCTGCGGAAGTTCAAGTATGTCAGCCCCGACCGCCACAACGGCAACGGCCGTACGGAGGTCTATATGTACTCCCTCACCGCCTCCACCGACGGCTTCAAGAACACCAGTGACTACGCCACAGAGAACCGCAGTAACTCCGGCTCCATGTTCATTGTGAAGATGCCGGATAACTCCCTCTTCGTTGTTGACGGCGGTACTTACTATCAGATGAGCGACCGGGCCTGTGAACAGCTCTACGCCTTTATGCGGAGCATTACGGGTGTAACCGAGGATGAGAAGATCATCATTAACACCTGGTTCGTCAGCCATCTTCACTTTGACCACTGTGCAGGCTTCCCTCGCTTCCTCCACAAGTATAATACAGAATTCGAGCTCCTGAACATCATGTACAACTTCGACATCGAGGGAGCATCGCAGAAGTATGTCCGCCGTGTGGCCCGTCTCTTCCCCAATGCCAAGTATTACAAGCAGCACACCGGGGAAACCTTTGACATCTGCGGTGTCAAGTTCGATGTTCTCTATACGGTAGAAGACCGCTATAAGCCCAACAGCAGTAACAAGCTGATCCTCAATGATGCCGCCTGCTTGGGCAACTACACCGAGGAGAACAACGGCTCCACAGTTCTCCGCATGACCTTCGACGGGAAGACCATGCTTCTTACAGGCGATATTGAGAAGGCGGATGGGGTTCTCATGGCCAGATATCCTGCGGCGGATCTGAAGGCGGATCTTTTGCAGATCCCCCACCATGCCTTTGACAACCATACCACCTTGGTCAAGACCATTGCTCCCAAGATCTCCTTCATCAACCAGGCGGAATCCGCCATCCGCAACCGTGAGGATATCTACGACAACAACGTCGCATGGAAGCCCTATGCAGGGACCATCTACTACTGCGGTGAACGGACCGTAGGCTATGCCGCCGACGTGGGTATTTTTTATAATAAGGTCTTTGATACGGTGGACTTTATCAACTGGTCTGCCCGTACCTATGATGTGGAGGAGAGCAACTACTACGACGGAAGCACTACCCCCACCGCCGATCCCGAAAAGTATTACCGCTATAACCGTGTTACCACCCTAACCTCTGCGGAGAACACCTATGTCATCGTAGATGACAAGCTGGACAAGCCCCTGTCCTATGATGCAGTGACAGGCACGGCGGGCAATGCCCTCCCTGCCTTCCACGCTGACAACGACGAGTTCTATTTTGCAGACTCCCAGAGACGAGGGGTCAACTGGCTCATGAGCCACACCACCTCCGGGAGCCTCAGCGAGGCAGCTACCTCCGGAACCACCTATTCCGGTACCGTTCCCGTTTACAAGGGAACAGGAGGCTACTGGGGCACTCCTACCAAGGGCAGATACCTGGCCGTGGCTAACGGGGACACCTATTCCTCTACGGGAATGTTCGAGTCCTGGACAGCCTTCCCCAATATGATGGAGACTGCCACCAAGCCCATTCTCATTGACCTGCTCTCCGGGGGTTATTTCCTGATCTATCGCTACGGCTATTCCAGCGGCAAGTATTATCCCGTCTACCGTGACGGTAACAACAACACAGGCTGGGGCTCCGGCAAGCTGGACAAGTCCACAGTCACCGGGAATCTGGCATACTTCCGCCATCGCATCTATGCCTATAACGACACTCCCGACACCATGCTCCTGTACTGGACGGGACACAAGGACTACACCGTCTATAAGGGCACTCCTCAGAACGACTTGATCGGCCTCATCAGTGCTGACCTCCGTGTTCGTTACAGGTTCGAGAACTCTGCAGGAACGGGGGAGATTTTCTACGACGGATGGCAGGGACAGAAGGCAGGTACCTACTGGCTGGAATTCCCCAATGGCTACAAGAGTGGCACTCCCGGTGATTATGCCGTTGCCATCCAATACAAGAATGCCTCCGGCACGGTCTTGGAGCTGGGCAGAATGACCGTCCATGTGAAGGATCCTGCAAAGGATCCGGATTCCAAGGCTCTCTTCTTCGACTTCAACGACGACGAGGCCGCCCGTCTGAGGTATAAGAACCAGCCCCAGTACAAGGAGATCAACTTCGACGGTAGCAACCGCTGGACCTATATTGAGTACCATGGTACAAATAAAATCAGCGATCCCACTACGGGATATGTGGATACCAAGGCAGGTATTCTCAAGATTTACAGTAAGACGGCTGATTCGGTACGCCGAAATTTATCTCTGTACACCTATGCAGAGGGGAACACCCCCCTGAACTATAATGCAAAGGATGCAGAAATCATTCAGCTTCGCTTCAAGATGGATAACTTGAAGGCATGGGAGGAGCAGGCACCTTACTTCCGGATGTTCTACTATTACAATAACGGCTCAGAGAACGTCTATACCCACGACAGAGACGGTAAGCTTGGAGCAGACTTTGTATCTGACGGAGAGTATATGACTATGACCATACCCATTCTCAAAGAAGGGGAGCTTTCTTCTGTGACAGATACCTACGCTCCGACGCAAACCCTCAACAGCTGTACTTCTATAACGGGACTCCGTCCTGCTTTCCTGAATCTGGTACCCATTGATACGACCAAGCCTGCCTCTATTACATTTGACTATATTTACATCGGACCCGAGGCAGATGCACCCGTGGATGAGGAAGAGAACTACCTGTTCTTCGATTTTACGGACACAGAGGAAGACCGTGCCCGTTACAACAGCGAACAATACAATTTCACTAACTTTGACCGCCGGGACAACCCCTTCTGGGCCACCTCCGAGACCAATTCCGAAATTCAAGTCTATGACGAGCGTGAGATCGACAACGAGGAAGGTGTCATCAACATCGCCGTAGCAGAAACCAATGCCGCAGGGACAAACAACTCCAATCTTGGACCTTGGATCGCCACCACCGGGATCCCCGGGGTCTTCGTGGAACGAGCCAATAAGCCCTTCCACGGCTTGGGATACGAGCCTCAGAGAGGGGATTATGTACAGGTCCGCTTTATGCTCAGTGAGGGTGTCATCAGAGCGGGACAGGACATTCCCACAGATATCGTCTTAGTCTATGACCGCACCACGGACGGCACCGTTGCCCGTGGCACCTATGACATCGTTCCCACCTATGAATTCAAGACCGGGGAATACATCACCGTGAACTTTGCACTGACGGAGGAGTTTACCACAGCGGATTGTATCAGCACCATAGGCTTCCGCTTCCGTGGAATCAAGTCCGAGACCAGGGGCTCCGGCACCCTCACCATTGACTACATTTATGTGGGGCAAGAGGGAACTCTGCCTCCTACCGGCTCCACCGTCACCTTCTGCGATGAGGACGGAAGCCTCCTGGAGGAGCAGCGGGTACCCAAGGGCGGCACTGCCGTTTACAGCGGTACTGTCCCCACCAAGAACTACGATGAAGTGAGCCACTACACCTTCGCAGGGTGGGTGGATGGACAGGGAAATGCCGTGGAGCTTACGAACATCCTCGGAGATCTTACAGTCTATGCTTCCTACATTGCAACAGCTCACAGCTATACAGAGAGGGTTGTGACATCCTCTACCTGTTCGGGACAGGGGCAGAAGGAATTCTCCTGCTCTTGTGGCTACAGCTATTTGGAGGATCTGCCCTTTGCAGATCATACTCCTGAGATCATTCCTGCTGTCCCTGCCACTTGTACACAGTCCGGTATGACCGAGGGATCCAAATGCTCCGCTTGCGGAGGGATCCTGGTAGCACCTGTGGAAAGTCCTGCCACGGGACACAGCCCTGAGATCATCCCGGGGATCCCTGCAACTTGCACGTCCTCCGGCCTGTCTGACGGTGCCAAGTGCAGTGTCTGCGGTATTACCATGACACAGCAGGTGGTTCTGCCACGTTTGGGACATGACATGGATTACACCGACTTGGGTGAGAATCACATGGCACAGTGCAACCGTTGCAACAAGACCCAAACGGAGGCACACACCTTTACGAGCGGCTCCTGTATCTGCGGTGCAGAGGAACCCAAGGCTTCTATAGAGGATGGAACCTTGAAACCGGGTCATACCCTGAATCTTGCCAGCGATATCACCCTCAATTATGCCATCCTTGTGAGCAAGCTGGAAGGATTCGACATGGATACTGTCAGCATAGAGGTTAAGATCCCTGTCTATGAGGGCAATGCCCTTGTAGGTGAGAAAACACAGTGTTTGCTCCCTGAGCTGAGAGGAACCTTCTACTACTTCTCCTTGACGGGCCTCACCGCCGTACAGATGAATGACAGTATCGTTGCTACCCTTCGGGGCACCAAGAAGGGGCAGGAATACCATTCTCCCACAGATACCTACAGCGTTGCTACCTATGCCTATTCTCAGCTTGACAAGACCACTGTGGCAGACAGCCTCAAGGCTCTCTGTGCAGAGCTCCTCCGCTATGGCTCCAAGGCACAGATTTTCAAGGCCTACCGTACAGACTGTCTTGCAGATCAGGCTATGACCGAGGCACAGAAGGCATTCCTGTCCAATTTGGAAGCTGTGACCTTCGGCAATACCAACACCGTTCTGGGCGACCTACCCAATGCTCCCATTACCTGGGCAGGCAAGGCCCTGAATTTGGAGTCCAAGGTGGAGCTGAAATTCGTATTCAACCCCGGCTCCTACACAGGGAACCTCTCCGACCTGACCCTCCGTATTTCCTACGAGGATGTACAGGGAGCCACCAAGACTCTGACCCTTGCTGAGCCCCAACTGTATAACGAGGCTTTGGGTGTCTACGCATTTACTTTAGATGCCCTCCTTGCCGCAGAGCTTCGTGCAGTGGTTTCTGCCCAAATCTATGCCGGAAATACCCCTGTTTCCGCAACACTCCGATACAGCGCCGATACCTACGGAAATAACAAAACCGGCAACCTCTTAGAGCTCTGCAAGGCCCTCTTCGCCTACAGCGATTCCGCAAAGGCATATTTCGCTAACTAATCCAAAAACCAAAGGAAGGCAGCCTCAAGCTGCCTTCCTTTGGTTTTTTGAACAATCAATGCCTCTCGGAGAAAGTCTTCGAGAGGCATTGATTATAGGTTACTTTACTGCATTTTTAAGGAGGCACTTGAGGGTGCGGACGCAGGCTTCCATGTCCTCTACGGGGATATACTCGAAGCGGCCGTGGAAGTTCTCGCCCCCTGTGAACAGGTTGGGGCAGGGCAGACCCTCATAGGACAGCCGTGCTCCGTCGGTGCCGCCACGGATGGGGACGATCTTGGGCGTGACCCCGGCATCCTCCATGGCCTTCTTGGCACGGTCCACGATGTACATGACAGGCTCGATCTTCTCTCGCATATTGAAATAGCTGTCCTTCAGCTTCAGTTCTACGGTACCTGCACCGTAGCGGTCGTTCAAATACGCACAAATCCGCTCAAAATCACTCTTCTTAGCCTCGAAGGCATTGCGGTCATGGTCACGGATGATGTATTCCAGGGTGCTCAGCTCTACCTCACCGTGCATTTCACACAGATGGCTGAAGCCCTCGTAGCCTGCGGTAAACTCCGGCTTCATCTGCACCGGGAGCATGGAGTGGAATTCCATAGCAATGTGCTGGGAGTTGATCATGATATTCTTGGCACTGCCGGGGTGGACATTCCGTCCGTGAACGGTGACCACAGCGGAGGCGGCATTGAAGTTCTCGTACTCCAGCTCACCCAGTGCACCGCCGTCTACGGTGTATGCATACTCTGCACCGAAGTCCTTTACGTTAAACAGGTCGGCACCGCTGCCGATCTCCTCGTCGGGGGTGAAACCGATGCGTAGGGTAGCATGTGCCTCGCCCTCAGCCATGAGCTCCTGGGCGGCGGTAAGGATGGCGGCAACGCCTGCCTTGTCATCGGCACCCAAGAGGGTAGTACCGTCGGTGACGATCAGGTGTTTGCCCTCGTTGTGCTTCAGACTGGGATAGTCTGCGGGGGACAGGACAATGCCCCTTTCCTCGTTCAGAACAACATCCCCACCCTCATACTTAAGGATCCGTGCCTTTATATCCCTGCCGGAGCAGTCGGGAGCGGTGTCCATGTGGGCAATCAGCCCGATGACGGGGCCGGTGCCGGGAACGGTGCCGTACACATAGCCGTGCTCATCCATATAGGCATCTTGGATGCCCATAGCCTTCATTTCCTCCACCAGAGCGGCACCCAGTACCTTCTGCCCCGGGGTAGAGGGACAAACCCCTGTCTTTTCGTCAGAGGTAGTCTCAAAAGAAACATATTTCAAAAAACGTTCTGCAACAGTCATATATATTCTCCTCTTTATAATCCTAATCTTTTTAGGTGATAGGTTTCATTGGGGTCTTTCTTTCAGATCTGTTTCGAGTGGATGCCGAGATATTTTGTCTCAGATTTTGCGTTGGGACCCGCAGGAATACTTTGTGTATTTCAAGGGGCACATAAGCCAAAGCTGAGGCAAAAGAGCCGGCATTCCGCCGAAAGAGAGATGGAAGAGAGACCCTACTAAAAAGGGATGCTGCGGATGCAGCAGCCCTTGGGGTAGTTATGGGATTACTTGCACAGCTCAGCGGTATCCTGAGCAATCATGAGCTCCTCGTTGGTGGGGATGACGTAGACCTTGATCTTGGAGTCGTCAGCGGAGATCAGACCTTCCTTGCCGCCACGGATCTTGTTCCGCTCGGGATCCAGCTTGATGCCCATGAAGCCCAGGTAGGAGCATACGTCCTCACGGGTCAGGGGGCCGTTCTCGCCGACGCCTGCGGTGAAGACCAGGCAATCCAGACCGTTCATAGCAACACTGTAGGCACCGACGTACTTGGCAACCTCGTAGCAGAACTTACGCAGAGCCAGGATAGCGGCCTCGTTGCCTGCTTCTTCGCCGGCTTCCAGATCACGGAAGTCGGAGGACAGGTTGTTGGACAGAGCCTTCACGCCGGACTGCTTGTTGAGCATGTTGAGGCACTCGTCAACGGAGATGCCTTCCTTGTTCATGATATACTGTACTACGCAAGCGTCGATGTCGCCGGAGCGGGTGCCCATGGGAACACCTGCCAGGGGAGACAGACCCATGGAGGTATCTACGCACTTGCCGTCCTTCACAGCGGACAGGGAGGAACCGTTGCCCAGGTGGCAGACGATGACCTTGCTCTCTGCGGGGTTGCCCAGGAGCTCGTTGGCACGCTTGGAGACGAAGCGGTGAGAGGTGCCGTGGAAGCCGTAGCGACGGAGGCTGTCCTCTTCATAGTACTTGGTGGGGATGGCATAGCGGTATGCCTTGGGGGGCATGGTCATGTGGAACGCGGTATCAAATACAGCGACCTGGGGCTTGCCGGGCATAGCCTTTTCACAAGCCTCGATACCCATGAGGTTA
>JAZRGR010000013.1:0-11558 GCA_045644345.1 Faecousia sp. | reverse complement strand
CAATATCCCCATCGGCAAGCCCATAGACAATGTACGTATCTATGTGGTGGGCAAGCAGGGACAGCTCCAACCCATTGGCCTCCCCGGAGAGATCTGGCTGGGAGGCGAGCGTCTCGCCCCTGGCTACATCCACGACGAGGCACGGGCCGCAGAGCGGTTTATGCCCGATCCCTTCTGCCCCGATGGACGGATCTACAAGACGGGAGACTTAGGTCAATGGCTACCGGATGGGAACCTGCTGTACCTGGGCAGGAACGACTTCCAAGTCAAGATCCGTGGCAACCGTGTAGAGTTAGGGGAGATCGAAGCTCTCCTACGCTCTGCAGATGGGGTGAAGGACTGTACTGTTGTGACCGACAGAGATCCCCGAGGGGATACAGTGATTGTTGCGTATCTTGTAGGGTATGCAGAGCTGGATATGGATAGGATCAAGAATGATTTGAGGGAGAAACTGCCGTCTTATATGATCCCCTCCGCAATGGGGCAGATATCTGCAATCCCCTATACTGCCCATAATAAAGTAGACCGTCAAGCACTGCCCAAGCTCCGCATGGATGAGACAGCGGAGGTTGAGGAGCCTCGGACAGAACGGGAGCGGCTCCTTGCACAGGCATTCTCCCGTGTGCTTGGTGTAGAACGGGTAGGATTGCGTGACAGCTTCTTTGAGCTGGGCGGACACTCCCTGCTGATAGCGGATCTGATCCATGAGATCCGGGCACTGCTGGATGTAAGAGTGTCCTTCCGTACGGTTTTCACCAATCCTACTGTGGCAGAGCTGGAGCAATGTCTGGAAGATGAGAGGGACAAGACACCTATTGTTCACAGGGAGAAAGGTCTCTATTATCCTGCCACATCTGTACAGAAGCATATTTATATAGCACAGGAACGGGATCCCGATGCAACGGGCTACCATATTCCTGTTGCATATCACATCAGCGGCAGGATCGATCTGCCCCGACTGACCGAAGCTGTGAATGCCTTGATCTGCCGCCATGAGATCCTGCGCACCTCCTTCTGCATGGTCGACGGAGAAATCTGCCAGACTGTGGCAGATTCTGTAAGGGTGGAGATTCCCACAGTGGTACTTGAGGGGCAGGAGCTATGTGATGCCTTTGCCGCATTTATTCAGCCCTTTGATCTGAAACAGGCTCCCTTGCTCCGACTCTGCCTTGCACAGCGGGGGGAGCAGCAGGAGCTGTGGATAGATATTCATCATATCATTGCTGACGGTGCAAGCATGCCCATTCTGCTGCAGGAGCTGTCAGCATTATACGAGGGCAGGGAGCTTTCCGCTCCGACACTGCAGTACAGGGACTTTGCCCTGTGGCTACAGGAGCGGGATCTGTCCCATTTACAGAAGCAATGGGCAGAGCGTTGTGCCGGTATGGGAGAGGCACCGGATCTGCCCACAGATCGCAGAGGGACGACGCTCAGATCCGCACAGCTAAGTAGGCCCTTAGAGCCCCATGTCATTGAGTCCCTTACCGACCTTGCCAACAGATTAAGGACCAGCCTCCATACGATTCTGCTCCTGGGTGCCATGATCACCATGGAGCGGTTTACGGGACAGAAGAAGCTGTCCCTGGGTATACCGGTATCCATGCGGACGGCTGTGGATCTGGGACAGCTCCCGGGAATGCTGGTCAATGTCCTGCCTGTGTCCTGTGACCTTGCTACAGAAGAGACTGTAGCACAACAGATCAAGCAGATCGAGGAGCAGGTGGTTTTCGCAAATCAGGGAGTTCTGTGCGATCTGCAGGGCTCTGAGATTTCGGCACCGTCTATCTCTGCAGTATTCTCCTACGAGAGAGAGACTGCACGGGAATGGTCCTTGGGCGAAGCAAAGCTTACGGGGAAGAATCACAGCCTGTCTACCGCCAAATATGATCTGATCATAGGTGCGACCGAGGACGGTCGGACGCTGGAGCTGACTCTGAGCTACGGACTTGAGATCTTCGAGGAGGATACTGCTCTAAGCATCTTAGACAGCTACGGGGCGGTTCTGCGAGATCTTGCCAACAAGGAGCATGAGCAATGCGCTCATGTGTCTGCTCTGACACAGGGGCAGAGAGATCGCTTAATGGAATTGGCGGGAGAGGCTACAGAAGACCCGGGCGGAGATACGGTCCTGCACAGGATATACCGCCACGGGCAAACCCGTCCCCACAGACCTGCGGTAGTATACGGTGCAAAGACCATGACCTACGGGGAGCTGATCGGCAGAGCTTCGGCTTATGCGATTGCCTTGGGGAACAGGGGAGTACAGGCAGGGGACTTGGTTGCTGTCTTTATGGAGGACGGCATGGAAGCCATCTGTGCTCTCTTAGGTGCAACCATGGCAGGAGTGGCATATTTGCCCCTGGATCCCCATACACCGGAAGGACGATTGACTACCATCCTGGATAGGAGCCACTGCAAGCTCGTCCTTACGGATCGGGTCCTGTGTTCTAAGATCCCGGACGGTTCTGTACTCCTTGGAGAGACCATAGGATCCGGGGAGGAGAAATTTGCGGTCACAGCTACCTTGGAGGATACCGCATATGTGATCTATACCTCCGGCTCAACGGGAGTGCCCAAGGGAGTCGCGGTTTCCCACAAGGCACTAAGGAATCTGGTGCAGTGGCATATGGAACAGTACGCTCTGACGGAGGCGGATGTGACCACTCGATTTGCAGGCTTCGGTTTTGATGCCTCTGTGTGGGAGATCTTCCCTACTCTGGCAGCAGGCGCACAGCTCCATGTGATCCCCCATGGGCTGAGACTGGATCTCAGAGCCTTGGCACAGTATTACGAGGAAAACGGGGTCACGGTCAGCTTCCTACCCACACCTATATGCGAAGAATTTATCAAGCTCACCTGCAAGAGCCTGCGGCTGCTCTTAACAGGCGGAGACAAACTGAACCACTATGAATCCCGCAATGCCTATACCCTATACAACAACTATGGACCTACGGAAAATACGGTAGTTGCTACTTCTTATGAGGTCAGGGAGTCGAGTGACAATATCCCTATCGGCAGACCGATCAAGAATGTCCGCGCCTTTATCTTGGGTGACAGGGGACAGCCGGTTCCTCCCTACGGAAGGGGAGAACTGTACCTGGGAGGCAACAGCCTTGCCCAAGGGTATTATCTGGATCCTGAGCAGACAGCGGAACGATTCGTAGAAACCCCCTATGGTAGGTTGTACCGAACAGGGGATATGGTGCGTTGGAACGTACAGGGAGATCTGGAATTCCTGGGCAGACAGGATGCCCAAATCAAGATCAACGGCAATCGCATCGAGTTAGGCGAGATCGAGGGAGTCCTGCTCCGCATTCCCGGTATTAGGAGTGCGACGGCTATCGTCGTGAGAGGAGCTAAGGGCGCACGGATCCTTGCCTACTACACAGGGGAGTGCCAATTGGGAGAAGAGGAGATCAAGAAACAGCTTTCCGCCCTGCTCCCCGGGTACATGCTCCCACAACGGATCCTGTGGCTGGAAGCGATCCCCTTGACCCTAAACGGCAAGGTAGACCGCAAGGCGCTGGCTTCGCTCCCTGTCCGTGAGGAACGGGAAGTAAGCCTTGCCCTCAAGCCGACAGAAAAGGTCCTGTTGCAGCTATGGCAGGAGCTCCTGGAGCAGGAGGATATTGGACTGCATGACAACTTTATGGAGATCGGCGGCAACTCGATCCTGGTAGTCAAGATGCAGGATGCTCTGGAGAAACGGTACCCCAATTGCGTCAGTATCTCTGATATCTTTGCCCTGCCTACGATCTCTATGCTGGGTGAACATATTGACAGGGCACAGAGGAACGGTGAGAGCCTGATCCTAAAGGCCATGCCTATTAAGCCCGGTCTGCTCCGAGGCAGACAGACGGGTGATCGGGGCTGGGAAACCCTACAAGACCGGGATAAGCTCCACCGTAAGCTCCTGGAGCTGGAACAGCAGGACGAGAAGCTCCTGCGCAATCTGCTCCGTACGGCATACTGTGCCGGGCTGGCATTACTGACAACGGAGCAGGAGCTGACGCTCTATTGCTGTGAGGATGAGACCTGCTTTGCATTGACGGTCCCCACTGCGGAGAATATCGGCACCCTGCTGTCAGATATTACTACCGCTTACGAAAAGACAAGTAAGCTCACTGCTCCCAAGGTGACCACGGAGCAGCGGCAGGACGGGCTTGTTTGCACCTATGGATTCCGCAGGGGAGACGGAGATCTCCTGGGTCGGAACTCGGAATTTGATTGGAACTGCACTTTGAACCGGGAGGAGTTTAGGATCAGAGCAGACAGCCGCAAGCTCTCTGATAGGATCCTTAAGACCCTGCTGGACCGCTTCATAGGACTCCTGAGAGGAGTGCTGGGAGCATAAATCGCAACGAAGGAGGCATGTTGTATGGATCTGCAGAAACAGACAGCAACAGAAAACGGGGGCATCTCCCTATACGAGGAACAGGTACAGCCATCTGCAACCTGTGATCAAGACATGGATCTTGAGGAGGGTAAGGAATTCTGGCAAACCTGCTTTGCACAGGAGGTCGTAGCCCCGGATCTGCCTCTGGACTATCCCCGTGGGGATCGGCATAGCTTCTCACGGGGACGGGTCCGCTATCAAATGGATACCCTCTGCCATGGAGCCATGGGGGAGCTCTGCACCCAATACGATGTGACGGAGCATACAGCCTTCCTGTCTGCAGCTATGGTGCTGTTTGCCAAGTATGGCAGACAGGAGGATCTGACTATAGGCACAGCCATAGGCGGCAACATCCTGCCTATCCGAGGAAGCGTTATGCAGGAGCAGACCTACGGGGAATTCCTCCGACAGCTCCGCGAGCAGATCCGTAAGGCATGGGGCTACAGGCATTCTTTGGGAGGTGCCTTAGAGAGTGATCCCCTGTATGATATACTGTTCGCCTATGGAGAAGAAGTACCCGATGGTCAAACGCCCATCCTGACCCTGCAGGTCTGCAGGGGGGAGAACGGCTATGAGTCGGTGCTGGAATATGCAGACAGCCTGTTTGCAGAGGAGACTGCCCGACGGATCCTGGAACACTATGGAATTCTGCTGTCTCATCTGGTTGAAAACCGGGAGAATAGGCTCATAGACTACAGTCTCCTGTCCTCTCATGAGACCGAGCTGATCCGACAGTGGAATCATACAGCAACGGAATTTGAGGCAGAGACCACCATTGCCGAGGCATTCCGCAAGCAGGCGATCCTCCATCCCGATAAGATCGCACTGCGTTACGGAGAGGAAACACTGACCTACAGCGAGCTGGAGCTCCGTGCCAATGCTCTGGGTGGGACCCTGCGCAATATGGGGATCGGGGCGGATGATTTGGTTGCTGTCTATGCACCCAGGGGGATCATGGCATTCGTGGGAATTATGGGCATCCTGTATTCCGGCGGTGCATACCTGCCTATGGATCCTACACTGCCTACAGAACGGCTGAGCTATATGTTCGATGATTCTCATTGCAAGGCAGTGGTATATTATGGCGAGGCTCCGACGGTATCTCTGCCCATGGTGGATCTGGGAGATTACAGTACGATTACGGACAGCGTTCCCCAACTTCCTCTGATCAACCGCCCCAACGATCTGGCATATTGCATCTATACCTCCGGCACCACAGGCAGACCCAAGGGGGTGCTCATCGAGCACAAGGGTGTGCTGAATCTCATTCGGCACGACAGCCGTGAATTTGCCATTGTCCCCGAGGATCGGGTACTGCAGTTTGCAAATCTGGTATTCGATGCCTCTGTGTGGGAATGGAATATCGCACTGCTCAATGGCTGTGAGTTGGTCATTGCGCGGGAAAGAATAGATCCCCATGTTTTTGCAGAAGAATTCAGCAAGTGGGGGATCACAGTAACATCCTTATTGCCGAATTTCTATATTCAGCTCCCCGACATCCGTCCACGGCTCCTGGTCACAGGTGGCGCGGCTCCTGATCGGGGGATGCTGGAGAAGGTAGGCGATACTCTCTACATTAACGCTTACGGTCCCACAGAGGCCACAGTCTGTGCAACCTCTTGGAAGAGAGTGGGGAATCCCGCACTACTGCCTATAGGCAAGCCCGTTGCCAATATGCAGGCACACGTGCTAAAGGGAACGACCCCTTGCGCCATCGGAGAGATCGGAGAGCTGTGCATCAGCGGTATTGGCTTGGCACGGGGATATTTGAACAAGCCTGAGCTGACTGCAGAGAAATTTGTTCCCAACCCCTTTGGCGAGGGGCGGATCTATCGGACGGGAGATCTGGTACGACGGCTCCCGGACGGAAATTTGGTATTTATGGGTCGTATAGACCACCAGGTAAAGCTGAGAGGCTATCGGGTGGAGCCGGGGGAGATCGAGTCTGTCATGCGGAAGATCCCCGGCATCAAGGAGGCGGCAGTCCTCCTTAAGAAGGACGCTACGGGGGAGAGCAATCTCTGCGGATATTACAGCAGTAGCTGTGAGATCAGTGAGGAGCATTTCCGTACAGTCCTGGGCAAGGACTTGCCCGAATACATGATCCCTGCTTTCTTTATGGAGGTAGAGAGGATCCCTGTGACCACCAGTGGTAAGGTGGATCACCGGGCGCTTCCTATGCCTACACCTGTTAAGGAAACGGCATATGAGGCTCCCTGCACCGAGACAGAAAGGGTCCTCTGCCGACTGTTCTCTGAGCTGTTGGGCGTTCCTGCAGTGGGGAGAAATGACGACTTCTTTGCCCTCGGGGGTCACTCTCTGCGGGCGGCAAAGCTTGCAGGCAGAATAGAAGAGAGCCTTCCCTGCAGACTGCCTGTAAGCGAGATATTTGTGAGAAAAACACCCAAAGCCTTGGGTGCCTATATAGATCTCCACGAGAGCCCATCTGAGGAGAGCATCCCTGTGACAGAGGAAGGGGAGACCTACCCTATGTCCCCTGCACAGAAGCGGATGTATCTGGTATGGCAGATGGATCCTATGGGGATCAGCTATAACCTTCCTGTGTTCTGGTCTTTTAAAGAGAAGCCGGATCCTGACAGGATACATACAGCACTACAGACTATGATCCGTCGCCATGAGATCCTCCGTACCGTATTTGCTGTAGAGGATGGGATCATGGTGCAGCGGGTTCTTAAAGAGATCCCGGTTCCCTTTAGATGTACCTCCCTGGATGGGATCTGGGAAGACTATGATCAGGGGAACTTTGTACAGCCCTTCTCCTTAGAGCAGGGGCCACTGCTGCGCATGGAGCTGATGGAAACCACCCACGATTGGGTGTTGATGCTGGATATCCATCATATAATTGCGGACGGTCTGACTATGGCACTGCTGTGCAAGGAATTCGCACAGCTCTACAGTGGGGTAGAATTGCCCACACCCGGACTGCAGTACAAGGATTACAGCCGATGGATCCTGTCCCGAGACAGAACGGAGGCAGAGAACTATTGGAAGAAACTGCTGACAGAGGCTCCTGTATCGGAGCTTCCCACAGATCACAGCCGCCCACAGAAGCAGAGCTTTGAGGGGGCGACGGTATACGATTGTATTCCTCGGGACCTACTTCAGAAGCTGCGTGCTCTCTGCAAGAAGGAGGGGGCAACGGATTATATGGTATTCCTTGCCGGGTTAATGGTCCTGCTGGGGAAATATGCCGGGCAAGAGGATGTGGTCATCGGCAGTGCATACAGCGGTCGTACCCACAGAGATACTGAGAATATGCCGGGTATGTTTGTCAGCACGCTGGCACTGCGGGGCAAGCCCGTAGGGACTAAAACCTTCCGCCAATTCTTAGGGGAGATTCGTGAGCTTGCAATGGAGGCTTACCGCTATCAAGACTACCCCTTTGAGGATCTGGTAGACATCTTAGGGCAGAAACGTCATGCAGGCAGGAATCCCTTCTTTGATGTGATGATGGCTATGGAGGACAAGGATGCCTCACGGCTGGCGTTGGGGGATCTGGTAGGAGAGAACCTGCAGTACCGTAATCGGAGTGCAAAATTTGATCTGAACCTGATGATCGAGCCCGGGGAGGATTGCTGTGACCTTGCACTGGAATATGCAACGGCACTTTATGAACAGCATACAGCCCGGAGCTTCCTGGAGCATTACATTGCGGTTCTCGGACAACTGGTGGACAGACCGGAGGATACACTTGGACAGATCGCGGCGGTTACAGACAGAGAAAGACAGCGGATCCTTACAGACTTTAATCAGACAGATGCGGTCTATCCCACAGAGGCAACCTTAGTTAGCCTCTTTCGGGAGCAGGTGGCAAGGACGCCCGACAGGATCGCCCTTACCTATAGAGGCCAACAGCTTACCTATAGAGAATTGGATCGGAGGTCCGATCTGATTGCCCGGGCTCTTTGTTGTCAAGGGATCGGCAGGGGAGACCTGGTGCCTCTGTTTATAGAGCGATGCACGGAAATGATCGTGGGTATCTACGGAATCTTGAAGGCGGGGGCAGCCTATGTACCCATTAACACCTCTTATCCCCGTGACCGCGTGGCATATATTCTGGAGGATTGTGGAGGAAAGGTTCTCCTAACGGGGAATACCCCCCTTCCGGTGCAGATAGAGATCCCACGGCTGAACATCGTTGACTTTGACTATAACGGGGCTGTAGGAGCATCCTTAGACGTGCCTACAGATCCCGAGGATCTTGCATATATTATCTACACCTCCGGCACCACAGGGCAGCCCAAGGGAGTTATGATCTGTCATCGGAATGTGGTGCGGCTTATGAAGAACAGCCGATTCCAATTCGACTTTGCTACGGAGGATGTGTGGACCATGTTCCACTCCTACGGCTTTGACTTCTCCGTATGGGAGATGTACGGAGCCACCCTCTTTGGTGGGCGGCTGGTAGTGGTAGATGAAGAAACCGCTAAGGACAGCAACGCACTCAAGGCACTGATGATCCGTGAAGGCGTGACGGTTCTGAACCAGGTGCCTTCCTCCTTCTATCATCTGCAGGACTGCTGTGACGGCACCGAGGTACTGAAGGTGCGATATTTGATTTTCGGCGGCGAGGCCCTTCGCCCCGACAAGCTGGAGCCCTGGCACCGCATGTTCCCACGTTGTCGGATCATCAATATGTATGGCATTACGGAAACTACGGTCCATGTGACCTATCGAGAGATCGGTGACAGGGAGATCCGAGCAGGTGTCAGCGATATCGGCAGTGCCATCCCCACCCTAAAGGTCTATATTTTACAGGGAGATACCCTGTGTGGTATCGGCATTCCCGGTGAGCTGTGCGTTGCAGGTGAGGGCCTGGCAAAGGGATATTTGCACCGTCCGGAACTGACAGAAGCCAAATTTGTTCCCAATCCTTACGGAGCAGGCAGGCTCTACCGTTCCGGTGACCTGGCACGGTGGCTCCCGGATGGGAATCTGGAATATCTGGGACGGATAGACGACCAAGTTAAGATCCGTGGCTTCCGTATTGAGCTGGGAGAGATCGAGACGGCTCTGCGCCGTTGTGACGGGGTCAAGGATTGTGCTGTGATCCTCCGCAAGGATCCTATGGGTGAGCCTGCTATCTATGGGTATGCAGTGGGGGAGGCAGAGCTTGACTTTGGTTCTATCCGTCAGACACTGCGGAATTCTATGCCGGAATATATGATCCCCTCCTATATGATGCAGATCCCGACGATCCCTGTAACAGGGAACGGAAAGCTGGATCGGAAGGCTCTGCCCACCTTTGTAGGCTCTAAGGTGTCTGATTACGTGGCACCTGGAGACGCTGTGGAGGAGGCGGTGTGTGCCCTGTTCCGTGAGCTCCTGGGAGCACAGCGGGTCAGTGTAGAGGACAGCTTCTTTGAACTGGGGGGGCATTCTCTCCGTGCGGTGGAGCTGGCTTCTCGGATCCGCAGAGCCTTTGCGGTAGAATTTACTCTGCGCGATGTATTCCTGTATCCCACAGTTGCACAGATCGCCCGTTATATACAACAGGCAGACCATGCCGTAGAGGACCTGCCTGTGGCAGAAAACAGGGAGGATTACCCACTGTCTCCTGCACAGAGAGGGGTCTACTTTGCATCCGGTGTGGATGAGACAGGGATCGCGTATAATATGCCCTACGCTTTCCGCTTGGAAGGAACCGTAAAGGTTGAGGCTATGCAGAAAGCCTTTAGAGAGCTGATTCGTCGACATGAGATCCTGCGTACAGGATTCACTGTCATTGACGGGGAACCCCGACAGCGGATCTACCCCCAGGCTCACGCAGAATTGGAGATCTGCTATGATTCCGGGGAACAGGCAACAAAACTCCTGCGGGAATTTGTTCGTCCCTTTGATCCGGAGCGCCCGCCTCTGATCCGAGGAAGGCTCATCCTCCGTCCACGGGATGCCCTGCTATTTGTGGATGTGCACCATATGATTTTCGACGGCCTCAGCGGCAGTATCCTGTTCCGTGAGCTGTCAGAGCTCTATGGTGGCAACACCATTCCCGAAATGGAAAGACAGTACCGAGACTACAGCACCTGGATGGCAAACAGGGATCTAAGGGGACAGAGAGACTTCTGGCTGGAGCTGTACAGGGATAGGGTTCCTGTTTTGGAGCTGCCTACAGATTTCCCCAGACCCCGTGAACGGAGCTTCCGGGGGGCTGTAACCTCTGTGCAGTTGGAGCAGACCTTAATAAATAGGCTCCATCAATTGGCTGCCTCCGAGGGATTAACGGATTATACCCTGTATCTGGCTGTTATGTTGATCCTGTTAGGAAAGTACGGTAGGCAGGAGGATGTGGTACTGGGGACCGTTGCCGCAGGCAGATCCCATGATCGTCTGCGTAATATGCCGGGTATGTTCGTGAGCACCTTGGCTCTGCGGAGCAATGTGGCAGGGGAACAGGGCTTCCGTGCTTTCCTCCGTGAGGTAGGCAAACTGACAGCTCAGGCTCTGTCTAATCAAGAATATAGCTACGGTCAGCTTGTGGAGGATTTAGGTCTTGGGGCGGATCCAGCCAGGAATCCTCTCTTTGATGTGATGTTTGCGATGGAGCACGAGGGTAAACCGCTCTTGACCCTGCCGGGGTTAGAATGCGAGGCCCTTACATTGGAACAAACCACTGCAAAGTTCGATCTGACCTTCCAAGTGACCTATGGACAAAGATCCGTGATAGCACTGGAATATGCAACGGACCTCTTTCAAGAAGAAACTGCCTGCGGAATGCTCCGTCATTATATTAGCCTGTTGGAGCAGGTTGTGGAGCATCCGGATAGGATCGTTGCTTCCCTTATGCCTATTACGGCGGATGAACAAGCCCGGATCACAGGCATATTCAACGCCACAGATTATACTGCGCCCATAGATCACAGTCTTATGGAGGTATTCTCCCGATGGGTCCGGGAACAGCCTCAGAGACCTGCTGTGGTCTGTGGCAGTGAGACTCTGACCTACGGAGAGCTGAACAAACAGGCAAACCGTCTGGCGTGGACTCTTCGCGGTATGGGTATCAGCCGTGGAGATCGGGTGGCGATCCTGCCCAAACGAGGGATCCCCACCATTATAGGTCTGTGCGGCATCCTTAAGGCAGGGGCAGCCTATGTCCCCATGGATCCCGGCTACCCTGCACAGCGGATCTGTGATATGATAG
>JAZRGR010000012.1:0-1672 GCA_045644345.1 Faecousia sp. | reverse complement strand
ACAGCAATTCTGAACGGAAACAACGTCTGATCCCGATACGGTCGGGCAGGTTGTAGCTGTGCATCATAAGTAAATGCCCGACCGTACCATATGAAAGGAGAATGACATGATTGAGATTATAGGAAACTTTAATACCGCCCGCGTGTTTGCGACCACCCTTGAGGATGGCGCGCGCGAGCAAATCAAGACGGTATGTGATACTGAGGCCTTTGCCTCTTCGAAGATCCGGATCATGCCCGATGTTCACGCAGGAAAGGGTTGCACCATTGGTACTACAATGACTGTCACTGACAAGATCGTTCCTGCAATGGTCGGTGTGGATATCGGCTGCGGCATGTACACCGTATACCTGGGCAACATTGATATCGATTTTGAGAAGGTAGACGAGGCAGCACACTTCATCCCTTGCGGCAGAAATGTTTGGGAGGGCAGACAGGAGCGGTTCGACCTGACACAGCTGCGTTGCTACCGATCTCTCCGGGATACCAAGCGCCTTGAGCGATCCTTGGGCACTCTCGGTGGCGGTAATCACTTTATCGAGATCGACGAGGATGCAGATGGTGGCAAGTACCTGGTGATCCACTCCGGAAGCCGTAATTTCGGTACGCAGGTTGCCCAATTCTATCAACAGCTGGCTGTCGATTTGAATGTAGGCAAGGAGGAGTATTTCCGCCAGCGTGAGGAGATCATCCGTACCTATAAGGAGCAGGGTAGACGATCTGAGATCCAAGCAACGCTCAAGACGCTGGATAAGGAGTTCCAGACCAAGAATCCTACACTCCCTCGTGACCTTTGCTTCCTCTACGGTTCCTTTATGGAGGACTACCTTCACGACGTAGATATCTGCCAGAAGTTCGCAGAGAGAAATCGTGCAAAGATGGCTGAGATTATTCTTGACCGTTGCGGCTGGACTGCTTTGGAGACTTTCCAGACCATTCACAACTACATTGATGTGAATGAGATGGTGCTCCGCAAGGGCGCTGTCTCGGCCAAGGCGGGCGAGAAGCTCCTGGTTCCCATCAATATGCGTGACGGCTCCCTGATCTGCATTGGCAAGGGTAACGAGGATTGGAACTGCTCTGCACCTCACGGTGCCGGACGTCTGATGTCCCGTTCTGCCGCCTTCGAGCGGCTCACAATGGCTGAGTACGAGGCGGAGATGGCGGGTGTATATTCCACCTGTGTTGTCCCCGATACTCTCGACGAGTCGCCTATGGCTTACAAGAGCATGGATGAGATCGTAGAGAACATTGAGCCTACCGCCGAGATCCTTTGCAGAATCAAGCCTATCTACAATTTTAAGGCGGCGGAATAATTCTAAAATGATGTTCTTTGGTCATGCTGACCGAAATATGTGTGTTTCTGCCGGTATTATGTTAGTTTAAGTCAAGTCCGTTATGAACACCCGTACCAAATACAGAAGAGAGGCCTTCGCCTCTCTTTTTGTATTTCTATGAGATCAGACAGGACTTGAACCCATAGCCGTGCACCACCCCGGTGGGGTGTTTCTGCCACCAGTTCAAAAACTGGTGGCTTCCATTATTTTCTGCCCGCAGGCAGAAAATGCAACCAAGTCCTGTCGCCCGTACCAATAAGAAGAGGGAGGCTTTGGCCTCCCTTTTTATTATCGGGTTAAGCTCAGGAAGAAGATTCCATAAAAACCTAAAAAAAT
>JAZRGR010000011.1:0-11131 GCA_045644345.1 Faecousia sp. | reverse complement strand
TAGCGCAGGGTCTGAGACAGACGGGTATCTCCTGCGTAGACAGCGGCATCCAGCACGGTCCGCAGCTCTGCGGCTAAGAGTCCGTCAAAGGTGAAGGCGTAGCTGTTCATGGCAGGATTGTACAGGACGGGATCCGAAAGGACTGCTTCGGCGGTCTGCCCTTCGCGGTTTACATAATGTACCTTGAGTACCAGATCCTCTACATCTCCCGTATAGGTGCCGGGGGTAAAGACATACTTGAGACAGACCTTGGAATCCAAGTCCAGTGCCTTGCCTACCCAGGTAACTGCAGGGGCTTGCAGATCTGCAAGGACCTGATTGTTGCTACCGAAGGTCACAGCCTCTGCATCGCTGAGATATGCCTTGTGAGCCTCGGTCATGGCTGCATCTACAAGGCTGTCTGTCCGATAGGATTTAAAGATCTGTGCCTCCTTGCCGTAGCGGAGCAGGTCTGCACACAGCTTCTTAAGGCTATCGGCAGTGGTATCCTTATTAAGCTGGGCATAGGCATACTGTGCAATGCTGTAGGTATCCACCTTGGACAGGTAGGGCTGACCCTGCTTCTCCATATGGAGCCGGGCGGTAACCACATCGCCCATCTGCACAGCGGTAACACCGGTGAGGGTGTAGTAATAGAAGTTGCCCACTAAGACAGGCTCAATGGTCACAGACCTTGTCCCTGTCTGCGCATTGCCCTGATACACAGGAATCTCGCAGACCAGATAATGGTTTACATAATCCTGCAAATAGTCCGTCCGCACCGCAAAGTTAATGGAGATATCACTTGCCAAATTCAGACTGTGGTTGATGACCAAGGCTCCGTCCACTATAGGCTCCTTGCTCTCTGCTTCGCCGCAGACACAGGTGCCGTTTTCGTAGGTATGGGACTCTGCAGCGGTGTAGTCGCAGAGCTTACAGCCTACGGTATGGGTCAGACCGTCTACAGTCTCGTAGGTGTAGCTGTGACCCGTGGGAGGGACGGTCTCTTGGGCTACAAGCGTCTCACCGCAGATCTCACAGTGCTTACCCTCTGTCAGACCGCTTTCGGTACAGGTGGGGGACACCGCAGGATCCACGATCTCTCTATGTCCCGTTGCAGGGATGGAGGTGACGGGGACCACTACAGAGCCACAGGTATTGCACTTGGCTGTATAGGACTTGCCTGCTCGGGTGCAGGTGGGCGCAGTACCCGGGGTCACGGTGCAATCAGTGTGGTAGGTGGTACCGTCGGAAGATAGGAAGGTCTTAGAGGGGATCTCGCCCTTGCCGTAGCCATTGGCGGCATAGTGCTGTATGAGACCCAGCAGAGAGGCATTTGCCACCTCCTTGTGAGCCGCGGCATAGACCGTGGGATCAAAGGTCGCAGACAGCTTCATACGGGCAGCGGTCTTGTACTTGGACAGGAAGTCATGGAAGGCGGCAAGGTAGTTGCCCTTAAGGGTGTCACGGAAGTTCTGTCCGTTGTAATTGGCATAGAATCTCACATCGAAGAAGGGGCTTGCACTGCGACCCTCCTCGATACCGTAATGGATAAAGTGGTAATATAGCTGCCCTGCATCCTCCCCGTAGAGGGTAGCCAATTCGGGATAGAGGCTGAGATAATACTGGGGATCGAATACATAGTCCCTCAGCTCCCCGGGGATGCTGACGGCGGTGGCAGACCGCACAAGGGGGAAGGAGAAGCTCTGGGGACCTAAATAAGAGGGATAGTTGGTAACGCCCATCTCTGCAAACCACTCCAAGGCATAGGGCAGGGCAAGGTCTGTCTTGGAGCCGGTGTATTCATACTTGGGAGTGGGCCAGAGTCCTACATCCGGGTCGATGCGCTTGTAGGTCGCCTTGGTCAAGCCGTAGTAGCCGTGGTGGGCGACCTGTACATAGTCACTCTTGATGGTATAGTAGCTGTCGGGGTTGGAGGCATGGGTGTCGTGGAACTTGTTCAGCAGGTAGCCTGCCACGTAGCTTGCGTCCCCGGTAAAGAGGATATTCTTACCCCCGACGGAGGCACGGAATACGATGCTGGTCTCGTTAAAGTTCCCGTCTACGAGCTGACGGAAGGTCAGATTCTTGAAGTTCCGCCCCTCAACGGGCCAGGTGCCGGAATAGGTGCCGCTGACATTGTTCACTGCCCACTTAATATCCTCGAAGTCTAAGAGGATGTCAATATGGACCTCGTCAAAGTCGAAGGAGCTGTTGCACTTGCCGGAGTGGACGGAGTTGACGTAGACCTCACGGACGGGACCTCCCCGGGCATTCTTCAGCTTCTTCATCATATAGGGGACTCTGCCTACGGCAGAAATGGTGCCATCAATGCCGGCACTTGCCAGATAGGTACGGATATCCGACTCGTTGGGATAGTGGTGATAGAATGCCTCTACAGTAACCTTGTCTGCATACTTATTGGCAAAGGTGGCAACAGCACCGTGGTGATCCCCGTGGGCATGGGTAATGAACCAAGCTTCGATATTGGGGGTGGGATCCCCCGTGATCTTCTGTAAGTAGGAGAAGAGGAAGTCGCCGTCCTCGTTGTTCCGCTCCCAACCGCCGTCAAGGATGATGATCTTGCCCTGACGGGTACGGATCACGTAGGACATATTGTGGTCATAGTCCCCTGCACTGCGGGGTGCCTTGGAGGGGAGCTGGTGGAGGGTAGTTGCGGCATCGATCTCAGATGCAGGGGGACGGGGAATGCTATCTGTCAATGCTTTCTCGAAAGCGCGGAGCCGGGCTGCTTGGTTGTCCAGAGTATCTTGGATAAAATCGTAGGGTTCGATCGCCGCCTTGGGGACAGCATTGTATTGGCGGAACATGGCGATGCTCTCCTCCATGCAGGCAAGGAAAGCCTCAAAGGTCTCGGCATCGAAGAATTCCGGGGTGTCTAAGTAGCTCTTCATATCGTGGATGGCAGAGATCAGGCTCTGGGTAGACCAGAGTCTGTACAGATACAGGGCATTGCCGTCATAGGCATTGTCCCCTGCGCTGTTGTCCTTCCAGCGGACATGAGTCATGTCACTGCTCTGACGCAGACCATGGGTACCTGCAAAATTGCGGATCCGCACCCAGTTGGAGCCGTCGGGATGCTCGAAGCGGATCTTAGGCGCCTTGGCAAGATCTGCAGTGGTATCTGCCTTGACATTGTACAGATTGGTGTAGGTGCCGGTATATCGGGTGCCGACCCCTAAGTTCCGCCCGTTGTTGAACCGCAGGACATAGCCTGGCATACCGTTGGAGGCATTGCCTGTGTAGTGGAAGTCGAATGCCATAGAGGTGGAAATGCCGCTGGTAATATAGAGGTAGCTGCCGGCATCATTGGGGTTGACCTGCTTAAGAGGCAGGTTCCCGTCTGAGCCTGTCCAGCTCCCGTCCAGGGCGTAGAAGCCGGGATCCTGGTAGCGGATGAGATAGTGCTTGCCCTTGAGCTCCTTCATATCCTTGCTGCCGTCTGCACTCTGAGAGAAGGAGGACAGCAGGACTCTGCCGTTACGGTTGGTGCCTGTGGTAGGCAGGGTGTCGATCTCACGGCGGAGAACGGTGGCAGACTGCGCAGGGCTAAGGTCTGTACGGGGGACTAACTTGGTGGTATAGGCAGTCAAGGTGCTTGCCTGCTTGTCCAAGATCTCTTGGATGAAGTGATAGGGCTCGATCAGTGCTGTGGGTCTGGCATCGTACTGCTTGAACAGAGCGATGCTCTCCTCCATACAGGTAAGGAAACGGGTATACTCTGCCTCCTCATACAGCAAAGGGGTATCCAGATAGGTCTGCATCTGACCGATAGCAGTCCGCAGACCCGCTGTGGACCAGAGTCTGTACAGATACAGGGCATTGCCATCATAGGCATTGTCCCCTGCGCTGTTGTCCTTCCAGCGGATGTGGGTCATGTCACTGCTCTGCCGCAGACCGTGGGTGCCGTTAAAATTGCTGATCCGCGCCCAGCCGGAGCCGTCAGGATGGTCAAAACGGATCTTAGGCGCCTTGGCAAGGTCAGCGGTGGTGTCACCCTTAACATTGTACAGATTGGTGTAGGTGCCGGTATATCGGGTGCCGACCCCTAAGTTCCGCCCGTTGTTGAACCGCAGGACATAGCCGGGCATACCGTTGGAGGCATTGCCTGCATAGTGGAAGTCGAATGCCATAGCCGTGGAGATCCCGGCAGTGATGTAATAGAAGTTGGAAGTGTCGGAGGCTGTGACCTGCTTTAGGGGCAGGTTGGCATCCGTCCCCGTCCAGCTACCGTCCAGGGCGTAGAATATACTGCTCTGATTGCGGATCAGATAGTGCTTGCCCTTGAGATCCTTCATGTCCGTGCTGCCGTCTGCACTCCGGGTGAAGCCGGACAGACGGACTCTGCCGTTGCGGTTGCCCCCTGCAGCGGGCAGGAGGGAGATATCTGCACTGAGGGCTTGGGCTGTCTCGGTGACGGGGTCTGTTTCCCGTTCAGCGGTCACTGTCCTTACAGCCCCGATCCCTGTGGCAGAGCTGTAGGGCAGCAGTGCTGTAAGGAGGACAAGGCACAGGAGGGCTGCCGTGATCCGTTTCCATACATTGTGTTTCATCATTAGATCTCCTAACATCCGGATTTTCCGGGAAAGCTCCCGAATATGCTGTTATCCTATCATATTTGCCAATAATTTACAAGCAAAAGATTGGTTTCTCCTGTTTTTCCATAAAATTAGTAAATTCTTATTTGTTTTTGTACCCTGCCGTGATATAATGATAGTGATTATACTTCTACACACTGCAAGGAGGTACTGTATGAAAGCGAAATCCATTCTATCCCTGCTCCTGGTACTGTGCATTCTTTTGTCCATGTTCCCCATGACAGTGAGCGCAGCAGACCATAGCGAGGATCACCGCCCCACCCGTTCCCGTTTGAGCTACACTCACTATACGGATGAACAGCTCATGGATATGCTCCATCTGAGCAAGACCAAGTTCAACACCCTTAAGCAGAGCCTGCGGGATGCCATTCTGAACAACACATCCTGCAAGGTATCCACCCTCAAGATCCCCTACGACGAGGATGCCAAGACCGCTATTCGGGGACTGGTGTACTATCATCCCGAATATTTCTTCGTTGCCACCATTTCCTACGCTACGGTCAAGGTAGACGGGAACAAGGTCATTTCCCGTATTTCCTTTAAGTACGAAGAGGGCTACGAAACCGGCATCCGTAAGTACCGTGAGCTGGAGGCCGCCGCCGAGGAGATCCTCTGTCCCATCCGGGGCGCAGGTCTCAGCCAGTTGGAGCAGGCACTGCTGGTACATGATTTCCTGGCTGTCAACAGCGAATACGACCGCAAGGCGGCATCCGGTGAGGACCGCTACACCGCCTATGGCTCCATCGTCAATCGGATGTCCGTGTGCCAGGGCTACACCGAGGGCTATGCTTACCTCTTAGGCAAGCTGGGGATCCCCGTCAACCTGTGCAAGTCCGACGATCTGAACCACGCATGGAACATTATCGAGCTGGACGGCAAGGCATACAACGTGGATGTAACCTGGGACGATCCCACCATTGACCATGCAGGCTATACCCGTCATGTCAACTTCCTCCGTTCCACAGACGGCATGATCGCAGAGGGTCACGAGGCTGACGACTTCACCGCTGTCACCACGGATACAGAGTACGACAGTGCCTTCTGGCAGAAATCCACCTCCAAGTTCTGTCTCCTGGGTGACACCATCTACTATCTGTCCGGAGGCAAGCTCTATTCCTGGAAGGACGGCAAGTCCACCCAGCTCTACAAGCTGACCTCCAACTGGAAGCCCTATGTCAACCGTTTCGACTATCTTGCCTGTGACGGGGAGAATCTGTTCTTCTCCACCCCCGATGCCATTTACCGCTTCGATCCCGCTACCCGTAAGGCGGCTGTATTCTACAAGCCGGATCTGTCGGCACACAAGAACTTCAAGATCTACGGCTTTGCCATCCGTGAGAACAAGTTCTATCTGGATGTATTCAGCAGTCCCAACTTCGACGAGAATGTCCGTGCCAACTACCAGATCGTCTATACCTACCGCAAGGATGTGGCGAGCACCCACCGCTTCGATGGAGGCAAGGTAGTGGAGCCTGCCACCTGCACCGAGGATGGTGAGAGCCTGTTCACCTGCTTAGGCTGTGGCTTTACCAAGACCGATGCAGTCCCTGCCACAGGGCATAAGCCGGTAACCGACAAGGCCCTCAGTGCCACCTGCACCGTAAACGGCCTGACCAAGGGACAGCACTGCTCTGTATGTAACACTGTCCTTACCGCGCAGGAGATCATCCCTGCAACCGGTCACAGCTATGTGAACAACATCTGCAAGACCTGCGGCGATCAGCCCGACACCGCTCCTGCCGCCAATTCCTTCCGCGCAGGAGACAGTGGCAAGTTCGTCCTTGCCGTCAGAGTCGGCACCACCTATTATGCCATCTCCAACACCCTGCCCACCAAGGCATCCAAGCCCAAGGGCGTCGAGATCCCCGTTAGCGGCGGCACTGTCAGCAGTAGCAATGCAGGGAGCTTCGCTCTGGCTCTGACCTGGTCCGAGGAGGGCTATACCATCGAGAACAACGGTGTGTACCTCAAGTACACCTCCTCTACCAATGTAGGCACCGACACCAAGCCCTATTATTGGAATATCACCAAGGGCACCAACGGCTCCTGGCGGCTCAGCCCCTCTACAGCCTCCTCCCGCGCTCTGCTGTTCCGTGGGAAGAGCTACAACCTCTTCGGTGCCTACACCGCCTCCAATGCCGGTGCAGACAGCACGGAGTATTACGATCTGGAGATCCTGCCTGTGGGCAGTGGTTCTGCCTGCAAGCACAGCCGTACCACCACCAAGACGGTGGCTCCCACCTGCACTGCCAAGGGCAGCACCACCGTAACCTGCAAGACCTGTGCAGAGGTCCTCTCTGCCACCACCGTAGAGGCTACAGGCCACAAGAAGGTCACAGACAAGGCAGTAGCCGCCACCTGTACCACCGCCGGCTTGACCCGTGGCTACCACTGCTCCCTGTGTAACAAGGTCCTTACGGCGCAGACCGCAGTCCCTGCAACGGGTCACAGCTTCGTAGAGGGCAAGTGCTCTGCCTGCGGTACCGCTCAGGTTCTTGCCGCTCCCTTCAAGGTGGGCGCAAGCGGCACCTTCGTCCTGGCTGCCAAGATAGGGGACACCTACTATGCCATGCCCAACAGCTTCCCCGGCTCTGCCGCCAAGCTCCGTGGCGGTGAGCTTACCGTGACCAACGGTGTTGTCCGCGCCCAGGATGGGGAGGACTATGCCGTGACCCTTCAGTACGCCTCCGGCAAGTACACCATTGCCGACCACAGCGGATACCTAAAATACGCCTCCTCCACCAATTTGATCAGCAGCTCCACCCCTTACAAGTGGACCATTACCGGGGGCACCAACGGCTCCTGGCGTGTGACCTCCGGCACCACCACCCGTGGTCTCGTATTCCGCGGAGGCAAGTACATGCAGTTTGCCGCCTACCTGGTCAGCAATGCAGAGGCAGGAGATACGGAATACTTCGACTTAGAGATCCTGCCTGTAGAGGAGCCTGCCTCCCGTTGTGCTCACGGCAGTACCTCTGTTACCAAGCGAGCCGCGGGCTGCCGTGTAGAGGGCTCCGAGACTGTCACCTGTCTGGAATGCGGCGAGGTGGTCAGCAGCTCCGTCACACCTGCAATGGGTCATGATTTCAGCACCGTGGATCTCCGTGGTCCTGCCTCCGCTCCTACCTGCACCGCAGATGGCTATCAGAGCTACTGCTGCAGTCGCTGTGCAGAGACCACGGCAACGGTCATTGCCGCCAACGGTCATACCGCCGTTGCAGATCCGGCAGTTGCCCCCACCTGCACCGCATACGGTCTGACCGAGGGCAGTCATTGCGCAGACTGCAATGCCGTTCTCACCGAACAGCAGACCCTGCCCATGCTGGCACATACCTATCTGGACGGTCAGTGTACCGTCTGCGGTGAGACAGCCTCCGATGTCGCCCCCTTTGCACCGGGGCAGAGCGGAGCTTTCGTCCTTGCCGCCAAGGTAGCAGACACCTATTATGCACTGGGTAACAGCTTCCCCACCTCTGCCGGCAAGCTCTCCGGCACACCGATCCCTGTACAGAACGGTGCCGTTGCCCCCGAGGATGCCGAGGACTGTGCAGTGGTTCTGACCTATGCCGACGGTATCTATACATTAGAAAGCAGTGGGCTGTACCTCAAGCACAGCTCCTCCACCAACATTTCCGCTTCCTCCCAGCCCTACGGCTGGCTCATGACCGACGGTATCAACGGTAGCTATCGGCTCCTTACCAATGACGGTAGCCGCGCCCTTGCCTTCCGTGGAGGGGAGTACAACACCTTCGGCACCTACGCCCTGTCCAATGTGACCCAGGGCTCTGCAGAATACTTCGACTTAGAGATCCTGCCTGTAGGGATCGTCGGAGACTGCATCCATACAAGCTGTGAGACCGTCACCGTCCCTGCCACCTGCACAGCAGAAGGCTCCTTAACCGAGCTGTGCAAGGCTTGCGGCAAGGTCGTCCGCACCGAGATCCTCCCTGCTACGGGTCACGCAGAGCTCTTAGACCAGGCCGTTGCTCCCTCCTGTTCCTCTACGGGACTGACCGAGGGCTCCCACTGTGAGATCTGTGGGGAGATCCTCGTTCCCCAGGAGGTCGTACCTACCCTGCTCCATTATTTTGAAGATGGCGTATGCTCTGCCTGCGGCGCACAGGAGCCTGCCGCTGTTCCCTTCCAATACGGCATGAGCGGCCCCTTTGTCCTGGCGGCAAAGGTAGGCGAGAGCTACTATGCCCTCCCCGATACCTTCCCCACTGCGGCAGGTCGGATCTCCGCTGTTCCCATCTCCGTAGAGAACGGGACAGTCCTGACCAACGATGCCCACGGCTTTACGGTACATCTGACCTTCGACAATGACAGCTATACCATCGAGAGTAACGGCATCTACCTCAAGCACAGCTCCTCCACCTCCCTCATAGGCAGTGCCGAGGCAGCAACATGGACCCTCAGCGAGGGAGTAAACGGCTCCTGGCGACTGGTTCCCGCAGATCCTGCCCGTGTCCTCAGCTTCCGCAGTGGAGAGTATCTCACCTTCGGCACCTATGCCGCCTCCAATGTAACGGCAGGGTCACAGGAATACTTCGATGTGGAGATCCTTGCCATTGGACTTTCCTCCCTGTGTGCCCACGAGGATACCACCTCTACGGTGGTAGATGCCACCTGTACGGAGGAGGGCTCCCTTACCGTCCTGTGTAACACCTGCGGACAGCTCGTAGAGTCCCGTGTCATCGAGGCCAAGGGTCACACCGAGGCCATCCTGCCCGGTCAGGAGCCTACCTGTACCGCCACCGGTCTGACAGAGGGCAGATATTGCACCGTCTGCGATGCCGTGACCGAAACCCAGAAGCTGATCCCCACTCTGGATCACAGCTACGAAAACGGCAAGTGTACCCTCTGCGGTGCCGACGAATTCGATGTCCCCGGCTTCGAGATCGGCACCTCCGGCACCTTCGTCTTAGCCGCCAAGGTAGCAGATACCTACTATACCTTCTCCAATCTCTTCCCGGAAGCAGCAGGCAAGCTGGACGCCGTTGCCCTTAATGTAACGGACGGTATTGTTTCTGCAACAGAGGCAGGGGATCATGCCGTGACCCTGACCTACACCGACGGTGTGTACACCATCGAGAGCAAGGGCTCCTATCTGAGCTATGCCACCACCTCCACCAGCACCACCCAGCTTGTAGGTGTGGCAGAGCCCTATTCCTGGGTCATTACCCGTGGAACCAACGGCTCCTGGCGGATCACCCCCACGGGAGCTACCAATCGGGGTCTCATCTACCGGGGAGGAGACTACGGGGTATTCGGCAGCTATGCTACCGGCAACGTAAAGCCCGGGGGCAAGGAGTACTTCGACTTAGAGATCCTGCCTCTGTCCGAGGCAACCCCTCCCCGGGTAGACAGCTCCTTTGTGCTCAACCACAATCTGAACCTTGCCAGCGATATTTCCATTAACTTCGCTGTCAGATCGGACTATGTTGCTTCCTACGACAGCTTCCTGCTGGAGGTCACTGTCCCCCGTTACACCGGCAATGACAAGGTGGGTACCACCACAGTAGAGATCTCCCCCGTCCTTAACGGCAATTTCTACTACTTCACCCTCACAGGGCTCACCGCCGTACAGATGGGCGATACCGTAGAAGCAGTGCTCCATATGACTAAGGATGGACAGGAGTATATCTCCAACACAGACCTCTACAGCATTTCCTCCTATGCCTATGCCCAGCTCAGCAAGACCACCGTCTCTCAGAAGCTGAAGGTCCTCTGCGCCCAGCTCCTGCGCTACGGTGCCGCCGCCCAGACCTTCAAGGCCTATCGGACCGATGCCCTCGTGGATGCCGCCATGACCGATGCCGACCGTAGCCTCTTGACCGATCCGGATGATGTGACCTTCGGCAACAACAACACGGTTCTCGACGATCTGGAGTCTCCCACCGTACTGTGGAAGGGCAAGTCCCTGGATTTGGATTCCCGTGTCAGTCTCAAGTTCGTCATCGATACCACCCATTACGTGGGGGATCCCCTGGCTCTGACCCTCCGCTTGACCTATATGGATTATCAGGGTGAGGTGCAGACCGTTGTCCTTGGGGATCCTACCCTGTATTATGAGGGACAGCCTTGGTACGCCTTCTGCTTCGAGGGACTCCTTGCCGCAGAGCTACGGTGTGTCATTGATGCGGCTGTGTACGACGGGGAGACCCGTGTTTCTCCGACCCTGCGCTACAGTGCTGATACCTACGGCAACAACAAGACCGGCGACCTTCTGGCTCTGTGTAAGGCTCTCTTTGCCTACTCCGATGCCGCCAGAGACTTCTTCGCATAAGCCATCCGGGATCCCCAAGGGAGACAGCTCCCTTGGGGATCCTTGTGCCTATACGGGGTGGACAGTGGCTAAATTCCGATTTATCGAGCTGTTTATGTGTGGATCGTAATCGGGCTCTGCTCCTTTATGCACCGTGCCATGCAGGGCGGAAGTCTGCTTCCCTGCGGGGGGCGTTCCTTTCTTGTGTCGACAAGAAAGGAACCAAAGAAGCGACCCGGGGAGGCACTGAAACATGATCCTTTCG
>JAZRGR010000010.1:0-7012 GCA_045644345.1 Faecousia sp. | reverse complement strand
AGGCAGTCCCACAATATCAAACCCGGGAAGACCGTTGGTGATGTAACATTCCACAGCAACTTCGTAGCCTTCGATTCCCTGCAATCCCAGAGAACTGTCTCGACTGAGCATCGTACCCACTCCTCTCTTCCAGATTATCTTATCATACTATAAATTCCCTGAAAACGCAAATATCGATACGCTTTCTGCGAATTTTTTCAACAGCTTTCATCCCGCAGGAAAAATCTTTCGGAAATTACAAAGAAAAGTTTTACGATTTTACTTTTCTTCATTTACACCCGGGAAAGAATATGATAGAATAAGGTGTAAAAAATTAAAACTCTGTAGTTTTGTGCTGCAGAGCAAAAAAATAGGAGGTTCATATCTTGTCCAGAAAATTCATCACGATGGACGGTAACAACGCTGCGGCTCACGTGTCCTATGCGTTTACCGAAGTTGCTGGTATTTTCCCCATCACCCCCTCCAGCCGCATGGCCGACTATGTCGATCAGTGGTCTGCACAGGGTCGCAAGAACATTTTCGGCAGCCGTGTTAAGGTCGTCGAGATGCAGTCCGAAGCAGGTGCAGCCGGCACAGTACACGGCTCCCTGGCAGCAGGCGCTCTCACCACCACCTACACCGCTTCCCAGGGCCTTCTGCTGATGATCCCCAACATGTACAAGATCGCCGGCGAGCTGCTGCCCTGCGTGTTCCACGTATCTGCTCGTACCGTAGCAAGCCACGCCCTCAACATCTTCGGTGATCACTCCGACGTATACGCATGCCGTCAGACCGGCTTTGCTATGCTCTGCGAGACCAACACCCAGGAAGTTATGGACCTGGGCGCTGTTGCTCACCTGGCTTCCATCGAGGGCCGTGTTCCCTTCATTAACTTCTTCGACGGCTTCCGTACCTCCCATGAGATCCAGAAGATCGCTATCTGGGACTACGAGGACCTGAAGGAAATGTGCGACATGGATGCTGTTAAGGCATTCCGCAAGCACTGCCTCAACCCCGAGCGTCCCGTCATGCGTGGCTCCCACGAGAACGGCGACACCTTCTTCCAGCACCGTGAGGCCTGCAACGGCTACTACAACGCTCTGCCTGAGATCGTTGAGAAGTACATGGGCAAGGTCAACGAGAAGCTGGGCACCAACTACCAGCTGTTCAACTACTACGGCGCACCCGATGCTGACCGTGTCATCATCGCTATGGGCTCCATCAACGACGTAGCAGAAGAAGTTATCGACTACATGAACGCCAATGGCGAGAAGGTCGGCCTCATTAAGGTCCGCCTGTACCGTCCCTTCCGTGCAGACAAGCTCCTTGCAGCTATCCCCGAGACCTGCAAGAAGATCGCTGTTCTGGACCGTACCAAGGAGCCCGGTGCTCTGGGCGAGCCCCTGTTCCTGGACGTAGTCACCGCTCTGGCTACCGCAGGCCGCAACATCCCCGTCATCGGCGGTCGCTATGGCCTCGGCTCCAAGGATACTCCCCCCTCCTCCACCTTTGCTGTCTACGAAGTGCTGGCGAAGGACGAGCCCAAGAAGCAGTTCACCCTGGGCATCAATGACGACGTAACCAACCTCTCTCTGGAAGAGAAGCCCTCCCCCAACACCGCTGCAGAAGGCACCATCGAGTGCAAGTTCTGGGGTCTTGGCGGCGACGGCACTGTTGGTGCTAACAAGAACTCCATCAAGATCATCGGCGTCCACACCGACAAGTTCGTACAGGCATACTTCCAGTATGACTCCAAGAAGACCGGTGGCGTTACCGTTTCCCACCTCCGCTTCGGCGGCAAGCCCATCAAGAGCCCCTACTACATCAACAAGACTGACTTTGTGGCTTGCCATAATCCCTCTTACATCATCAAGGGCTTCAAGATCGTTAACGATGTCAAGCCCGGTGGCGTATTCCTCATCAACTGCCAGTGGGATCTGGCTGAGCTGGAGCAGCACCTGACTGCCGAGGCTAAGCGTTACATCGCTAAGAACAATGTTCAGCTCTACACCATCAACGCCATTGACCTGGCCGAGAAGGTCGGCATGGGCAAGCGTACCAACACCATTCTCCAGTCCGCATTCTTCGCACTGGCACAGGTTCTCCCCGCAGAAGAGGCTATCAAGTACATGAAGGCCGCTGCAGAGGCTTCCTACGCCAAGAAGGGCATGGACGTCGTTGAGAAGAACTGGAACGCTATCGATGCCGGTGCTACCGCATTCGTTAAGATCGACGTTCCCGCAGCATGGGCAGAGGCTGTCGATGCAGAAGAAGAGATCGTTCTCGAGGGCAAGCCCGAGCTGGTCAAGATGGTCAAGAACATCCTCAACCCCATTGGCAAGATGGACGGCGACAGCCTGCCCGTTTCCGCCTTCATGGATCATGTTGACGGTCAGTTCGAGATCGGTGCTGCTGCTTACGAGAAGCGCGGCGTTGCTGTTCTGGTTCCCGAATGGGATGCCGACAAGTGCATCCAGTGCAACAACTGTGCATATGTATGTCCCCATGCTACCATCCGTCCCTTCGCTCTGTCTGAGGAAGAAGTTGCCGCCGCTCCCGCAGGTGCAAAGATCCGTCCCATCAAGGCCGGCAAGGGCAAGGGTGTCTATCAGTACACCATGGCAGTATCTCCCCTGGACTGCATGGGCTGTGGCGTCTGCGTAGGCGTCTGCCCCACCAAGGCTATCACTATGAAGCCCCAGGAGAGCCAGCTTGCTGAGCAGGAGATCTTCAACCACATGGTCTCCAAGGTTGCTCCCAAGCCCGAGATCGAAGACAACACTGTTAAGGGCAGCCAGTTCAAGCAGCCCATGCTTGAGTTCTCCGGCTCCTGCGCAGGCTGTGCAGAGACCGCTTATGCTCGTCTCGTAACCCAGCTCTTCGGTGATCGTATGTATATCTCCAACGCTACCGGTTGTTCCTCCATCTGGGGCGGCCCCGGTGCTACCTCTCCCTACTGCACCAACAAGGAAGGCCATGGTCCTGCATGGTCCAACTCCCTGTTCGAAGATAACGCAGAGCACGGTCTGGGCATGTACACCGCTCAGAAGTTCATCCGCGAAGGTCTGATCGAGAAGGTCAAGGCTGTTATGGAAGCAACTGTTTCCGAGGAGCGTAAGGCTGTCTGTGCTAAGTACCTGGAGACCGTAAACGACGGCGAGGCTAACAAGGCCGCTACCGCTGCTCTGGTCGCCAACCTGGAAGCTAACGTCTGCTGCGACACTGTCAAGGAAATCCTTGAGAACAAGGAATACCTGTGCAAGAAGTCCGTATGGATCTTCGGCGGCGACGGCTGGGCATATGACATCGGCTTCGGCGGAGTTGACCATGTTCTGGCTTCTAACGAAGACGTCAACATCTTCGTATTCGACACCGAGGTTTACTCCAACACCGGTGGACAGGCCTCCAAGGCATCCAACATCGGCCAGGTTGCACAGTTCGCAGCCGCCGGTAAGGAAGTCAAGAAGAAGAGCCTGGCTGAGATCGCAATGTCCTACGGCTATGTCTATGTTGCTCAGATCGCTATGGGCGCTAACCCCGCTCAGACCATCAAGGCAATCGCCGAGGCAGAAGCTTACAATGGTCCCTCCCTCATCATCGGCTACGCTCCCTGCGAGATGCACTCCATCAAGGGCGGCATGATGCACTGCCAGGACGAGATGAAGAAGGCTGTTGAGTGCGGCTACTGGAATATGTTCCGCTTCGATCCCTCCAAGGAGACCGGCAAGTTCACTCTGGACTCCAAGGCTCCCAAGGATGGCTACCAGGAATTCCTGCGTAACGAAGCTCGTTACAGCCGTCTGATCCGTGAGTTCCCCGACCGTGCAGAAGAGCTCTTCGCACGTAACGAGGCTGCAGCTAAGGAGCGCTATGAGCACCTGCTCAAGCTCGTCGAGCTGTACAAGGATTAATTCATAACTCCCAATAACCAAGGGGCTGCTTCCTCGGAAGCAGCCCCTTATGTTATTGCTTTACGCTATGTTTTGCTCATGTTTCCAAGCGCATTAGGATACAGGGTATTCTACGGAATTGATCACAAGGATTTCTTCACTTTCCCATGCAAGATCAATATTTAGGTGATCACTCCAATCTCCCCAATAGATCCTTTCCGGCTCATCGCATATTGTAAAGTAGAAAATATCCATGCCCTTATCTTCATATACATCCACATAGGTATTTCCGCCCAATGCTCCCTGATCGTCCACAACGACTTGGGCATAGTAATTCCCGGAGGGAGAATAAGCCGTTCTCTCTATCCATACCCTGCCAAAATCGCCAAGCACTACATTTAACAGTGTCGTTACCATTGTTACCACAATAACCAACAGGAATAAAAGAATCACTCCTACCCCTACGATCCATTTTTCTACAGGCTTCATTTCCTTCGAGAATGCAACCTTTGAGAATGTAATCATAGTGCAGAAAACAATACTCAGTATCATTGCAAGCCCAATCCACTTTGCCTCAGAACCATCGTAGGAAAACAAAGCGTTTACCATAGCCAAGGGAGCAAATAACAGTAAAATAGGCTTTCTATATTCCCTCGCCTTTTTGCTACAACACCGTAAGACATAAAGGGCAAGTCCCACTGTCGCAGTGAGCCAATAGTGAATCATAGGATACTTTAGGGTAAAAGAATAGCCCACAGTTTTGCAGATCCATACACCACCGGGTACCAACAACAGCATTCCCAATAGAATCCACGATAGTACCGAATTCCATCGTTTCATCAGACCTACTCCTTCCCCAAATACTTCCCGTACAGGTTCGACAGCAGGCAAGAAATTCCACACAGAAGGATCGTCAGTAGAATACCGATCATGAAGGCACTGTTCCCGGTCAGTTCTCCCAAGGTCCATTCATAATGAATCGCACCCCATAGGTAGCAAGCGGCAGAAACAAGTAGCAAAATTCCCCCGGAGGAAGTGACGAAAATCCTTCTGCTTCGATATAATCGAATAAAATACCAGTTCCCCATAGACAACAGCAGTGCCGTCATGGGAACCACCAGAGCCAGGAGCCAATTACCGTTTCCTACTCCTGCAGGGACAGAGGCCTCCATCCCGACGCCCTGTGCAACAAGGAGGAAGGAAATGTACAGCGTCAAGGATTGCAGAACAGAAGCCTTCCATTGACTGATTCGATTTAGCTTTCCTTCCATCGGTATCTGTGCCGTGGGTTTCACCGGTTCCTTCATGCTTTCATACAGTCTGCCGCAACTCCCACAGCTTTTTATATGTTCTTCTACCAACTTCCCGCTTTCCTCACTGCAGCAATCATCCAAATAAAGGGGAAGCAGATCTTTCACAACATTACAATTCATTTTCATGTTTCATCCTTTCTTTTAATTTTTCCTTAGCCCGGTAAAACGTCACACGGGCCCAGCTTTCACTTTTTCCGTATATACGGCTGATTTCCTGTAGACTCAATCCATCCACTACCCTGCTTTTGAGCACCTGACCATAAGGCTCCTCTAATGCATTGATACTATCGTGTAGAGCACGATAAGACTCGCCGTCTATGTATACCTCCTCAGGATCTGCACTCACAGTCTCTGTTTCCGGGACTTCCTGTGGTTGAACTCGTTTCTGCTCTCGGTACCAGGTGTAAAAGCAATTTTTTCCAATACTGCAGAGCCACACCCCTGCCTTTTCCCGATTCCTCAGACTTCCAAAATTGATATAAGCCCTAAAAAAGGTCTCCTGTGTCAGCTCCTCTGCAAGAACAGGATCCCTGCACAAGGAGAACAAATATCTATAGACCAGCTCCCTTTTCTCCAGGAATAATTTCTCATAGCCCAAAGCCACCTCACCTACCTTTCACAGATTAGATGATATTCCATAATCATTCGTTACAACCTTTTTCAAATATTATAACATAATTCTGCAAAAACTGCAAAATATCCATCCCATTACAGGCATTCTTTCCGGATTCCAATATTGCCTTTCCGTGAGAATTATGGTATTCTATGGATATCTTAAATCTACAAAGGAGAAATAACCATGCGAAAGAATTTCGGACCCAAAACTGCTGTCTACCCCATGCCTGTATTTATCATTGCGGCTTATGACGAAAACGGTGTTGCCAATGCTATGAACGCCGCTTGGGGTGGGATCTCTGAGGAAAAGGAGATTTCCATCTGCATCAGCGAAGACCATAAGACTACCTATAATATCCTGCGCAGCAAAGCCTTTACCGTAAGTATGGCTACGGCGGATTTCGTAAAGGAATGCGACTATTTGGGCATTGCCTCCGGCAACAAGGTTCCCAACAAATTGGAGGTCTGCGGCTTCCATACCGACAAGAGCGAATTTGTCAACGCCCCTGTGATCCGGGAGCTTCCCATGGCTGTGGAGTGCGAGCTGATCAGCTACGACCCGGAAAGCTGCCGCTTGGTAGGTCGCATCGTTAATGTCAGTGTTGACGATTCCGCCCTAACCGAGGGCAAGGTGGATGTAGCTAAGCTCTCCCCCATATGCTACGATTCCTTCAATCACGACTATCATGTGCTCGGTGCTAAGGTTGGAAATGCCTTTTCCGATGGCAAAGAATTCTTATAATCCCAGCATCCCATTCAATTCCATTACAGCCCTATAACGAAATCCAATAAACGGCAACGAAAAGAAATACCGTTCTTTTCGTTGCCGCTTTTTATACTAGGGAAACTCTGAATAAATAGCCGTCGGCACTCAGCGAATCTTTTGTCCCAACTTTTCGGTTTGAAAAATTTGAAATACACAAAGTATTCCTGCGTTTTCCAAACCTCAATTTGGAACAAAATCTCTCGCCGATTGCTCTTGGCGATTTAATCAGAGCTTCCCTGGTTCTTGATAAAAATGTTTAAAACCTTTTTATAGCACCGTAGGTGCGTCAAGAACTGCGTGAGACAGGATTTTGCAATTTTCTATATCAAAAATTGCAAAATCGCAACGCGTTATACTGAGTTCCTTTAAAAAGTAGACATTTATAATGGCTACTTTTTATAGCCCACAAGGGCGTAGGAACTCGTACAAGACGACTTATGTGCCCTACA
>JAZRGR010000009.1:0-5706 GCA_045644345.1 Faecousia sp. | reverse complement strand
TTTGTTCCAAATTGAGGTTGGGAAAACGCAGGAATACTTTGTGTATTTCAAGTTTTTCAAACCGAAAAGTTGGGACAAAAGATTCGCTGAGTGCCGACGGCTATTTATTCAGAGTTTCCATAGTATTCAGACCCCATTCCGTCATTGATTCCGACCTGTGGTTTACGACGGATTGGGGCTTCGTTTAGGGAGAGATGTACGAATGAAGCATGTACTTATTACCGGTGGCAGCCGTGGGATCGGCAGGGCTGCCGTTGAGCTGTTCAGAGAGAAGGGATATGAGGTTACCTTCTTCTATCGGCAGAGCACGGAACAAGCCGAGGCTCTGATCCATGAGTACGGTGTCCGTGGGATCTGCTGTGATGTAGCAGACGGGGACAGCGTAAGACAAGCGGTGCATAACCTTCCCCCTGTGGATGTGCTGATCAATAATGCGGGGCTCAGCCATTACGGACTGATCTCACAGATCACGTCACAGGAGTGGGACCGACTCTTTGCCGTCAATGTCAAGGGGATCTACCACTGCGTCAATGCTGTGCTGCCCCATATGCTTGCCCGTCAGAGTGGCGCGATTGTGAATGTTGCCTCTATGTGGGGACAGGTAGGTGCCTCCTGCGAGGCGGCGTACTCTGCCACCAAGGGTGCCGTGATCGCCCTAACCAAGGCTCTGGCACAGGAGCTGGGCCCCTCCGGCATCCGTGTCAATTGTCTGTCACCCGGCGTGATCCTGACGGATATGGTAGGCAACTTATCCCAAGAGACTCTGGATGATTTGGCGCAGGAGTGCCCCCTGGGCAGGAACGGTGAGCCACGTGAGGTTGCCGAGGGACTGCTGTACCTGGCAGAAGCACAGTTCGTAACAGGACAGGTATTGGGTGTGAACGGAGGCTTTGTGCTAACATAATTCCTGTTGCACAAGATATAGGAGCGTGCCAAAAATACCTGCCGAAATTTTACTTATTTCTCTCCTCCCTGTGTCTTGCTCCCGGAAGTAAAATGTGGTATACTCAAATCCTTGACAGATATGAGAGTATAGGAGAGAGATATGGAAGCTGTAACACTGACCAAAGAGGAAATGACCTTATTATTGGGCTGCCGCTGTTCGGATGCGGTTCAGCTATATTTATACCGTAAGGCGGGAGAGCCCCTGGAGCTGGCAATGGCGGCTCTGGATTTTAGCGCAGATCGGATGCGTACCGCATCGGATCACCTGCGGATGTTGGGATGCCGTGAGGAGCAGCAGCAACAGCCTAAGCTCAGTCCTCCTCCCAAACGGGAGTATACCCAGCAGGAGGTGGAGCAGGCACTCCGTGACAGAGGCGGTAGCTTCAACAAATTCATCGGTGATGCACAGTGCCGTTTGGGAAGGACCCTGTCTACAGAGGAGCTTAAGATCCTACTGGGCTTCTTAGATTATCTCAGGATGCCCACAGAGGTTGCATCCCTGCTACTGTGCTACTGTGTGGATCGCAACCGCCAGAAGGGTATGCGCGCCCCCTCTATGCGTGCAGTGGAGAAGGAAGCCTACCATTGGGCAGATGAGAACATCGACAGTATGGAGTCTGCCCTGCAGTACATCCAGACCCAGAATCAGATCCGCAGCCGCATTGCACGACTGCGTGCCATGATGCAGTTAGATGGACGCAAGCTGACTACCGGTGAAGAGCAGTATTTGACCCGCTGGATCGGATGGGGATTCCCGGATGATGTGATCCGATTGGCATATGAGAAGACCTGCATGAATACAGGTGGTCTTAAGTGGGCATATATGAATTCCATCCTCAACGCATGGCAGGAGAAGAATCTGCATACGGTCCAGGATATCAATCTGGGGGATTCCGCACCCCCTAAGCGTAAGAACGACAACAGGGGTGTATACCAGACCCACAATCAGACTACACTGAGTCCTCTGGAACGAGAGGCGATTGCAAGTGCATTAGAGGAGGAGTAAAGCCATGGCTTACAGCGAACAGGTCATACAGAGGGCGAGAGCCCGACTGGAGGAGGATCGCAGAGAGCGTGAACGGGAGAATGAACGCAGACGGGAGATCGCCTATGAGAGATACCCCCGTTTACCCGAGATCGAGCGTCAACTCCGTCTGACTATGACCAAGCTGATTGCCAATACCCTCCGCCGGGGAGAGGATCCCGCTGCGGCTGTGGCTGCTATCAAGAAGGAGAACTTGGATCTCCAAGTCGAAAGAGATTGGATCCTTTCTTCCGAAGAGGATATGGATTACGAGAGCCCCATCTGCAATATTTGTGACGGTACAGGCTACATAGGCTCTACCATGTGTGATTGTCTCAAGGAGCTGTGCCGCCAGGAACAGAAGAAGGAGCTGACCAGCCTGTTAGGCAACGGACGGGAGAGCTTCGACACTTTCTCTCTGGAGTATTATCCCGACGTCCCGGATCCCGTTCTTAGTATCAGTCCCAGGAAGCTGATGCAACAGAATCTTAAAATTTGCCGCAAGTATGCAGAGAGCTTTGGTCCCGGTGCAGGGAATCTGCTGTTTACCGGTCCCACCGGCTTGGGCAAGACCTTCCTGTCTGCGTGCATTGCCCGTCAGGTAGCTGATCGTTGCTACAGCGTGGTATACGAAACAGCTATCCAGGTATTTAAGGACTTCGAGATGGAGAAGTTCGGTCAGCAACAGGAGGAGACTCTTGGGCTGAGCCGCAAGTATATGGATTGTGATCTGCTGATCATTGATGACCTGGGGACAGAGATGAGCACCCAATTCGTGACCTCTGCTCTGTATCAGATCGTAAACGGCCGTATGATGAATAATCGAGCTACCATCATTTCTACCAATTTTACCCCGGATTCATTGGAGCAGAGATATTCACCCCAGATCGCTTCCCGTATCACGGGAGGGTACAGAATCGTCAAATTCGTAGGTGAGGATATCCGTCGATTGAAAAAAGGAGGCAAGTAATGAAAGTTTTACTGCTAAACGGCAGCCCCCACAGCAAGGGCTGTACCTATACTGCACTTATGGAGATTGCAACAACACTGGATAAGCACGGCATCCAATGGGAACTGGTTCAGATCGGATCCACGGTGGTACCCGGTTGTCTGGGATGTGGCAAGTGCAAGGGTGGCAATCCCTGCATCATTGACGACGGTGTCAATGCTCTGGCTGCAAGGCTGGAGGAATTCGATGCTATGGTGGTAGGTTCGCCTATCTACTATGCAGGCCCCAGCGGTCAGTGTACCGCCTTCTTAGACCGTCTGTTCTATAGTGCATCAGACAAGCTCAAGGGCAAGCCTGCTGCAGCCATCGTATCCTGCCGCCGTGGAGGTGCCAGTGCGGGCTTTGATCGGCTCAACAAGTATTTTGCCATTAGCTCTATGCCTATTGTGACGTCTCAGTACTGGAACCAGGTTCATGGCAATACTCCCGAGGAGGTTCTTAGGGATGAAGAGGGGATGCAGACTATGCGTACCCTGGCTGAGAATATGGCTTGGCTCCTTAAGTGCATTGCAGCGGGCAGAGCCGCAGGGGTTGTCGAGCCTGCGCAGGAGCCTAAGCTCCGAACCAATTTTATCCGCTGATCCGGGAGGAACCATCGTTGAAGGTACAGGAGTCTGCTCAAAATTATCTGGAGACCATTCTGATCCTCCACAGGAGGAACGGACTTGTCCGATCTGTAGATATTGCCAATGAGCTGGAATATTCCAAGGCAAGTGTGTCTGTTGCCATGCGGCACCTCCGCGAGGAGGGACTGATCTGTGTAGACGGGGATGGTCATATCAGCCTGTTGCCCGACGGAATGACGATTGCAGAGCAAATGCTGGAGAGGCATGAGATGATCAGTCAATGGTTGATCCGTCTGGGAGTCCCGGAGAAGATCGCCGTAGCCGATGCCTGCCGTATGGAGCACGTGATCAGCGAAGAAAGCTTCGAGGCTATGAAGGCACACGCCATGGGGCATAAGTGATATATGGAAAGCACATCGACCGATCATTAGGCCGATGTGCTTTTTTGATGGCAAATTCCGATTTATGGAGCAGTTCGATTTCCGAATTTGTTCGTAGGGGAGAGCTGTGGTCGCCCGCAAAAAGGTTCGATTTTGTCGGAAATCTCGTGATAATCCCGTAATTTCGTCATTGTCGTATACCGACAATGACCGGGCGACCACAGGTCGCCCCTACGGTGTTATACGATAAACAGCTCCATAAATCGGAATTTGGCCCTTTGGGGCAAAAGGGCTACCACAGGAATTCCTGTGGTAGCCGATGTGTTATATTAGGGAAGCTCTGATGAAATCGCCGAGAGCAAACGGCGAGAGATTTTGTTCCAAATTGAGGTTTGGAAAACGCAGGAATACTTTGTGTATTTCAAGTTTTTCAAACCGAAAAGTTGGGGCAAAAGGTTCGCTGAGTGCCGACGGCTATTTATTCAGAGTTTCCTTAGGATAAGGTGGCAAGGAGAACTGCCTTGATGGTGTGCATACGGTTCTCAGCCTCGTCGAATACGATGGACTGCTTGCTCTCGAAGACCTCGTCTGTGACTTCCAATGCATCCAGACCGAAGCGCTCGCCGATCTCTCTGCCGATGCCGGTGTTCAGATCGTGGAAAGCGGGGAGGCAGTGCATGAATACAGCTTGCTCACCTGCGTTGTCCATGAGCTTGCGGTTGACCTGGTAGGGGAGCATGATGTTGATACGCTCCTCCCAAGCTGCCATAGGCTCGCCCATAGAGACCCAAACGTCGGTGTAGATCACGTCTGCATCCTTGGTTGCCTTCATGGGGTCGGTCTCGAAGGCCAGGGTAGCACCGGTCTGCTTGCAGATCTCCTCGCACTTGGCAATGAGGTCGGCAGCAGGGAAGTAGCCCTCGGGGCCGCAGGCGACGAAATGCAGGCCCAGCTTGGCACAGCCGATCATAAGGGAGTTAGCCATGTTGAAACGGCAGTCGCCCATGAATACGAACTTCTTGCCCTTGAGCTCGCCCAGGTGCTCACGGATGGTCAGCATATCAGCAAGGATCTGGGTGGGGTGGTACTCGTTGGTAAGACCGTTCCATACGGGAACCCCTGCGTACTTGGCAAGGTCCTCAACGATGGTCTGACCGAAGCCACGGTACTCGATGCCGTCATAGAGTCTGCCCAGAACACGGGCGGTATCTGCGATGGATTCCTTCTTGCCGATCTGGGAGCCGGAGGGATCCAGATAGGTTACATGCATACCCAGGTCATGAGCGGCAACCTCGAAGGAGCAACGGGTACGGGTAGAGGTCTTCTCAAAAATCAGAGCGATATTCTTGCCCTTAAGGGTGTCGTGGAAAATGCCTGCCTTCTTCTGTGCCTTGAGCTCGGCGGCCAGATCGATCAGTCCTGTGATCTCCTCGGGAGTAAAGTCCAATAATGTCAGAAAATGCTTGCCGGTAAGATTCATAATATCCTCCTAATTGAACCGGGGCAATGCCCGAATGATGGTGTGGGATCATCCCTACATTTTACATTATATCCTATGATTTGCCAAAAGGCAAGTAAAACTTATGCTGTGAAGTAGTCCTTAGCGGCGTCGGAATATGCCATGAGTGCCTTGCAGACGGTCTGCAGGTCGGCAGGTTTGCCGTTGCCGTAGGAGGATGCGGAGTATTCCAATGTGGGAGAAACTCTGTTGTTGCCCTCATAAACAGCTACGCTGACAGGGGAGCGGAGCTCTGCGGCAAGGAGCCCGTCAAAGTCGAAGGC
>JAZRGR010000008.1:0-6716 GCA_045644345.1 Faecousia sp. | reverse complement strand
CATTCTACGGGGTACAGTTTACAGTTTAACTATTCACTATTCACTATTACTTCTTACTTCAATTTCGATTTATTGCGACCGAAGGGAGCGATAAATCGGAATTTGATGGGTTATTACAGGGGTAGGTTATGGCAGATTTGTTCAAAGGCCTCGTAGAAGCGTGCCATATGGATGCCGTCGCAGAGGGCATGGTGGACGGTGAGGCTCAGGGGGAGAAGGTATTTGCCATCCTGCCAATAGGCCTTGCCGAAGGTGATCTGCGGGTTAGACAGGGGAGGGCTTGCAACGGGAAGCTTGAGCCCCGTGAAGCTTGCCCAGGGGACGGAGGAGACGAAGAACAGTCGTTCCGGGTCATGCTCCTCAATAGAGGGATTCTCCTTGACCTGTCGGACCTGCTCCTGCGCATAGGGCAGGAAATCGGACAGGTGCATGTTGCAATCCAGCTCACAGTAGCAATAGGTCCCGTCGGGGAGGGCTACGGTGTGGGAGCTGTTGCAGGTATTGTATTCGACCACCTGTTCCCCGATGATCCGCCGCCGCAGCTCCGGTACGGAGTTGGCTGCCTGCACGGCACAGTAGAGGATGTGGAGGAAGAAGGGCTTCTTCCCATACAAGGGGGTAATGTCACAGGGGATAGTTAGCCCCACACTTGGGTCGGGGAAGCCCCGGAAGTAAGCGTAATGCTCCCTCCGGGGATCCTTGCTCATATCAATGATCCGCATTACAGGCTCTCAATAGCGGAGCGGATACGCTCTACTGCCTTGTTGCCCAGGATCTGCATAACGGTGTACAGGTCGGGGGAATTGGTCTTGCCGGTAACAGCCACACGGATGAAGGTGGAAACATCGGCTACGGAGCCGGGGAAAGCATCGGGGTTAGCCTTGTATTCCTTCATGTCGGCGGCAAAGCCAATCTTGGCGGTAACAGCCTTGACCTTGTCGAACCAGATCGTTGCATCGTCGGCAGGATCGTAGGCTTCCAGGAAGGCTTCCAGTGCGCCCTTGATCACAGATGCCTCGTACTTGTCACCGAAGCCCTCGGAGACGAAGTATTCGTCATAGAAGAATCCCATATAGGGCTTCACATCCTGCCAGGTTGCCAGATCCTTACGGGGCTTCTTGCCACCGCGACCGATGGCCAGGATAGCCTTGGTAAAGTCGGGATCACGCTTTAAGCACAGGGCGAAGTCAGGGTCGAACTCCTCTGCAAATTCCAGAGCCAGATCGTAAACCTTTTCTGCATCCATCTTGGCGATCTCGTTCTTGGATACGTCACAGAGCTTGGCGTAGTCGAAGAGTGCACCTGCGGGATTCAGCTTCTTGTAAGAGAATTTGAAGGAATCGGAATCAGCGGTGGGATTTGCCTTCCGCCAATCCTCGTAGTTGGAGTTCAGCAAAGTCATGATATACTCGTACACGGCGGAAACGGGGAAGCCCTCTGCCTTGTAGTAGGTCAGAGCCAGCTCCGGATCCTTCCGCTTGGAGAGCTTGCGCTTGCTGGTGCCGTCCATTTTCATAAGGGGGCCAATGTGGACATACTTGGGGATCTTGAAATCCAGAGCACGGAAGAGCTGTAGATGGAAGGGCAGGCTGGGGAGCCACTCGTCACCACGGACCACATGGGTGGTACGCATGAGATGATCGTCTACAGCGTGGGCGAAGTGATAGGTGGGGATGCCGTCTGCCTTTAGGAGTACATGATCGATGTCATTCTCTGTAATGGTCAGAGCACCCTTGACCAGGTCGTTGTACTTAAACTGGTTCTCGATACTGCCGGTGGAGCGGAAGCGGAGGACCCAGGGCTTGCCCTCGTCCATAGCTGCCTTGACATCCTCGATGGGACGGTCTCTCCATACAGCGTAGGAGCCGTAGTAGCCGAAGTTGACCTTCTTCTCCTCCTGGTCTGCACGCATGGCGGTGAGCTCCTCCTCGGTGCAGAAGCAGGGGTATGCCATGCCCTGCTCTACCAGCTTCTTGGCATAGACGTGGTACAGCTCTGCTCTCTGTCTCTGACGGTAGGGGCCATAGAGACCGTTGTCACCCTCCTTGGTGGCACCCTCGTCGAAGCAGATGCTGTAGTGCTTAAGGGAATCGATGAGAACCTCAACGGCACCGGGAACCTCGCGCTTGGCATCGGTGTCCTCTACACGGAGGAAGAGAACGCCCTCAGACTGGTGTGCCATCCGCTCTGCTACCAGACCCTGGACCAGGTTGCCCAGATGGACGAAGCCGGTGGGAGAGGGAGCCATGCGGGTGACCACAGCACCCTCGGGGAGCTGCCGCAGGGGATAGCGAGTCTCCAGGGACTCGGGAGTCTCAGTGACATTGGGGAATAATAATGCTGCAAGTTCCATAATATTACCTCTTATCTTTTGTTTAAATTATTCTGCATTTTGGGGAATCTCCTCAAAGGGGAATTCCTCGAAGGTAGTCAGGGGATCGAAGTACCATTCTCCGCCGATCTGCACCATGTATACGGAGATCCGATCACGGGTCAGAGCCTCGTCCTTCCACCGGGCTTCTACATATACAATGGCGGCATCCTCGATATAGCCCTTGGGGGTGGCGAACTTCTGCTGATAGGCCTCGTCGATCTCTGCAATATACACAGGGGTCAGCTCCTTGGAGTCCATGACCTCCAGCTCAGACTGGTCCAGGGCAAGCCGTTCTTTAAAGCTGTCTATGACAGCAGGAGGCAGGAAGCCTACCACCCCATCGTAGTCATAGTGCAGGGCTGCCTCGTACAGCTCGTTTACAGCCTTCTCGGCAGGGTTGGATAGGAGCAGGGTAAAAACAAGGATCAGAATCAGAGCCAGAGCTGCCACACCGGACAGGATCGCCATGGTCTTCTTGGTGAAGAGCCGCTTCCACACAGAGGGCTTGGCTTCTGTGACGGCTTCTTGTTCCAGAGCCTCTCCGCAGGAAGTGCAGAAGGAGACCTCGTCTTGATTGTCTGTTCCGCAGTTTTTGCAAATCATAAGGGGAACCTCCTCTATCTTTCTTCCTGTTATTATACCATGGACCTCTTGTTAGGTCAAGCAAAGAGATTTGCAAAACTATGGGCAAGAGAAAGGATTTTTCTTGCAATGCGAATTTTTTCTGCTATAATGATAGATAGAACTGACAGAAAAGGAGAGATCTCCATGCTGGAACAAAAGGTTATTGATAATTATATTGCCATTCTCCGTGAGGAGCTGGTGCTTGCCACAGGCTGTACGGAGCCTATTGCCATAGCTTATTGTGCTGCCAAGGTACAGAAGCTGTTGGACTGCCCTCCCGAGCGGATCACAGCAGTCCTTAGCGGTAATATTCTTAAGAATGTTAAGAGTGTGGTAGTACCCAACACCGGGGGACGCAAGGGCATCCGTCCTGCCATTGCCGCCGGTATGGTAGCCGGAGATGAGAGCAAGGATCTGCAGGTCATTGCAGATATTCCCGAGGAGAAGTTCGCCGAGATCGACGCCTTCCTGGAGAGCGTCCCTATCCGCATTACCACCAGCGATTCTCCCTGCAAGCTGGACATCGACATTACCGCCCATGCAGGGGAGCATATGGCACGGGTACGGATCACCAACCACCATACCAACGTGGTCCATCTGGAGAAGGATGGGGAGATTTTCCTCAGCAGTCCCATTGTAGATGCGGCAGAGGAGCAGCTCACAGATAAGACCTGCTTGAATGTAGAGGATATCCTCCGCTTTGCGGATATCGTACCCTTGGAGGATGTAGAGGATATGCTGCAGCGGCAGATCGACTTAAATTCTGCCATTTCCGAGGAAGGTCTCCGTGGCACCTGGGGAGCAAAAATCGGACGCATTTTATTGGAGGACTACGGGGATGATATTAAGCAGAAGGCAAAAGCCTATGCCGCTGCCGGCTCCGATGCCAGAATGAGCGGATGCGAAATGCCTGTGGTCATCCTGTCCGGTTCCGGCAACCAGGGCATCACTGCCTGTATGCCCGTAGTGGCTTATGCCAAGCACATCGGAGCCACCAAGGAACAGCTATGCAGAGCGCTCCTGGTATCCGATCTTGTGACCATCCACCAGAAGACGGGGATCGGTCGTCTGTCTGCCTACTGCGGTGCCATTTCTGCAGGGGTAGGCGCAGGTGCAGGTATCTGCTACCTGTTAGGTGGCGGCTACCGTGCGGTGTCCCATACCATTGTTAATGCAGTAGCCATCCTGTCCGGCACCATCTGCGACGGTGCCAAGCCCTCTTGTGCCGCTAAGATCGCCGCGGCAGTGGATGCAGGCATTATGGGCTATCGGATGTACCTCCATCACAAGGAATTCCGCAGTGGCGAGGGTATTGTTGCAGGCTCTGTAGATGATACCATTGCCAATGTAGGTATGCTTGCCGCACAGGGGATGCAGCAGACGGATCATACTATTCTGCGGATCATGCAGGATGGAGAATGCATGTAATTTTTAAAATTTCCTTATAATCTGGTCATAAATCCGTAACATTCCGGATTTATGCTGATGGTACGCAGATATACCGCTCCCGGCAGACACCGAGACGGAATCCTTGATAAAGGAGTAACCCCTATGAATGACAACCCCTATATTCCGAATGACGAGCCTAAGGGCACCGAGGATCTCTACAGTGAGGCATTGCCTGTAGATGCCCCTCCTGAGTATTCTGATCTCCCTATTGAAGAGGAGATGATAGACAACAGAGAGGACAGACCTGCACGGGAGCCCGTTTTTACGGATGAGGCGGCATTCCGCAAGCAGGACCGCCCGATCCCGAACAACATACCTCCCCGTTACGACAGCGTGCCCTACGGTGCTCCACGGAGGGGACCTGTGTCGGGACAGCAGCCTTATTATGGCAGACCCGGGGATCCCTATTACGGGGATCTGAGACAGGAACCGCCCCGTGGCAACTATGCCTATCCTCCCCGTCAGCCTTATGCACCGGGCTATCCCTATGCAGGTGCATCCTATGGCACGACGCCTCCGATCCCTCCCCGTCAGCCCGATCCCAAGCCTAAGAAGAAGCCCTCTAACTGGCTCCTTGTACTGCTTATCGCAGGATGTATCCTCATTGGTACAGTCAGCGGTGTGCTGATTGCCGGCTTGACAGGGGACGATCCCTCGCAGGATGCGGGCCCCTCTGTGACCCAGCCTACACAGACAGACCGGGCGGATGCCACCGTGCCTCCCACCAATCCCACCGTCAATCCTCCACGAGAGACCCAGCCCCTTGCAACTGCCAATGGGGATGAGATGAGCCTCAATCAGATCTATAATGCCAATGTTCCTGCTATCGTCAGCATTACCAATGAGTTTACCCAGACGGTGTTTGGGCAATCCTCTGTAGCCACGGGCTCCGGCTCCGGCTTTATCATTACCTCTGACGGTGAGATCCTGACCAACTACCATGTAGTAGAGGGTGCCGATCGATTGATCGTGACCCTGTATGATGGCAGAGAGTATCCTGCTACTCTGATCGGCTATGAGGCCGAGAGTGATGTTGCCCTGATCAAGATCGAGGCAACGGGACTCCCCGTGTGTGCCATTGGCAACTCCGATCAGGTCTATGTGGGAGAACAGATCGCAGCTATCGGCAACCCCATGGGTGAGCTGAACTACACCATGACCGTAGGCTATGTCAGTGCCAAGGATCGCTTCGTCAACACGGATGGAACGCCCATCAATATGATTCAGGTAGATGCCGCCATCAACCCCGGCAACTCCGGCGGTCCCGTGTTCAACCGTTACGGCGAGGTTATCGGTATCGCAACAGCCAAGTACTCCGGCACCATCAGCGGCGGCGCAACCTTAGAGGGTCTGGGCTTCGCGATCCCCATCAATGATGTGCTGGAGATCCTCAACGATCTCCGTGTCAATGGCAAGGTACCCGACCGTGCCTATATGGGTGTGATGGTCAGTATGCTCCCCTTGGATAAGGAAACCTACGGTGTGGACCGTGGTGTATTTGTCCAATCTGTAGACGAGGGTGGCAGTGCCTACAAGGCAGGTGTCCGGGCAAACGACATCATTCTTAAGATCGGAGATGTAGAGCTAAACGCTTACGAGAATCTCCAGCAGACCCTGCGGAAATACCGCGCAGGAGACGAGACCACCATTACGGTCTACCGTAACGGGGAGACCATTACCATGCCCATTGTCTTTGACGCCAAGCCGGAGACCACGGAGCCGGCGACCCAGCCGATCCCCACTGAGCCTCCCACAGAGTCGGAGACCACGGAGGATCCCTGGAGCGAATTCCCCTGGGACGAATTCCCTTGGGGTGACTTCCCCTGGTAAGACCTCGCATACGGTTTGCGACACAACATTATTATTATCTCCTTCCCTTTGAGCCCCTTCCGGTCCCCTTTCCCGGAAGGGGCTCGCTTTATTGCCAAATTCCGATTTATCGAGCTGTTTATCGTATAACACCGTAGGGGCGACCTGTGGTCGCCCACAAAATGTTTCGATTTTGTCGGAAATCTCGTGATAATCCCGTAATTTCGTCATTGTCGTTTAACGACAATGACCGGGCGACCACAGGTCGCCCCTACGAACAAATTCGGAAATCAACAGACCGACAAATCGGAATTTAGCGTTATACTAGTTCTTGATAAAAATGTTTAAAACATTTTTATAGCACCGTAGGTGCGTCAAGAACTGCATGAGACGGGATTTTGCAATTTTCTATATCAAAAATTGCAAAATCGCAACGCTTTAGCGGTGCTCTTTCTGATAG
>JAZRGR010000007.1:0-21867 GCA_045644345.1 Faecousia sp. | reverse complement strand
TTCTGTTGGAATCTTCTTGGCAGTACTGCTCTGAATGCACATCAGTGTATCTTTATACTCAAAGCTATCTAAAAGCACTTTATTATTTGTTGTAAAAGTGCTGTCAGAATCATAATCTGCGCCGTTCAATCTAATTGCAGTTGTATCCCAACTGTTGAAAAGGCAACAAGTTTTAATATATTTATACCATTTATCCATTTCATCATTAGTAACAACCTTAAGCTTACACACATTTTCATGGCTTGTCATTGGCGCACGGAATGCGATAACCTCTGGAACGCTTTTATCTAACCAATATTTATGATAGCATTCACCGGCTTTTAATAATCCAGTAATTTCCATACCGAAAGTATGTTGTAATAGTGAATATGGATCATTTCCTATAATTGCATAGTCGCCCTCAACATCTAAAACACCAATTTTCGCTGTTCTTATACGTTTTTGGATCATTCTACTCACTTTAGAGCGCACATATGGGTCATTTACAAGCTCTGGATTAGCCATTATTGCCTTACACATAACGTCCATACTCATAACATTTCGTTCATCAAGACCTGTTCCGCACATATATAAGATTAATTTTTTCCAATCTAAACCCAAACATTCTTTAATTTTTGTTACAGTTGGTGAAATTAACTCGTCAATTTGCTTATCTGTAAGGCTAAAATCTTGTAAATATTGATAATTTGTAGTATGAACATTACGTAATTCATGCGGCGTACTCTTTGCAATACAAAATTCATACCCATTTTTCATACAATTTTCATAATAATCCTCATATCCCGCATAAGAATTCCACAATTTTAACATTGAAACGGTAATAATAACATCTGCATCACGAACGTCTCTATTGTCTCCCCATGCATCTTTTATGATGTAATTATGAGCAATTTCTTCTGCAAATTGCTTAAAATCTACAGTAAAAACCATACCTTTTAGAAAAGCACAACGAGTATTATAGCCAGATAAAGGTTCAGAGCCTTCATTTAAAACTTCTGCCCACTTTGCACTCATCTCTGGAGTTATAAATCCCATACCGTCAGACACATTATATTCTATTTCCTTAGATATTGGATCTGTAACACTAGGCCAATTAGGATTTACACCACCAGTATCACGAACTTCTCTAATTTTTGTTGTAAATTTTGTAATTGCATCATCAACAACTATCATTCTAGGCCATGGAACAGCAATACTAGCAGAACATTGGAGCGCAAAATATGCACTAATTTTTGCAGGAATAAATTTATAATTAAGTTCTTTACCATTATATTGCTTTATTGGGCCAATTGGATTATTATTTTCATCAAGTTGCGGCACATAACGACCATTGTTAATCTTTTCCATTAGCCATTCATGTATTTCTTCATTAACAAAAATAATTGTACTCTTTTTAATTGAGCCGGCTGTACGTAAAAACCTTTTATATGTAACAGTCTTTTCCGTATTACCGGCATCATCTATCTTACAACCATAATCAATAGTAATACTAAAGCCATTTGCACACGCATATTTGTAATCCGCAGAAGAATCCATAACTAGCATCATGTAATCTTGTTGAAATTGTGTCGCATATAATTGATCATATAATTCGCTAATTCTCTTTTTATTATCAGCTTCATTACCTAATCTTTTTCTATTTTTAATTTCTTGCTTAATAGCGGTAGCCTTTATGTCATTACCGTCTTTTTCCATCCATCTTAATACTTGAGACGAGCCTAAACTAACAACCAATTGTGATTGTTTTCTAATCTCATTTAACTTAAGACTTAAATTCCAATTATGCTTAGATAAATAACCTGTATTTATTTTTAACACAAAAGTTTGGTTCTTTTGTGATTTTGCCATGTAATCACCGCCTAATTAATTTTGTACTGTATTGTCCTCAATTTCAACATTTAAAGAATGTTCCATTCCCTCTGCTTTTAATTCTCCCATAAGTTCCTCAAATGCGTTAATATAAAGCATCTTCAAAAACTTTTCTGTAACTCCATATTTTTCTAAATCACTGGGAGTAGTATTATCCCAAAGCTCTAAATTAATCTTCGCTTTCATTCTTCTTCACCTTCTTCTCTGGTTTGTAAATCTTGCCATCCATATAAAACTTACAACCGCTTTCCTTTATTGATTTCATTGTACTTGCGTCTGGAAACTGCTCTTCTCCAACATAAACGCATAAAATTTCATTACCTCTACGAACTTCAAGCTCTTTCATATCAATCACCTTTATTCATTTCAGACAGCTCATGTTTTGCCCACATAGAAATACCCTTTTTCATATTTTGAATATAATGTTCAGTACCATTAAAATTTTTACAATTCTTACATCCGGTCATATAACATGCAATTTCACATTTCCACGTTTCAATTTCATCATCTAACACTCCGCAAGGATATTGATACATTTCTTTCACTCCCAATCATTCATGAACTCACAATCATCAAAAGTATCAGGATTATATCTTCTAATCCATCTATTATATGCCTCAATAAACATATCTTTTGTAATAACACACTTGTACGAACCATGAGTGCCCTGAGGTACATATTCCTGCTCAGGCACATGGATGCCATAATCATCAATATATGGCTTTTGCTTAGTATAATAACCACTCATTTTAATCACCCCATATTAATTAATGCATTTCTAATTACGCTCTTTGCTTGTTCTTCGGTATAGCCACCTTCAATTTGACCTGCAAAGTAATCATATATTAAACGCATCAAATTATCATTGTTCGCAATTTTACGGTAATTATATTTTGATGCTTTATCGAAGTCTCTGCATTCATTGATAGAAAAATCTTCGGATATCCTATGCAATGTTCTGAGCGTTGGACAATCTGATGCTTTTTCACAATAATAACAAATCATCATCATAATCACCTCATAAACTATCTTTGTATTCGGTAAAATACCACATTAATTCATCACGAAAAGTTTCAATTGCAGCATTCGCATCAACAAGACGATCAAAATATATAGTACCATAACAGCGAATATTATCACTTTCACACACGCCAAGACCATCCGAGCCGTAATCAATCATCCATTTTGCTTGTGTGTCATTATCCCAATTCAAATTATTTATTCTACGGTTTACTGCAAACCGTCTCAACTGACGCATCAATTTATCGGCACGGGCGTTATTTTCAGCTACCATTCTGTCAGAATAATAATTTGCAACACCATAATAATTGTTATCTTTTCCTCCTGCAATTGGTTCAAAAATTGTTCCATCTGCACGAACTGAGTAAAAATTTTTGCCTGCTTTTACTGGTTCATATCCAGTTTTAATAGGCGAAATTAGCGTCTGTAGTTTAGGATCTTGAATTTCAATATCAAATTCATGTCCATCAACAATTAGCTTTGCTTTCATTGCGACACCATCACTTTCCAAATTTCCTGGCAATAGCCATATCAATCATCTGCTCAAAGTACGCAACATTATCCTTATCTGCCGCGGCGATTTCAGACGCCTTAGGAGTGATTGCCACGATTGCCTTTTTCTTTGCAACTTTTTCAGCTACTCGTTCAACGATCTTTTCGCAAATCTCATCCTGCTTGGACTTCACAAGCTCGTTAATCTGTTTCTGTACTGCAGAATACCACAAACTTGTATCTGTTTCTGTATTATAAATCTGCTCAGCTAAAGCATTTACTGCTCCATTCATAACAGCCTGATTAAATCCAAGTCCATATTCTGAATCAAATTCGTAGTCTTCAATATCAAAATAAAAACGCATTTTATTGTACCTCCATTAATTCTGTGTTGTCAAACTTATTGCCAATAATTTCTACAAGCTCGTCTTTAACATCTGAATACATTCCAGTTCCATACCATCTATACATATCTCCGTATTCACTAACACATATAAATCCTGCAGAAAATTGATCAAATTCGCATATAGATATATAAGTCTTAAACTCATATCCACCATTTTCGTCAAATGGGCCATATGGCACATCAACTTTGCAAATATCATTTTCAAAAATTGGTTTGTTATGCTTGTCTCTTTTTCCAGTAAAACGACAAATAGTATCCTGATCAACGTGATGACAAATAAATTCTGGACCAACTAAAATTAATTCATTGGTCATATAGTCAGGAGCAACAACATATCCATACGACCAGTCGCCATTGTGTACATTTTTTGCTTTACAAGTATATTTATCCATTTTTTATCACCATACCTTTAATCCCATAAGTTCCAAAAATACTTGCTAAATAATTCAAAGAATCTATCTTTCTTTTCGCACATAAAATCACTTATTTGTTTACAAGACTTATAAGAGTAGTCATTGCCAGCAATACCGAGGTGCTTTTTTACATTGTCTTCATCCATAAGATCGAGACACTCAACCATCTCATCTAGAATTGCTTCCCATGCAGCACGCTCATTTTCTGCACCATCCTGATAAAGATCATTAGGAGCGCTGATACCATAATTTTTGAGATGAATAAGCATAGGTTTAGCGGTTTTCATAAACCAGTATTTCATGCTCCATACATCACCATAAGAGTATCCACGTAGAAAACGTTGCCAACGTGCTCTAAAGCAATCTGCATTATAGAAGAGCGCATTTTTAATTTTGTAGTATAGATTCATTTTGTTTACCTCAATTAATCAACATAATCAGTAATTTCTTCTTTACAGATTATACATTTAACAGTCTGACGCTCTACAATTCCAGAAGGAAGGAAGTTATAAACAAACTGCTCGCCTGCGGTGGCGCATGACTTACACTTCTTACGATGATTTTCTACCCACTTATCAATTTTATTGCTTGTTTCAAATTTCATATATGCATCTCCTTAAAATATATCTTCTCTTGTCCTTTTATAAGATTCCGCCTCTAACTCTGCTATGTAAATTTTAGTGGCGGCTTCAATAACGCTCGGCATGGCAATATCTTTAATGCCGTAGCCGTAAAAAAGGATTTCTTTGCATGAATTCCTAACATCTTTTAAAATTTCTTCAAATGTCCTCATAGATATCTCCTTAAATCTTCATCTACTAGATTAATACAACACGGAATATGCATATTTTGCTTTTCATATTCAGTTCTGCAATCATCCATATTATTTATGTAGTGAATGCATTCTTTGCATTCATGCTCTTCACAATATTTAATTGCTTCTTCCCAAGTCATAATTGCCTCTTAAAGTATATTTTTAATATGTTAAAATTTTTGAAAAACCCAAGTTGTATGACATTTTGCATCAACTAAAAGGTTGACTTCTTTTTTCGCAATAGCTCCACAGTTATAGCAAGCATATGTATATACTTCTGTATAAAATTTACTTGGATGCCAATCTTGAAAAAATTCTATTACCTCATTTTGCATACAAATAGGACAAGGGTTATACAATTCTTTGTTCATATTCAACCTCTTAAAACTCTATTTTTATTAGTCTTCTGTATAGATACCGCCTGAAACATTGATTCCATCAAGTGATATAATTCCGAAAAGTCTTATGAATTTTTCGCCTTCCCACCAATCATACAGAAACTCGATATCATTAAAATTATATGGAGAAGCAATTTCATTACGATGTTCATAAACCTTTCCGTTGTAAGAAGTGCCCAGAGAGACAACAACGTCATCTGTCATATGATGCTTCCAGTATCTGTAAATATACTCTCCAATAGCATCATATCCTGTTTGACCATTTTTCAATTCAATCTCTATCATATTTTTTACCTCTTAAAATTTTATTTTTATAGCTCAATATCGAACTTATCTGCTATCTCTTTAATAGCCACAGTTCTCATACCCATATGTTCTTCTTCGAGCATATCAAGTAAATATTCAATGGCTTCATCTTTATCACTCTGTTTATTATAATAAGAGTGCAAAGTTTCCATTGCGTGATATGCTTCACTGCCGTATTGCAATGCTGCTAATCCATAGAATTCATCTAACTCTTCTAAGAAATCATCCAAGGTTTCCAATGCTTCGTATATTGGATTAGGCTTTCTTTCACCATATCCATCTTTGGCAATTTGAATAAGCATCTGTGTAAAATTTTGAGTATCTTGTTCTGAGGCAGAACCTGTCAGAATGCCTTTAAAATGCTTTATCAATTCTTCGTTATTCATTTTTACCTCCAAGGCAATAAAAGTTTGTTTTTATATGTTATTTATATTCTTCACATGAAATTCCATTCTTTATCAACCAATCAGCAACTAAATGCCTGTGGCAAAAATCTATTGGTTTTTCATAACACACAAGCGCAATATGCCAATCTTTATTTCTCCAAACCGGAGATTGCATTTTCATCTTTGCTTCTTCTGGCAAACTTACTTGTAAATCATCTAGAACCCTCGTAATATTCAAAAGTTCTAATACCTCTGAATTAAAATGTTCAATATAATAATCGTTATTATGATCTTCTTTCCACTTCATAAAAAAATCATATTTTGGCGCCAGCTTCTTATACTGTATGCCTTTATACCAATTCGGTGCTTTTGCACATATTGAAATTGGAATTACGTTGTCTGGCAAAGATTTCAACTTCGCAAAATAACTTGTATATATCATCCTACCGCCTCAATCTTCAATGTGTTCATTATTTTCACCGTCCATTTTGGCCCCACATATAGGGCAATACGGTTTATCAGCACCAATAGACCAGTATGCGCAATTTGAACAACACTCCTTATAATCTCCATGCCCATCAAATCCAGAGGCTTCCCATTGTCCATGTACCACAGGAGTATACTCAACAAGTTCTTCGTGATTGGGATGATAATATTGAAGAGCTCTAGCCATAGATGGGTATATGTATGCCTTTCCATTGTCTCTACATAGTTCTCCATCCAAAATTCTAAATTTTAAAATTACATTATCTCCATTTTTAATCACACTTTTCACCATCCATTTTAGATCCACAGTTCTCACAGTAATTTGGCTTTTCTCCCCTGAGCCAAGAGTGTCTGCGCTCGTATTCACATACTGAGCACTTCAGAAATCTTTCTGTCCAGAAACCTTCCGTTTCATTGCCGTGCTCTCTGCTTATAGCAGTCCATGTTCCATGCTCCATATTATCACTCCTTGCTCATCGTTGCTCCACAATTTGGGCAATAATTTGCAGTTTGCGCATGATACCAAGATGATGTCTTCCCACAAGCAGAACACATAAACGGAACATATTCTCCATCGCCACAAACAATCCATCGACCATAAACAATTTCTTTTACGTCTGCATATGGCATATCATGAATCTCGTCTAAAATAATATTGCATGTATAATGTTCTGGGCCGCACCAATGCTTTAAATGTTGCTTTAATAAATCTTCAATATCATTTTTATTAATATATACGTTCATTAATCTTCAACCTCCGATTCTAGCCATTTAGCACATGACACTTTATTGCAAAGTGCATCGCCACTATGGTCGCACAGTGCGCAATCTAGTTCGTCGCTATTTTTACATATTCTAGTGATACTAGAAATAAAATGTGCTAACTGGTCTATATCCCAAGATTTAATCAATTCAAGTCTAGTCATATTTTATCTATCCTTTCTACTAAGAAGCCATACAACAACAATAACCGCTAAAAGTATAACAAGCACCTCAAAAGCCATGGGTGCAATCCAGCGCATCAAGCGAGCAATTCGGTTTATCGTATATGTGGCTAAAAGAGCAATTATCAAAAACGTCATTATTTTTTGTATCATTTTTGGCCTCCATTAATTTTGTACTGCATATATTATATCATAAATTTTCCAATTGTCAAGTATCAGACATAATTCTATCAATATCTACATAGATTGTTTTATCATTAATGACAAGATATCCTTTTTTTTCAAGAGTCTTTCTAATTTTAAAATAATGATTTGGTTGAGTAATACCTGTGATCTTAAGTATTTCCTGAATACTTGGTGAACAAGATCCGTCGCCTTCATAACTTAAAAGCGCAAGTAAAATTTTTTGCTCTGAATAGGTGCAATTATTATTAACGATTGTTAATAGGCTAATAGGATAGGCAACTGAATTATTGGCGTTTAACTTGCCAGTATCATATAATATTTTGGGTGCGATTTTATTTGACATATTTCTCTCTCCTTTACTTTATACTAGTGTATTTTTTACACTACAACTAGTGTAAAATTTACACTTATACTAGTGTAGTTTTTACACTACATAATAAATAATAATAAATAATATAATAAATAATATATTACGCAGACTCGCTTTAAAGCTCGTCTGTAGATTTGGGCTTCGCCCTTTTGGTTCTAGATGCGTCTCTTTCGTTTTTTCTTTGGGTTTTGGTTATTCCTTTCTTCCAATCATCTATAATCCTATTTGCTTCTATATGAATACATCCATCTTCTTCTATAACGTATTGAGACTCTATTAAATCTCGTTTAATACGATAGTAGTTTTCTGGGGCCTTTATACCAGTCATTTTAAGCATATAAGATATATTTGGACTAAACGACCCATCACCTTTACAACCAAGCCACGTTAAAAGAATAATTGCCTCGTTTCTAGAAAACATATTATTAATAGCGGCGAACAGATCATTTGGGTATAAAACATAATGTACTTGTTTGTTCTCTTCTTTGTCATGGAATATTTGCGGTGACTTATACATTAGGAATCACCTCTTTTAATAACTGGCCCATATTTACCTCCCATTCATTTTGTACTGTGCGTATTATACCATATAATTTATACTTTGTCAAGAGGCACTCAAACCCCAGCAATTTTGGCTCCGCCAAAACCGCCCCCCTTCTCTGAGGGGGACTTTGCTTTAAAAATAGTAGAAAATACCCCCCCATACGGGTATTTTGGCAGGTAATTGTTATTAAATTTATGTGTGGGGCTAACATTAGACTGGTTATTTGTAGTTGATTTTTGGGGGAATTTTAGTTAAGCGGGTTGTTTTACTAAGGATTTCCTGTTGTTTATTGTGTTTATGTAAATGTTTTCATAATTTTTGTGGTAATTTGATCTATAAAAAAGTATGGTGTTTTACATAGGATTTTGTTGGTGTTTGTCCGATTGTGGAGGGAGGGATTTTCAGTTGGTTTGTATATTTGTTGTGTGAATTATTTTATATTGATTATGGTATATTTTGTTTGGCAAACCGTAGGTTTGATTGGTTAGCGGAGCGTTTTGCGGTCAGTGTGGATGTTTACTACCTTTATCAAAATCACGGAAAATGTTCGGACTTTCCGGTTTTTAGTACCCCCAGACCAACAAAAACACACATAAAATACATATTTGTTGTGGTATTGCATTTTTTCTGGTTCATGTTATTATATTGGTGTCCAGAGGACGGGCAACCGCCCCCCGGACAACGCCCCTAACAGGGCGTGTTCCCCTTGCACAACTTGCCCCTAACAGGGCGTGTTGTCCGCATATCCCCCTTTTTTGCCCCTTGCCTTTTTTCGGTGTAAATCGGAAATTGCCCTGTACCTTGAAAAATGAGCATATTGAAGACTATCGACAAATCGCATTTGTCGCAGTAGCCTATTTTCTGAAAGCAATCTTGCGTTTACGCTATGGGTGTACCCTGTTGACTTGTCCGGGGGACAACTATATGAATCTCTTGCATTGGTTCTGAGTGCGTTAGTAGGGGGATAGGGGGGCTGTGGCATGAAGACTGAGTTGGTCTAGCTAGGATAGTTGGATATTTTGCGGTATCAATGACTGAAAGAGGACACAGCCCCCCTGTAACCAGTGGGAAGTCTAGCACTTTCTTGAAAAACGAACCACACGGAACGTTGAATCTACCTTGCAAGCGGTAGAAGAATCTAATCCGTGGATTAGGCGTATTGGTGGAAGTTAAATTGTGGTAACTGTGGCGTATTTCATGGTAATTGATAGGATTTCTGTATCGGTAACGGTATAAGAATAACCGCCGGAGCATTAAGCTCAGCCTATCCTGTGGGATAGACTTCCATAGTTTGCAATCAGTGGCGTATGTGAACGTGCGGTAACGCAGTAGGAACGCCATAGCGGAAAACAATGCTAGTATTTGCGGATTCAATCCGCTTCAATGCCAATCTCATAGCATAGATAATCACGCCGGGGCTAGTACCATCCAGACCCATGGACTTGAACATAAAACCAGATTGCAAAAGCCGGACTTGTAACAAATAGCGAATATCGGGAGATATGCGCAAATTGTAGACATACCGTGAAAAGTATGTTGCGGTTAGTATAACCGCCGGGCGTGGGGTAACGCCTAGCAAGTAGGAACGGCAAACAGGAATGTATACAGAGTCAATCACTAAAAGTAACTCTGTGTAATACTGTGGTTATAGGGACACACTTCGGTGTGTCCCACTTTGTGCGTACAAGCCTATTGTATGCAGAAAGTGGGACATACTCACAACATTAAATGGGGCAAAGCCCCGGAATTTTTGGAGGTATCATTATGAATATCAAGTACAACGACTTCGCTCAGCTCTGCATCGACAACCGTGACTTCAGCTTTTCCCTCTCTCTGGAGAACGGCGACATGACCCGCAAGGAGTGGGACAAGTACCGGGATATCTGCGACAAGGTCGCAAAGTCCGGCTACAAGTTCCTGTCCGGCAAGGGCACTTTCGAGGACTACCGTGCCGCCATCCATGCCCTCTTCAGCTTCATGGGCGTGGAGACCCGCATTCTGGCTCTGGACGGCAATGTCCTGCAGTTCAACCGCGCCATCCCCTATGTCTGGTTCAAGTCCAAGGAGTACAAGGAGGCAGACGCCGCCGTCCGCAAGTTCAAGCGTGCCATGAAGTGGGCGTGCGAAAAGTCCGGCGTGGAGGAGGACAATGACTCCGCCGTCCTGTTCCCCAAGGCTGACTCTGTCAAGGGCATGGAGGACAACTACTTCAGCGCAGAGGAGCAGGACAACTATAACCTCTGCATCGGTCTGTTCAAGACCGCCCTGTCCGAAGACCGTGACCTGACCGTCAAGGACATGACTGCCCATCTGGAGGATCTGGAAGAAATCAGACTCACCCTGAAGAAGACCCCCAAGCAGTTCTACAAGGACTACAAGAACCCTCTGAAGTCCGGCACTGGCAAGGATCTGCGCCATGTCTCCGTGGAAGTCCGCAAGTGCATCGAGGACGCTCTGGCTGATATGCTGGCCAACCGCATGACCATGACCGATAACATGGTCGCCAAGGAGAACGCCCAGATTAAGGGCGGTCGCCAGGTCGCCAACGCCTAATCCCAAGGGGGCAGTATGCCCCCATTCCCCATCATATCAGACTGCCTTGCCGTGGCGATGGGGCTTTCCACTAAAGTCTGACTGTACCCTAGACTGGCTATGCATTGGTCTAGGGTTATTCTATACCTAGGAGGGCTAACCATGGACATTATCTACAAGTTCAACTTTGGCGAAGTCACGCACTGTGGCAAGACCGTGTTGGAGCATCTTCGCAACCAGCAGACCCCTATCCACCACTATCTCGACCTCGGCAAGGGTTACTCCCTGTATATCGTCACCCATGACGGCACTGGCTACATTCGCCCGATGTACTTTGGTCGGCACTGCACCCAGTGTGCTATCTCTATCACGAAGCCCGATGCCATCGCACTGGCTATCTGCAAGATGGCATGGCACTTCCCCCGAACCAGCTCCGCTGTCTGCGACTGGTGGGGCAACTGGATGTGGTATCAGGCTGTCGGTGTCGCTGGTCTGTCCAACGGTAGCAATCCCAACCACTACTGCACTCTGTGACCCAGATAGGAGGATCCACCATGAAAGTCTATGTAGCTATGGGCTATCCCTGCGAGAACTCTAGCCCCGCTGACCCTGTGCTGATTGGTCTGTACACGACCAAGGCTAAGGCTATCACTGCCGCTAAGCAGTACTGCTCTGCTATCGCCTACGACAAGGGCTATGCTCCCAAGAAGCGGAGCAACTGCACCATCGCCGAGGATGCCGAGGTTGGTCTGACCGAGGTTGGTCTGCACATCAACACCATTCTGTACGGCTACAAGAATAGCACTCTGGATCTCAGAGTGTCCGTCTATGCCGAGGAGGTAGTATAACCATGACCTATAAGATTGGTGACCGTGTCCGCACCGAGGACAAGCTCCACGGTCATGACTCCAGAATCATCCACGGTGTCATTGGAGCTATCGATACCACCGAAGTCGGTACTGCTGACGACCCCATGTACCGTATTGACTGGGTTGGCGGTGGTTATGACTGGCTCTGTGCCTACGACCTCGAACCTGACTACGAAGAGGTCTATCTGGCAGAGGTTCGTTGGAACATCTCTACCCACAATAGCACCAGCCGTGGTAATGCCGTTGTTGGTCTGTACCGTTCTGTCAACGCAACTAAGATTATCGACAAAATGGTAGCCAGAGTTGTCGATATCACCGGTGCTAACATCGACCGCAGCCGTATCCATAGCCGCACCATCCATGACGGAAGTCTCGAAGTCACCTACTCTATGGGTAGCTGCAACATCATCGGCTTCGTATCTAAGATGCCAATCAAGGAGGAATAACCATGTCCAACCCCAAGACCGCCTATCTGGTCTGCATCTATGACCATACTGGCAAGCTCGTTAAGCGCCGTATTGCGCTCAACTGGCCTAATGCCATCAACTTCATTGACAATTATGCCGAGATGCGCAACGCAATTGTCTACGAGGACAGCAATGATTGTTCTGGCAAGATTGTCGGCAACTACACCCACACCTACGATATCGCAAACATCGCCGTGGTCTAACGGCGCAAAATAAGGAGGATTTTATCATGTATCACAAGACTATCAAGGGTGAGCTCACTCTGAAAGACGGTTCCCTGACCGGCAAGGTGACCATCACCACCGTCCCCACCAAGGACGGCATCTACGTCGAGATCGACACCAAGCTGGGCATGGTCTACAACATCATGAATGGCAATGGTTGGTGCGACATGGTTACCAACGTGACCGTCAACGCCATCAAGCTCATTCCCGCTGGCAGCAAGATGATTCCCGTCCCCAAGTCCATCTATGCCGCCGTTGAGCACATCTTCGTGTCCCGCACCGATGCCGGCTGCGAAGAGATTCCTCCTACCGACGCCATCTGCGCTATCTGTCCCTGTAAGGATATCTGCGCCTGGCTCTGCAGCCACGAAGCTGTCTAAAAAAGGGGGTGCGAGTCATGACTTTTGACACCTTTCTCACCGCATTTTCTTTCATCGTGACGGCGGCCTGCTTCGTTGGCTGTAAGGTAACCAACGTATTCTGATCCCCGTAGCGTAGGATGGGCAATGAACCTACGCAGTAAAGGCAACTGACTGCCCCCAAGCAATACTACGTCTCAAAAATGGAAACGAGGGTGCTACGGCATCTTTGGCTTTTGAAAGTGAGAGACGGCGTGTGACATTGCTCGATGCTCATAGGCAACTGTGGGCATTAGGGAGTGTCACAACTCTAATTAACTCTAAGGAGGAAAACCATGCCCGAAATCGAAATAAAACGTCTCAAGGCGTACAATTTGATTAACCCCAACGGAGACGAAGTCCAGCTCCATCTGGGTCGGTTGAAAAACCCCAAAGACTTCAACGGAGACAAAGACACCGGTTTCCGTTGGATGTTCACTGGTAAGAAAATCCCCATGCCCGTCTGGTCCGGAGATTGGTTCAAGGGACATCCCGAGGCCACCATGCTGAACTGGCTCAAGGAAAATGGTGGTTGGGCTGTCCATGCTATCTGGAACGTAACTGCCAACAAGCTGAGCTTCTTCGACCTACCCTCTGCTCCCGAGGATGACAGAGATTATCTTCTTATCAAGGAAGCCATTCGTGCTTACTACGAAGATCAGAACTTCTGTGAGTGTGCAAAGCTGTACCGGATGCTGACTGGAGAGACCTGCATCACCGCATCCATGAACGCAATCGAACACATTCTGTCCAAACCGTATGCTGATCCCAAGGCAACTGCAACGGAAACCGACTGGATTTCCGTCAGTACCGGTCGTTATCCCGAAGATGGGAAGAACGTCCGCATCCTCTATCAGTATCGCAACAACGACGAATATTTTTGCGACATCACAGCATGTAGAAAGAACGGCATCTGGTGTGATGCAGATGATGGCATCAAGCTTAATGTAAAAATTACCGCATGGAGATGCTGCGAGCCTTATAAGGTAGACGATATCATCAAGGCAAACGAAACGGAAACCGACTGGATTCCCGTCAGCGACGGCAATTATCCCGACCACTATATGAATGTGCAGGTTACCTACCTGTCTCACCCCAATAGGGATCCGAAGTGCGATGCCATTGCCTACTGGAACGGAGCCCGCTGGAGCTGGTATGATGGAGCGGAACCTACCGTAGAAATCACCGCATGGAGACCCATCTGCGATCCCTACAAGGCAAAGGAGGCGTAAACCATGACTCCCGAAAAGTATGTCCCCGGCACTAAGATTCCCTTTGATGCCAATGATGAGGCAAAGAGAATCATCATGGAGCACATGAACGCATATCTTCAGGGCTGTAACGCACCGTACACCACCAACAGAGAAATGATGGACGACATGTACTATCAGTGCGCTTTCATCCTGACCGGCGATATGCTGGAAAAGAAACTGACCCCTCTGCAGACCGCCGCTGTTCGCAACGAACTCGGCGCCATGATCTGGGACATCTTCGAGCCCTATGTCAACGCAGAGGAAGCGGACGCAAAGTAAACCCCGTAACCACGTGGCTCTGGCAACGCAAATGCCGGAGCCATTTATTATGGGATTTACCCCATAAAAAGGAGGAATTAATATGAGTCAACTGCCGCATCATTGCATCGTTGCAACCGAGAATTATCTCCGCAATAAGGCGCGGCGCCGGAAGCAGTACAAGGCAAATGCCAAGTACAAAAGAGATCGTTGCCTGCAATACGCTCGTCAGAAAGACATTGCGTACAAGTGCAGGAAATCGGCAATGAAATACGCAAAGGGCCGCAATCACAAGGTAAAGGGGCAGACTATGCCTGCCGTATGGTGGTAACATGCTTGAGCCTGATATGTATGACAACGGCTGCGTTATCTATCGTTTCAAGGTAAAAGATACGAACAAGACATATGCAGGAGGATTTCAGCTCCGTGACTGTGGCGACCGCTATGAAATTTGGGCGCTATGGATTGACGGCAGACGCCGCAATAAGGGCTACGGAACTCAGATGCTGAGTGAATTCCTCACTGGATTCAAGCATGACAAACCACTCATTCTCTATGTTCTCAAGGGAAATGCTATTGCTATCCATCTTTACGAAAAGGTTGGATTCAGATCTTGTAAGGAATGGAAATATGGCGATGGAGTTATCACTATGAAATACGAGGCGAAGTCATGAGCGAAGTCATCATCATTCCTGTTCATGGCCACTATGAAGCATACCAGAACGGAAAGTTCGTTTGCTCTGGTGATACCGAGGCAGAGGTTGAAAAAGAAATCTATGAAAAAGGAGAATAAATCATGAATCCCTACGAACAGCATATCAAGAACCTTGAAGACGAGCTTGCCGCCTGGTCTGCTAAAAACGACGCCATCAAGGAGATCAAGAACAACCCCGGCAAGTACCCCGAATTCGACTTCTGGAAGCCCGGCTATGATGCCGAGGGCTGGGTCGAAAAGGCAATCAAGGACTTCGATGAGATGGCCGATGATAAAATGAAAAAGATGCCCGTCGTGTTCAAGCTCTGTGCCATGCGACACTACCGCAAGCTGGGCCAGATGTACAGAAAGGGCGGCAAAAAGGATCTCGTTGATACCTTGCAGCATTGGACGGATGTGATGCAGGCCGTGAAGAAGCTGCACCCGGAGTTCTTCAAGGTGTAAGTGCCATGCTCAACGACAAACTCATCGTCATCAACGACGACAACAAAATCACCAGAATTCTTGTTGTCGAATTCCGTGGCGCAAAGGCATACTCTTTGGGTATCGGCACCATCGGAAACACCGAGGTTTTCGAAGCCATCTCCGAAGCTCAGTACAACACCATCATCGCAAAAGCGAGAGCAAATCATGCCCTCATCTATTCTAAGTAAGGTGACCATCATGCTCTACAATCTTTCCATCGAAGACGGCAACAAAAATTGTCTCTGGAGAAACAAAACTCCCATTCTTCCCCGTGTCGGTGATACCATTAAGTTCCGCAACTATTATAAAGTGATCAAAGTCGTGCTTCACTGGTTGTCCATGACTGATGGTTGCGTCGACGTTACCATTATTGCAGAAAAGGAGGCATAAAAATGTCAATCCAACCTATCGTAACAGACCACGGTTTTCTCACCGGGAAGAGCGGCAACTACATCCCCGGACGAGACGAGTATATCATTCGGGATCTGCTCGATACTGCCAACGCACACAAAGAGAGGTGTGCTGGTCTTGCCGCTCCTCAGATCGGACATCATATCCGTGCCGTCGTTGCCCGTATGGGCAATGAGTTCGTCCCATTCATCAATCCCGTTATCATCAAGCACAGCCCCGGCTGGTATTACATCGAGGAGGGCTGCCTGAGCCTTGAGGGTAAGCGTTCGGTGAAAAGATATCATACCATCATGGTGAACTACACTGATGCAAAAGGAAATCGGCGCACCAGACAGTTCAGCGGCCCCATCGCACAAATCCTCCAGCACGAGATCGACCACCTCAACGGTGTGCTGATCTAAGGGAGGTGTAAGCAAATGGATTGCGAATATAAAATTCCTTTCCCCGGCATTGGCATTGGATGCGGATATGGCACCGACATGAAGCCCACATGCTGGTGTAATACCAGAACGTGCAGCGACCGCATTTGCCCTTTGGTGGTTCGTGAAGAGCACCGTGATAATGCGAGTAATGGAAAGGAGGACACAAATGAAATTCTCTAAATGCAATGAATGTCCTCACATCTGCGAGTGTTGCGAAAACCATGGCGCCCACGTTTGCGGCGATTGCTATATAAAGACGCACTATGAGTTTGCTCCCAAGGCTCATATCAGTTTCTGTCCCATGGATGGGGAGAGACTTGTCTGTGATAAAAAAAGAAACAGTCCCTTAACCATCGAAGAACTGATCAAAATGCAGGACAAGGCTGTGTGGGTACAGCCAAAAGGCGATCCCTTGAACGGCAATTGGTACGTCGTTGAATGCGCAAGCGTAGTTGACGGCAATAAATTTCTATATCTTTGGGGACAGCCATTCCCGTATCTGATCGATGAACATCATGAGGCATTCACCACAAGGCAAATGGAAAGGAGGTAACGCAAAGTGACCAAACCCACCAAGGAACTGAAGTTCTATCTGGTCGATGTGTGTTCTGCTATTCCTGTTGACGGGGAGTTGATTGCACTCAACTTCTGCAACACCCACTTCTCTCCCGAAACTGCTCTGGAAGAAGCTAAGCGCCTCTCCAAAGATCCCAACGTAATCAAAGTTAGCGTCCATACGTGGATCAAAGACGCAAACGGCGAAGAATATCATGCCGAGGGTGTTAAAGATACCACCTACTATTACTATCACAGAGACGGTAAGAAGGAGGGGAAATAATGGCATGTAATAAGTGCCTGCACTTTGATATGTGCGACCGTTCCGACATGAAGAACTGTCCTCACTTCAAGGATCGCTCCCAGTTTGTCAAAGTGGTGCAGTGTAAACATGCTCAGCAGTGGATTCCTGTTACCAAGCTGTTGCCAGAGGATTTGCCAGAAAACGAGGGAAAGAAAGTCATTGGCTGTTTGGTGGCATACAAGCCACATAAGAACGGAAAACCTGTTTCACAGTTCAGGCAGAGAGGATATTCCGAAGGTCGTGGATGGTATTGGATGAAGCTCGGTGCTCATAACATTACCCACTGGATGCCCATGCCTGAACCCCCAGAGGAGGATCAGCAGTAAAACCCAATTGCCAACAAAGAAATGGAGGAAAAGATGGCAACTCAGACTCAGACCAAGCCTAAGAAGAAAAGAAAGTACTTCCGCAAATGCGGTCGCTGTGGCTGCAGACGGGAGCAGAATTTCCTGAAAAGAAATTACAATTCCCCGAATGGTTATTTCTGCCCCAGTTGTCAGGAGGACTACATCCGTGAGGAGCTGTACGATCCCCTTGATGAAATTGAGATGTGGTAAGATGGCTAACAAAATCGTTGACGGTATTCTCATCGCCATATATATCATCGGCATTGTAACCGCTATCTGGTTTATCATTACACTGTAAAGGAGGTGTTATAAAGAAGTATGAAGATGCTTGAATATACCCGCTCAAACAAAATCGCTGCAAAAATTGAGAGGGCAGTTCGCCTTATCGATAAAGGCGTGACACTTGTGCCTTTGAAACGAGGTGAGTGGGAAGAATACTCCGGCTGTGGGCATAACGACCGAAGATGCAGCAACTGCCACGATTATTATACTGACGAGCCTAATAACCTGCGTTTTTGCCCTCGTTGCGGAGCAAAAATGAAAAAGTATGTCAGACTTAACCTTTCCAGGCCTCCTGAAGAGCGATTCCCATGGCTGTATCCGAATAGCAAGGATGGACGGAAATGGCATCCAGCCGCAGAGCAACTGCCCAACCGTTCTGGAAAGTACTGGGCCATTCTGGAGTCCAAAAGCATTGATGGCTCGGTAAAAGATTACATTGCGTTCAACCATGAAGAAAAAACATGGACTTTTAGCCCGGAAAACAGAGGCAGAGGCCATGTCGTTAAATACTGGAAGGAGAGTGAATGATGAATCCCGCTGACAGATTAGAAAATATCCTACGTGATCACTTCGGTATCAACAGTAAGGATGGAAGCTACACCTATCGCCTCAACAGAGAGAAACGAGCATTTATCGACGGTACGATGACGTTCGATGATTTTACCCCTTATGGTGATGATGAAATTGAAGAACTTGTCGAACTTCTGGTCGAGAATGATATCATCGTGAAAACCGGACGATGGGCTTACGGCGATGAAATGCCTGATTACCCCAGAGTCAGGTATACTACATACAGACACTACTGCACGGCTTGCGCCAATAAGGCACTCGTTCATAATGATGAGGAAATTTTAACAGACTGCTGCCACAACTGCGGGGCAAGAATGGAGTGATAAAATGCCCAACATATCCGAAGTAATGGAGCACTACCGAAATAGTCTCTTCCATTGCGATAGGGGTTCTAAATACAATCTATTCCTCAATCTCTGCGGATTGATGGGATCGACCGCTATCAAATGCGGCAAGGATTGCCCTTTCAAAGACAGGGAAGATGCGTGGTGTCATCACAGATATGACGCTCCCGTTGATATCAATACTCTGAATAAGACTATCGACACCCTCATCAGTGCTATCGCAAGAAAAGAGGGTATCAACATCAACTCCTGGCATTATCTTACCCCTCTCCTGTATTTCCAGTTCAAACCTGTGATTGAGGAGTATCTCAACAAGCTCGAAGAAGCCAACTTCGATGATGTGAACAAGGCGTACCTCGATCTGGATGGTAAGGGTATTACCCCCAAACAGTTGAAGGAATTGCTCATGGAACTCGGTTACGAGGATAATGGAACCGATATCAATGGCGCATCCTGCGACTACTGGATCTATCTGGAGAATCCCAACCGGGCCGGCTATGCTCGAAAGCTGCGTATCGCAGGAAGCGCAATGGGCTTCAGCATCTGTCTGACTTCTGACTAAGGAGGTATGATTATGGAAGAAAATAAAGAAAGAGAAAAACTCATTGGTCTGATTGCAAGATTTGCGGTTGACCACAATCTCGTCCTCCCCTGTGCGAGCATCGCAGACCATCTGCTCGCCAACGGCGTTACCATTCAACAGTGGATTCCCGTCACTGAGCAGAAAGCACCGGAAGGTGTGTTGGCCCTGTGCATCGGTGCGAGGGGAGGAATGTTCATTGGCGAAATGGCCAGTTGGCGAAAGGCAATTGATGGGTCTGTGTATTGCAGTGTCCCCAACGCACGGGGAGGCAGAAGTGCAACCCACTGGATGCCATTGCCCAAACCGCCAAAGGAGGAATGACAATGGCAAACGAATTGATGTACTGTCCGTTTTGTGGTGGGAAAGCTGCACACGACAAAATAACGATTATCACCCCTAGCGGTCGACAAAAAGACATCAAGGTGGTGCTGTGCCAATGCGGTGGTATGATGATCGGTCTTTCCACAGAAGATGCTGAAAAAGAATGGAACAGGAGGGTTAACAGTGAGACTGATTGACGCCAAAAAGGCATGGGAAAACGCACAAAGAATCTATTCAGACCCCGTTTTGCTCCATGCTATCAAAAATGTGCTTGAATGTACACCCACCGTGAAAGCCGTGGAAGTGGTGCGGTGCAAGAACTGCAAGCACACCGATTACTCCGGATGCGCTGACGGCGTGGTTTACTGCTTGGAGCACGGATGCTACATGGATGAAAACGGATTCTGCTCTTGCGGGGAAAGAGAAGAATAACCGCAAGAACAAAAATAATTATCAAGGAGATAAATAAAATGCTGAAAGACGTACTCAGCCACGTAAACGACAATCAGAAAATCCGCATCTTCGCAGGATGCATGACCATCTTCGAGGGCAAAAAGTCCGACGAACCTGAAAAGATGTGGAACCGCAAGGTCGGCAAGTACCTCGAATGTGAACCCATCGATATCCGTGCAAACAACGATACTCTGGTCATCGTTATCTGAGGAGGCAAGACAAAATGCTGAAAGCAATCATCGCTATCGTCTTCGGCGTCCCGGCTATGGTATGGGCTTGCTGGCTCGCCTATGCTGGCTGGGCGTTCATCTTCAAGAACTGCAAGGCTATCATCCGGGTCTGCAGCAACATTCACCTGAACCATGATCAGCCCGGCGGCAATGGCCTCATCTGGGATCCCAAGACCAATACCATGTATGGACACCCCATTATGGTCACCGAAAAGAAAGAAGAGTAATGCTGCTCATGCTTGCGACTTCGGTCGCAGGCATCATGGAGCATTGCGCTCACACTGATAAAAGGAGGAATAAGCATGAACATCCGCTACAAAGTCTACTATCTTGTAAATGGCAAGAATCCCATGGAGCTTCCCTACAAGAAAGTACGTGCCAGTTCCAAGGAAGAGGCTATGGAAATCTTTAAATACAAATATCCCAGCCTGATCCCTGTGTCTGTATCGCTGTATTGAAAGGAGGAACCTGCAGAATGAATTTCTTTGCTGCAATCATTAATGCAGTACAATCCCGCTGCGTGTACAATCTGGAAGTCAGGCGTGGCGAAAGAATCATCGAAAACATGGTCGCCCATATGTGACAGAAAGGAGGCAAATAACAATGCCGAAAATTACTGGCGCAAACCAAGAAACCAGCAACAATTACCTGAATCTGTTCAAGCTGCAGGCAACTCAGCGTGATGGAACTGAACTGCCCTATATGGTGGCAAGCCGTGCCAAGAAGATTGGAGACCTCAAGGCAATCTCCGGCAAGGTTGATGCTGATGCCGTGGCTATGTTCTCCACCTATAAGGGCAAGCTCGTCCTCATCCGTCAGTTCAGATATCCCGTCGGTGACTACATCTACGAGCTGCCCGCTGGCCTCGTGGATAGCGGCGAGGACATCTATGAGGCGGCAATCAGAGAGATGCTCGAGGAGACTGGCTTGACCTTCACTCCTGATGAAAACCAACTCTTTTGTTTCGACAAGCCTTACTTCTCCTCTCCCGGCATGACTGATGAGACATGTGCAATCGTTGCAGGCTACTGCTCCGGCATCCCCGCCAACGCCAATCAAGAGGCATCCGAAGACATTCAGGTTATTTTTGCCGACACGCTTGAATGCTATCGGATTCTCAAAGAGGAAAAAATCGACATGAGAACTGCATGGGCGATCATCATGTGGATCATGTCCGATAAAAGCATTTAAGAAAGGAGGTAAACAAAATAATTACCTACGCAATCGCAG
>JAZRGR010000006.1:0-9160 GCA_045644345.1 Faecousia sp. | reverse complement strand
ATACTGTCAAATAGGCCGAAGAATACGAAAACTTCCGATTTATCGAGCAGTTCGATTTCCGAATTTGTTCGTAGGGGCGACCTGTGGTCGCCCGCAAAATGTTTCGATTTTGTCGGAAAACTCGTGATAATCCCGTCATTTCGTCATTGTCGTTTAACAACAATGACCGGGCGACCACAGGTCGCCCCTACGGTGTTATACGATAAATAGCTCCATAAATCGGAATTTCCAAATAATTGGAAATTATCCTTGACATTTGTCCGCTCTATTGGGTACAATAGAATTGTTCCGGAAAAATCGAATTTTTTGGAGGTGATTTCCGCATAACTGTTGTTATTTCGCAAAATTTCGAAACATTCTTGAAAAATTCTGAAAATCTTAAGAAAGGCAGACTACCACTATGAAAAAACGCATTTTCGCATTTTTCCTTACTCTGGCACTGCTTTTGACATTGCTTCCTGTGCAGAGCTTTGCGGCTGTAACCTCCTTAAAGGGCAGTGGCACGGAGACGGATCCCTACAGGCTGAGCACTGCAGAGGAGCTGGTTTATGCGGCTCAGCAGATGAATGCAGGAACCTCCGCCTATGTGGGCAAGTTCTACAGTCTCACCGCAGACATCGACCTGTCTAAGGCAGGCTCCTTCCCCATGATCAAGACCTTTACCGGTGTGCTTAATGGTATGGGACATACCATCAAGAATCTGACTGTAACGGATAATACCGGGACCGTTCCCTCTAACGGTTATGGCATCGGCTTCATTCACAAGAATTCCGGCACGGTTCGTGACCTGACCTTTGACGGTGCGGCGATCACCTCTGTAGCCAATGCCCAGGGCAACGGCAATTCCGGTGCCGCTGTTGTGGCGGCAGAGAACTGCCAGGGTGCTGTCATCGCCAATGTGACCGTTAAGAATTCCAAGGTAGATGCGCCCAAGGTGCCCAAGACCGCCGCCATTGCCTCCATGAACTCCCGTTCTGCCAACACCACAGGTACGGTCATTGCCACCATCGAGAACTGTGCGGTCATGGATACGGTTCTGATCGGCGGCCCCCGTGCCGGCGGCAATGCCTACGGCCTTATGCAGGGTGCCATTGCAGGCTATCACGGCTCTTCCGTGATCCGCAACTGCTTCGTCTCCAATGTAAGTCTGCAGGCCGCAAGTGAGACTGCCAGCCCCTACCACGCAGGCTACATCTGCGGCTACGGTGCAGGTGGTGTCATAGACGGCAATGTGGTGGCATCCGGCAAGATCGAGCGGCTGGCGCCCACTGCACAGCAGACCTTCACCAATGTCCGCAACGGCGGTATTTGCCCCTCTACCAACAGCTACTACGGTGCCATTGATCAGACCAAGGGCAATCTCATCGATGTGACCAATGCACCCAACAGCGGTACATTTACCATTATGGGCAAGACAACGGATGCACAGACTCTGACCAAGCAGGGAACCTTCGAGGCTCTGGGATGGGATATGTACGCTGTGTGGAAAATGGACAACGGCATCCCTGTGATCCGTACCCCCGAGGAGCGGAATGCCTTGACTCTGGAGGGAACCGGCACTGCAGAGGATCCCTACCGGATCGCAACGGCACAGGACCTGGTGGATGTGGCCAAGGCACTGAACGACATGGACACCCGTGTAGTAGGTGCACACCTTGCCCTGGTAGCGGATATCGATATGTCCGGCATCAACTTCACACCCATCAATACCTTCAGCGGTGTCCTTGACGGACAGGGGCATAAGATTTCCAACTTCACCATCAACGATCCCACTACCGGGACGCAGGATGCCAACTACCGTGTTGCCTTTATCCGCATCAACAACGGTACGGTGCAGAACCTGGTATTCCAATCCCCCCGTATTACCACCCAAGCTCTGTCCACCGGTGGTTACTCCGGTGCGGCTGTCATTGTCGGTGACAACGCCCACGGCAGTGTGATCTCCCGTTGTATGGTACTGGACGGCATCGTTGAGGCACCCAATCTGCCTAAGGCGGCAGGTATCGCCGTCATGAATGCCCGTACCAATAATATTAACGCCACCATCAGCAAGTGCGTCTTCGTAGGTGAGCTGATCTGCGGCCCCCGTGCCGGTGCTTACGGCCCTCAGACCGGCGGCATCGCGGCTTACAGTGCCACCAGCACCATCGAAAATTGCCTAGTCAGTGCAGACATTACCGTAAAGTCCAATGACACCATTCAGTCTACCGTGGTCAATGCAGGCGGTATCTGTGGCTACATCAACGGTGTTACCTTCGCCAAGAATGTGGTCTACGGCGGTTCCATTACCATTGAGGGAACTCCCACTACCAAGCATGTGGGACGGATCTACGGCTATAATGCCTACAATAACGGTAGCTTTACGGAGAACCTGGCATACGAAGGCTTCACCGTTGACGGACAGACTGCCACTGCTATGGACAAGCAGCAGGGAGCTTCCGTTTCTGCACAGGCTCTCCTGAACCCCGATACCTACGAGACCATTGGCTGGGACTTTGATGTGGAATGGACTATGAATGGGGGAACTGCCTATCCCCATCAGTACCCCATTCTCGCCTATGGAGCCTACACCGATTCTCCTATTAACCGTCTCACCGCAGTGGTCTCCGGGGATAACGGTACTTCCGTAGCCTTTAGCTGGTACTATGTCAGCGGAAAGACCATGCGTCTCCGCTTGGCTACCGCAGAGGACTTCAGCAACGGCAGAACCTATACCGCAACTGCCCGTGGAGCCCGTTATATCCGCGAGGTCACCGGTCTGACACCCAACACCACCTATTATTATCGGGTAGAGGGAGACGGTCAGACATCCCGGGTGGGAAGCTTCACTACCGGCTCTGATGACCGCACCTTTACCTTCCTGACCCTGGGTGACACAGAGGCCAAGGACATCTTTGAAGCCAATACTGCAGGGGATACCCTCACTGCGGCACGGAACATGGTTCCCCATGCGTCCTTCCTCCTCCACACCGGCGACTTTGTGACCGGTAGCCGTGGAGCAGAGGGGTGGAAGGAATTCCTCTTCTGTGCCTCCGACTCTCTGTATAAGCTGCCTCTGGTCCCCACCAAGGGTGAGGAGGACACTGCTTTTGCAGACTATTTTAATCTGAAGAACAGCTACTACAGCTTCGACTACGGCAATGCTCATATCATTGTCCTGGACTCTACGAATCTGACAGATACTCAGCTCGCATGGCTCAAGACCGATGTTGCCCAAACCGATCGGGAATGGGTGATCCTGTCCATGCACAAGGGACCCTATACCTCCGGCTCTCATGCTGAGGATACTGAGATCAAGGCTCTGCGTGACCTGTTCATCGGAGAACTGGATGACTTAGGTATCGACCTGGTGATCCAGGGACATGATCACATTGTGGGACATACCTATGATCTCAAGGACGGGAAGCTTACGGGCAGACCTGTCTACACCGAGACCCTCAACGGCAAACGCTTCGACTACACCGTAGATGCTACGGGTACGGTCTACATGATGTCCGGCACCGCAGGCGTAGAGCAGGGGGCTCAGATGGATGTGAGCGACCTGGATGCATATATCCTGCAGTTTGCTCGCTCTGCAGGCTCCCGTACTGCGCAGACCTTCGCCTCCGTTACCGTAGAGGCTGACCGCCTGAGAGTGGACACCTATGAGCTCCACGGTGCCTTGGGTGCAACCTTGGTAGAGGGCTTTGGCATCGACAGACAGATCTCTCAGGTGGAGACTCTCATTGCACAGGACAGCTTCACTGCCGCCCGCACTGCCTATAACGCTCTGTCCTCTGCACAGAAGGCACAGGTCGCCAATGCGACCGATCTGATTCGCGCAGAAGCAGGCGCACTGCTCACTGACGGTGGTGCATGGCTGGACGAGACTGCGGTACAGCGCCGCAGTATCCTGATCCATAACGATACAGATAACGCCTTTACTCAGGTTCCTGTATTGGTAAAGTTGGAGAAAGCTCCTTCCCGTACCATGGCCTTCTATACCACAGAGGGAGAGGCTCTGCCCTTCGAGATTGAATCCTATGACCCGGCGGGCATCAGCTTGATTTGGGTCAAGGTACCGTATATTCCTGCTGAGTCCGCCGCAGGACTGTGGGTCTACTTCGGCGGTCGGAAGGGCTGTGAGGACGGACAGGCTGTTTGGTCCGACAGCTATGCTCTGGTAGAGCACTTTGCACAATTAGACTCTGCCACGGATTCCACCGGTACACAGCAGGGTGCGGTCAAGGGACAGTTGCACACCTCCGATCTGGCAGGCAACAAGGGTGCCGCCTTTGACGGCAACAGCTCTGTGACCTACAATAGTGTAGGCGATGATTTCAATCAGATCAGCGTCAGTGCTCTGGTATCTATGTCTGCCGAGGATGTAAAGACCGGTGCAGGCATCGTCTCCAAGCACATTTTGGGAGATCCCACCGGGAAGAATGCCTACCTCCTGGGCATCAACAACGAGGGAAAGCTCCACACCCAATTCGGCTGTGTGTGGTGGCGTGACAATCAGGCAAGACAGCGGGAGTATGTGTCTCAGCTCTTGGCAGACGGTCAGCCCCACCTGATCACTGTGACCTACAACGGCTTCACTGTAGAGACCTATGTAGACGGCAAGAGTGTGGCATGGGAAACCGTGTTCATTGAGAGCACCGCATTACAGAACAAGAACATCCTCACCACCATCGGTGCTTATTCTCCTCTTGCCGGTGAGACTACGGTTTCCGGCGGCTTTAAGGGTAATATCTACGACGTGCAGATCAATGGTGCTCGCACCAACGATCAGTGGGAGTCCTTCCGTTATGCTACCATTCTTGGGGATGCAGTCACCGTGGGACAGGCTGAGACCAAGGGCTCCCTGGCACTGACCGTGGATGCCGCTACCCGTTCTGTTCAGGAAGAAGCAGGGAAGCAGACCCTTTCCGTGATCCTCAGCACAGAGGCTGTCCTCTTTGCAGAGGTCAACGGCAGAACGGTGGATCTTGGTACCGTAAAGGCAGGACAGACTACACTGCAGATCCCTGTTGTGGGAACCGGTGTACAGACCGTTCTTCTGACTGCCAAAGCAGGGGGGGAGATCGCCACTGCACAGCTTACCCTGACTGTTGCAGACACCACTGCACCGGAGTCTCCCGAGCTGTCTGTTTCCGAAGACGGAATCCTAAATGCACAGACCAAGGAGGCAGAGGGAGATGTGTTGGAGGTTGCATTCTACATTAATCCCGCAATTTCCCTGACCTCTGCAAATACTATGGTGGCACAGGGCAGTACCTCAGACAAGACCCCTGCCGCAGTGGATCCTGCTTCCATGACCTATGCAGACCTGTCCGACGTTCTGACCACCACGGTCACTGACGGCACCAACCCCTATCAGATCTACCGAGTGACCCTGACAGAGGATCAGCTTGCCTACGGTGGCTGGCGGTTCTATTGGGAGGGTGAGTCCACCCGTCAGATCCATGCTTACGGCTATGACTTCTTGCAGAAGCAGTGGGTCAAGCTGGCTTCTACCAAGGGTTCCGGCACACTGTCTATGGATATCCTTGCAGGGGGCGCACAGTATGCTGACGACGGCATCCTCTATCTCATGCTCTTCCGCGGTATGGGACAGGAGCCCTCTGACATGACCTCCTTCGCACCGGAGGACGGACAGTATGACTTCACTATGTTCTGGAACTCCGATACCCAGTATATGAGCCAGTTTGCAGAGGAAACGGTCTATCACCAGCATCGGTGGATCGCAGAGGCCTTTGCAGAGAACAAGGGTGTCATTACCTTCAATACCGGCGATATTGCAAACCGCTCCAACCTCCGCTATGACTACAACTGGCAGTCCGTAGACAAGTCTTACGAGATCTTTGAGGAGGCAGGGATCCCCTATACCCTGTGCTGGGGCAACCACGATATCAACTACGACGGCAGACCCAACGAGAGCCGATATTATCAGACCTACTTCCCCACAGACCGCTTCGCAGAGAATGCAGGGGATTGGGAGCTGTCCTTCGCTCCCGACTCCGTAACAGGCACTACCAGCCGTGCCATGGCTCTGAAGCAGACCCTTAAGGGTGCCAAGCTCATGCTCCTGTCTCTGGCATACGAGAACCGTCTGTCTGCAACAGACCTGGATTGGGCAGAGGAGATGGTGAAGAGCCACCCGGACTATACCGTGATCCTGCTGACCCATACCTATTCCAATGATGCAGGGCTCCTGCCCGGCAAGATCAGCACCCGTCTCGTAGATGTATATGAGAATATCCGCCTGGTCCTCAACGGCCACTTCGACGGCGCATCTACCTATAAGATGGCAAACGGCGGCTTTGCTGTGCTCCAGGATTACCAGGGCGAGGGCGGCGGTATCAAGCACGGCGGCGAGGAATTCCTGCGACTGATCCGCTTCGATGTGGAGAATGACCTGGTTTATTTCCATACCTATTCTCCCTTGACCGGGGAGACTGTGTCCCCCTACGGTGCAGGCCTTGACCCTGCCGCAGAGGGCCTGTATCAGAAGAACGGCGACGAATTCGCAGTTTCCGTGGCTCTGAACGGGGATCTGACCCGTAGCTTTACTACCAACACCCTGCTCCTGTCCTCCGCTGAGCCCGTACTGACACAGGGCGTGTCTGTGACCGAGGGTGAGGATGTAAGTGTGAAGCCCGAGGGCCTGACACCCAACACAGACTACCTGTGGTTCGTGACCCTGACCGATAGCAGCGGCAATGTGACCGGGAGCAAGACCCTGTTCTTCACTGCTCCCGAGGACCGTGAGCCTGTGGAGGATGCCAATCTGGTGATCAATCACACGCTGAACCTTGCCAGTGACATTTCCGTGAATCTGGCTGTGCTAAGGACCCGTTTAGAGGGCTTTGACCTCTCCACTGTCTATATTGAGACGGCTATCGATACCTATGAGGGCAATGTCAAGACCGGGACCAAGGTGGTCAGACTCTATCCCGTGGAACAGGGGAACTTCTACTACTTTACGCTGACAGGGCTTACGGCAGTTCATATGAATGATCGCCTCCGCTCTGTCCTCTACGGTGTGAAGAACGGGCAACCCTACTATTCTCCTGTAGACGACTACAGTATTACGGATTATGCATACACCCAGATGGACAAGGGAACCAATGCAAGAACGCTGAAGGTCCTGTGTGCAGATCTGCTCCGTTACGGTTCTGCGGCACAGATCTTTAAGGGATACCGCACAGATTCCCTTGCAGACAGTGCTATGACAGATGCACATAGGGCATATCTCAGCAATATGGAGGATGCCACCTTCGGTAATACGAACAGAGTTCTCGATGACTTGCAGGCACCTGCCATTACTTGGGCAGGCAAGTCCTTGGATCTGAATTCCAAGGTGGCACTGAAATTCGTGTTCAATACGGGATCCTATACCGGACCTGTGGACGAACTCAAGCTAAAGGTGCAGTACACAGACTATGCCGGAGTGGATTACGACACTTGGCTGACAGGAGCGGAGCCGTATCCCAGTGCACAGGGATGCTATGCATTTACCTTTGACGGGCTCCTTGCAGCAGAACTCCGCAGTGTGGTTTCTGTACAGGTCTATCACGGCGAAACCCCCATGTCCTGCACCCTGCAGTACAGTGCCGACACCTACGGTAATAACAAGACCGGGAACCTTCTGACCCTCTGCAAGGCTCTCTTTGCCTACAGTGACAGTGCAAAGACCTACTTTGCTCCCTGATTTTCCTTAAAACTGTCCCTCTCTCGGAACTTATCCCTCCGAGAGAGGGAATTTTAGAAAAAAGAAAAAATAATTTGAAAAAATGTGAAAATAGGGGTTGACAAATAAGAATTTTGTGCTATAATACTTGAGGTTGCCAGAGACAGCAGGGGGCGCAGAGCCGTAAGTCCTGCCGAGGTTACACAGTTTTCTTTTATAAGATTTCTTTGTGTCCTCATGTCTTTTGGCATGAGGATATTTTTTTCGGAGGTGACAACATTGCCCAATATCAAGGTACTTGAAAACAAGAAGGCAATCGTTGATGCTCTGGCCGAGAAGCTGCAGAATGCTACTTCCGCAGTTTTCGTAGACTATAAGGGCATCACTGTCGCACAGGATACCGAGCTCCGCAATAAGTTCCGTGAGGCCGGCGTAGAATACACCGTCGTTAAGAACACCCTGACTCGTTTCGCCGCTAACAAGATCGGCTACACCGAGTTCGACGAGGTTCTCAACGGTACTACTTCTCTCGCCACCACCACCGGTGACCCCATTGCTGCTGCCCGTATCGTATGCGAGTTTGCTAAGAAGAACAAGAACGTTCTGAAGATCAAAGGTGGTCTCGTAGAAGGTAAGGTCATGACCATCGACCAGCTCAAGGGCTTCGGCGAGCTTCCCTCCAAGGATGCTCTTATCGCTCAGGTTCTTGGCACTTTCCTGGCTCCCATTTCTTCCCTGGCATTTGTGCTTGATCAGATCCGCCAGCAGAAGGAAGGCCCCGCTCCTGCCGAAGCAGAAGCTTAATCAACATCAAACATATATTACTTTAGGAGGATTTTAAAATGTCTGAAAAGATCGCTAACCTGATTGAAGAAGTAAAGGGCCTGTCCGTTCTGGAACTGGCTGAGCTCGTACACGCTCTGGAAGACACCTTCGGTGTTTCCGCTGCTGCTGCCGCTGTTGCTGGCCCCGCTGTTGCTGCTGAGCCCGTAGAAGAGAAGACCGAATTCGACGTTATCCTGAAGGATTGCGGCGCTTCCAAGCTGAACGTTATCAAGGTCATCCGTGCCGCTACCGGCCTGGGCCTGAAGGAAGCTAAGGAAATCGCTGACAACTGCCCCAAGACCCTGAAGGAAGCTATCTCCAAGGAAGACGCAGAGAAGCTCGCAAACGAACTGAAGGAAGCCGGCGCAACTGCAGAGATCAAGTAATTGACTCTTTCCTAACACCCCTCACGGGCAACCGATCATTCGGTTGCCCGTGTTTTTATAATATTTATAGATTGTTTACGTCCTTGCCCTTGACTGCGGAGTCGATCTTTCATATAATGATATAGCTCGCAAGACTAAGGAAGCTCTGATGAAATCGCCGAGAGCAATCGGCGAGAGATTTTGTTCCAAATTGAGGTTTGGAAAACGCAGGAATACTTTGTGTATTTCAAGTTTTTCAAACCGAAAAGTTGGGACAAAAGATTCGCTGAGTGCC
>JAZRGR010000005.1:0-3248 GCA_045644345.1 Faecousia sp. | reverse complement strand
GTTGCTGAGAATCTGTTCAATGAAGGTGTTATCAAAGAATCCCTTAATAAAATTGCCGCGTTCCTCTCTGTCCGGGTGGGACTCAAAGAATGCGGCAATTTCTACTCGGTGGTCTTTTAACTTTTCACAGGTGCGAAGCAGTTCATTCTTCTCCAGGTCTTGGTGGAAGTATTCAACTTCCCAGTTGAAGTTACCATTACGGCCACTTAACTGTAAACTACTTCCGCCAGAACGGTTTCCTCGGCTGTTTGCCGGAGGTTGTTCATCAGCTGGACCCACAACATCTGATCCTTCGCTTTCAGCTCCTCCGTCACGCCCTGTTCCTTGGACAACTTCTGCAACAGCTTCTCCAGCATCTCGTTGGCCTGCCGGTCCACTTCCTCCAGGTGTGTGTTCAGCTTGTCCGCCAACATCATCCCGGTGTACAGTGCTTTCTTGTGGCTCTGCAGGAAGCTGCGCCGCAGCATCCCATACTTGCCCACCTTCGGTGCCTCCGGTACTTCCAGATTCGGGAGCAGATAGTCGCCCTGCATTGTATAGGTCAGATTCATAATCGGTTCTCCTTTCGGTTTGTTTTTTTCTGTCCTCATGATAGCGGTTTTCTTCCTTGTTGGCAAATGTGCGAGAATTGGATTTTTCCTCTCGCTGAATGGCACGGACTGTCACTTCAATTTCCCGAAGAACCATTTCAGAAATATCGCTGGTTGCAACGCCAAGGACACCGATGGTTTCGTGGGTGTTAAAGTCCAGTACATGTGCAAAGTCCTCGAAAGTATAGAGTTCATTTGCGTCCAGTCCGCAGCGGGTCATCAGCATGTAGCCAACACTGCTTATCAGAGTTTGACGAAGCCACTGCTTTGTGTTCAGTTCGTCCAGTTCTTCCAAAAGGCTGTTGCCCTTTACCGCAGTTAAGGTGGCAACATAATCGTCCAGATTATCATTGACGGCATACTCCGCAATCTGCATGAGGAAACTCCGGAAGTCACCGGTATCTGTTGCTTCACCGAAGCTGTTACTCAGCGCTTCTTTTACATCTTCCAAATATCGATCCTGCAGCTGCCAGAGGCTTACTTCCCGACCAGCTCTGCTATTGGTATCAGACAAATCGAACACATAACGCAGCTTGTAGGGCACATCTCGGTCAATCAAAAGGGCAATACCTCTTGTGCCTTTATTGACCCATCTGCCAAGCTTGTTCCAAGTGTCGATCTCTGCACAGGCGGTTGCATCCGGTTTCTGTGCATGAATCAGCAGCTGTTCTTGGAAGTCGTACTTGTAGTTATTTGCGGCGGTATGCAGGAAGGCCATAAACCTTTCGGTATTGGAGGTTATGCTCAGCGCCTCCCGCGCCGCCATTTCTTTTATGATTTGCAATTTACTGGGCATTTCGCACCTCCTAATCCAGTTTGATCTTTACTTCTACAGTTACACCACGATCCGGAAGCACAGAGGCAAATAGCAGACCAGTCCGGGCATTAGAAATGGTTGTGACCAGTTCGTTCATGCGGCATATGGTAGCATTGATCTCTTTCTGATTACCCGCATAGTAATAACCGGTTTCATCGCTGCAGATGGGAAAACCGTCTTTGCGCAGACTGCTGATCTTGCGTCGAAGATTTCGCCCATCAATGCAAAAAAGCCGCTGCAGCTCTCGGCTGTAGACGGCTTTGCTTTTTCCGGTATGGTGTTTTTTGAGATATTCGCAAATTGCGGTTCGTTTATCCATAAGCGATTTCTCCTTATCTTTCGTGTTCTTTTACTTCTCTTGGAAATGACCAGCCATAGACCTTGCCGATGGCATCACCCAAACGGTTTGTTACCCGTGTAATATCCCTTCGGGTTGCGGTTCCGTCCAGGATTTTACCCTTCAGCCGGTCAATCTGACTTTCGGTTACACCTCGTTTGAACACTCTGTACAGATAATGATTGGTTCCGTCATGATGAACGGCATCGCAGCGCAGATCGCCAAGCTTATCTACATAGAAAGTCGCATAATCCATACTGGTATGAAGGCAATCCTTAATGTTGCCGCTTTTGATTTCCTGGTATCCCGGAAATCTGCCGTTCCAACGACCAATGTCTGCAATAAGGATGATTTCACAAGGCTGTTGAAGATCCAGGTTGACACGCGCATCGTCCAAATACCCATCGTTGATTTCTGTCATGAGTGCATACAACTCATCTTCAGACTTCTCGGGGTATTCTGCCTGTAAATCATCGCGCCAGTCATCCAAATCGAGGTCATAATTTGACCAAATTACATGGTTTTCTGCGCTCATTAGTCCTCACCTCATCTTTCGTGGTTTTGCCTTTTAGGTGGCTTGGGAACAGGATACTGTTCAAGATATTCACGCAGTTTCACCGAATATCCATGCCACTGCCAGTCCTTATCGGCATCCACATCGCGTTTCTTGACATAGCTTCCAGGGACCTTTTCCATGGGAATAGGGATTGAAGAAAGTAACGATCCATACCGATTTACTACAGCCCAGTCCGTGATTTGGATCGGTTTCTCTGTATCTTCGCTGTGATGCCTGACCGCATATTGGTAAACTCCTTTGGGGAGAGTTTCCGGTTCCACATATCCATGTGTGAAAAGCATGGGAATATCAAAGATAGTAACAGTATCAAATCTTGCAGTATTTGCATTCAATGCGGTTCCCATATTATCCTCCTTATCTTGAATCGCGATCTCGATTCGGAACCCTCTTCGCATCAGTCAGCTCGTATTCACCACAATCCCAAATGGTATTACCCATAGAATAGTGCGCTTCGGCTTTCTCAAGGGCATCTTCGGGTGAAGTTGCCTCGACTTCGATAGTTCCATAATTGATTTCTTTTACTTTTACCGTGTATTTCATCGTGCGTCACCCCTTTCTTTCCGCATTTTCTGTTCATGCTGGATTAAGGTGAGTTCTGCCCATTGGGGAAGTTGACTGCGTTCTAATGTGCCCAGCACATCGGGGCGCTCCTGGCGGCACTTCTCGCCGGTGTACAGATCAACACAGTAACAGGCATTGCCTCTACTGTTGGGGGATGCACCGAAGCCACCAGTACAGAGCATGATTTGGTTGGTACACATTTGGTATTCACGCCGCAGAGAGGTCGGCTTGATAACAATAATCTTGCCGTGGATGTTGTCTCTGCTGTCAATGCGGTGACAGTCTTTTTCCGTCAAGACATGGGTATCAATTCCCTGGATCTTCGGTTTCATAACCAAGGGGCGGGTTTTCTCTGCCTGTGCAGCC
>JAZRGR010000004.1:0-4435 GCA_045644345.1 Faecousia sp. | reverse complement strand
GTACGAAATGTGAAAGGAACGAAGAACATGAAAAGTCATAGCTTCAAGCGGCTGTTGTCGGGTATTCTGGCGCTGTGCATGATCGTGGCACTGCTTCCCGGCATCGCTCTTCATGCCCATGCGGCTGAGCTGACCGGCTTGTCTGATTCCGCAATTGGCTTGTCCTATACGGAGGCCAGTAAAGGCGGTACTGTGGACTGGAGTGCCGGTGGCACCCAGATCAAAGGCAGCGTAAAGGGTGCAAAGGCCGCTTACTACAAGGCGGAAGCCTCCACACTGACTATTACAAACAATAGAGAGAATGAAGCAAAACTGAGTTTTGACTATGCCATCAGCACCACTTCCGGTACTGTCAAAATTGGTGGCGAGAAGTTTACCGGAAGCGGTACTTATACGGTAAATATGGACGCAAATGGCGCTCTGAATATTGAGTTGTCAGTTAGCCAGCGCCCAAGCTCTCAGAATAATGCTTCTATTACTATTACTAATTTAGCTGTGGTGGTTGAACGGGATGCGACCACAACTTTCCGGGCAGCAGAAAACGGCAGCTACACCGTTACCAATGCAGACGGTGTGGAGACTACTATCTCTGCCGATACCCAGATCGTCCAGAATTCCACCAAGAGCTATACGCTGAAGGCTACTGCTGATGATGGCTACATGTTCTTCGGCTGGTATAATGTTACCACGGGTAAGTATGTGTCTTACACTGCGGAAACGGTTTATCAGTCTGACGCGGATCAGACTATTGTTCCTGAGTTTAAGCCTGATACTACAGCGGTATTCCAGGTTGGTGGTGCTAACTTTACCGATCTGGGCGAGGCAGCCTCTTATGCGGTTGCCAACGGCAAGGACATGATCGTACTGATCAGCAGCGGCACGATTTCCGGGGACTACACCATTCCCGCCGGTGTTACTTTGCTGATTCCCTTTGATGATGCATATACCTGTTATACTACTACACCTGCCAATACCGGTGTTGTAAAGAATGAGAGTGGCGCTGTTACTGGCGCAACGCCCTGGGAGAAACCCTATGCTTATAAGACGCTGAATCTGGCGTCCGGCGCGTCTATCACTGTCAACGGTGCTATCAGTGTCAGCGGTAAGCATACTGCTGGCAACAGCGCCAACGGCGTGTGTTCTTATGTGGGTTGCCCCACCGGTCCTGTGGGCTTTGTCCGGATGGACGAGGGCTCTGAAATCGTCATCAATAATGGCGGCGCGGCTTATGTCTGGGGTTACATCATTGGCGACGGTGTCGTAAGAGCAAAGAGTGGCGCAGAGGTATATGAGAACATGCAGTTCACTGACTTCCGCGGTGGTTCTGCAACACTTATTCTGGCTGACCCTGAGGGTCTGGGCGGTGAGATGGGTGTGTTCCCTCTGTCTCAGTACTATGTGCAGAATGTGGAGACCAAGCTGGTGCTGGAATCCGGCGCTGACGAGTATGTCTACACCTCTCTGTTCATGAGTAGTATGGCTTTGTCCTCCGGTGTCAAGTTCATGGGCGCGGGCGCTATGTTTGTGGCAGAGGATGGTGGTTATATTACCAAGCAGTATATCCCTTCTCAGGACCGCCTGGAGATCTGTGTCCATGGTGATGCCCAGATCAACAGCCTGTCTCTGGAACTGGCAGGTACGGCTGTCAATTCTTCTGATTATACTTTGCCGATTAACAGCAATATCAGCATTTCCATCAATTCCGGAAAAACTGTGATCAACCAGAATATGGCTCTGCTTCCCGGTTCTGAGGTGAACGTTGCCAACGGTGCGGAACTGAATGTTGCACAAGGCTGGAGTGTTTATGCATATGATGCCGACGAGTGGGACAGCTATATCGGCGTTGACGCAGACGGCAATCCTGTTCCTTCCACTGGCGGTACTTTTGTCAACCAAGGTAGAAAGTTTATTCCGTTGCCCTATTCGCCGACCAGAACCTACAACCGTACCGAAGCGGATTTGACTGATGTGAAGATTAATCTGAACGGCAAGATTTCCGCTGACGGTTATGTCTATACGACACTGGGTGGTGCCAATGTGTATTCCAGCAAAGGTACCGGCGTTGTCCAATTAATAGCTGGCTTGGACCCAATGCATACCGAAATCAGGGAATATATGGGTTTTAGCTTTACCTATCAGGCTATCCAGCAGGACATCAATATTCTCCCCGCACTCATCCCCATTACAAGTATTCAGTTGCTGAATAAGGACGGCAGCTACACTTCCACCGAGGATGCTGTCGCAGGCGATACTTACATTGTTAAGAATGGTACCTGGCAGAAGGCAACTGATGCTGTGGTTACTTTCGATGGCAGCGGCGCTTCCGGCACGATGAGTGCTGTGACTGTCACTGTGGATCAGATTCTCTCTGGCAATAATAAAGTGACTCTGGCAGCCAATGGCTTTACCAAGGCTGGACATACGTTTAAAGGCTGGGCCACCACTGCCGGCGGCAGCGTGGTCTATGCGGATGGTGCATCCGTTACCGTCACCGGTGATTTGAAGCTGTATGCTGTCTGGACGCCGGAGCAGTACACTGTGACTTTTAACGGTACCAATGTAACTTCCAACGGCAGCGCTGGCGCACAGTTTGGTAGTGCCTACACTGCCAAGCTGACTGTGGATCAGTGCTATGCGCTGACTGCTGCTGACATTACTGTGACTGTTAACGGCGTGGCAGTTGGCTTTACCTGTGAAAACGGCCTGCTGATCATTCCCACTATGTCCGTGAACGGTGACATTGTGATCACCGCGGCGGCAAAGCTCAGCCATACTGCTGCAGAGGCTGTGAAGGAAAATGAGGTTGCCGCTACCTGTAAAGAAGCCGGCAGTTACGAGGAAGTTGTTTACTGTGCTGTCTGTGGTACGGAGCTCGTCAGAGCGAAAAAATCCATCGATAAGCTGACCACCCATACTCCCGGTCAGGCTGTGGTGGAGAATGAGGTGGCAGCGACCTGCGGTGCAGCCGGCAGCTATGATACTGTGGTGTACTGCACTGTCTGCGATAAAGAACTGAGCCGCCAGACAGTTACGGTGAATGCACTGAGTCACAGCTATAAGTCCACTGCAACCGATCCTACTTGTGAAGAGAAGGGTTACACGACCTACACCTGTGAAAACTGCGGTGACAGCTACAAGGGCGATGAAGTGGCAGCTCTGGGTCACAGCTACACAGAGTATAAGAGCAACAACGATGCCACCTGCACTGAAGACGGCACCAAGACCGCCAAGTGCGACAACGGCTGCGGCAAGACCGACACAGTTGTTGATAAGGACACCGCTCTGGGTCATGCCTACAAGGCAGTTGTGACCAAACCTACCTGTGAGGAGAAGGGTTACACCACCTACACCTGTGAAAACTGCGGCGACAGCTACAAGGGTGATGAAGTGGCAGCTCTGGGTCACAGCTACACAGAGTATAAGCGCAACAACGACGCCACCTGCACCGAGGACGGCACCAAGACCGCCAAGTGTGACAATGGCTGCGGCAAGACCGACACTATTGTTGACAAGGACACCGCTCTGGGCCATGCCTACAAGGCAGTTGTGACCAAACCTTCCTGTGAGGAGAAGGGTTACACCACTTACACCTGCGCTAACTGTGGAGACAGCTACGTAGCAGATTATACCAATCCCACTGGCCACATTTACGAGGATGGTAAGTGCATTTGCGGTAAGATCCAGACCTTCCTTGTGACCTTCAAGGATGAAAACGGTGTGATCCTCCAGAGTACCGTTTTGGAATACGGTACCACGCCTGTCTACAATGGCGAGGAACCCAAGAAGGCTGACTCTGCAACCAGCACCTTTGCGTTCAGCGGCTGGACTCCCGAGATCGTGGCTGCTAAGGCAGACGTTGTGTACACTGCTGTGTATGAGGAAACTCTGAAGAATGGCTTCTTCAAGGAGAACGGCGGCATCTACCACTATAAGGATGGCCAGTTGTCCAAGGCAGGTCTGATTTACGTGGATGGCGACTTCTACTATGTTCGTACCACCACCGGTGAGGTTGTGGCAAACCGGACCTACTGGATCACCTACACCAACGACTTCATGGAGGAAGGCAATTATGTCTTCGATGAGGAAGGCAAGATGGTTGGTGCTCCCGAAGTGATCGTGAAAAACGGCTTCTACGAGGAGAATGACGGCATTTACCACTATGTGGATGGCAAGCTGAGCTATGCCGGCCTGATCTATGTGGACGGTTATTACTACTATGTTCGTACCACCACCGGCCAGGTTGTAACAGACCGGGTCTACTGGATCACCTATACCAACGGTATGATGGACGAAGGTAACTACAACTTCGATTCCAAGGGCCGTATGACCAATCCCCCTGCAGGTGTTCCCGATACCGATGAGAAGGACGGCTTTGTGGAAGAGAACGGCGGTATTTACCACTATGAGGACGGCACCCTGTCCAAGGCCGGTCTGA
>JAZRGR010000003.1:0-3907 GCA_045644345.1 Faecousia sp. | reverse complement strand
CACGGAACGACACAGGGTCGTTCCCTACGAACACGCTTGGCGTTGCATTCGTTGTAACGAAATTTGTACGGGTGACGATGGTGCAATTTACCCTCTCCGTCGCTTCGCGACACCTCTCCCAAGGGGAGAGGCAAGGGGCGTATGCGAATTCCAAACAGAGCGATAAATCGGAATAGGACGAAAAAAGAAGTATTGCATTTTCCTTTGAAATTTGTATAATAGAGGTGTTATATTCTTAATTCTACATTCCGAAAGGAGAATACAATATGGAATCCTATGTAAATTTTGCTGTAGAGAAAACTATGGAGCTACTTGCTATCGACAGTCCCACGGGCTATACCGCCGAGGCTGAGGCATATGTGCTGAGAGAGTTTTCTGCCCTGGGCTTTGATGCCAAGCGTACCACCAAAGGTGGCATCCTTATTGACTTAGGCGGTATCGACGCAGAGGATGCACTCCTCTTAGAGGCCCATGCAGACACACTGGGCGGCATGGTAGCAGAGATCAAGGGCAACGGTCGCCTGCGGATCGTCAATGTGGGTGGCTTAAATGCCAACAATACCGAGGCAGAGAACTGCCGTGTTGTTACCAAGTTCGACGGCATCTATGAGGGTACACTCCAGCTCTGCAATGCCTCGATCCACGTAAACAGTGACTACAACTCCACTGCCCGCAAGTTCGACGTTATGGAAGTGGTCCTGGATGAGATCGCAGAAAGTGCCGAGGATGTTAAGAACCTCGGCATCGACGTAGGCGACTTTGTGTGCTTCGATCCTCGGAGCAAGGTGACTGCATCCGGCTATATCAAGAGCCGCTTCCTGGATGACAAGCTGTCTGTGGGCATTCTCCTGGGCTTCGCCAAATATTTGGCAGACAACAAGCTGCAGCCTTCCCGCAAAGTATATGTCCATGTGACCGTTTATGAAGAAGTAGGACACGGCGGTTGTGCCTCCGTTCCTGCAGGAGTAACCGAGGCGATCTCCGTAGACATGGGCTGCGTAGGTAGCGGTCTGCAGTGTACAGAGCGTCAAGTTTCCATCTGTGCCAAGGATTCCGGCGGCCCCTACAGCTACGAGGTGGTCAAGAAGCTCATTGCCGCCGCCAAGAAGGAAAATGCCGACTATGCCGTAGATATTTATCCCCACTACGGCTCCGATGTGGAAGCCACTCTGAGTGCGGGCTACGATATCCGCCTCGGTCTCATCGGTGCCGGCGTCTACGCCTCTCACGGCTACGAGCGGAGCCACAAGGACGGTGTCCTCAACACCCTCAAGGTCTTAAGGGGGTATCTGTTCTGATGCTGGGTATCCGCAAACGCTACTGGATCGTCGCAGGAGCGCAATTCGTATTAGGGCTATTCTTCTACTATCTGGTATATGCCTATCAGTTTACCGGTCTGCTGTTTATGTGCCTGGCGGCACTGACTATGGTATTCGGCGTGCTGAATCTGGTCAAACGAACCATCTTCCGTCTCATTCTGATTGCCCTATTGATCGTCGGCTCTGTCCTTGCAGTCATTACAGGGACACATATTCACAAGAGTAGCAAGGGATCCCCGGATCCCCGGGCTGACTATGCCATCGTCTTGGGTGCAGGGGTCAACGGCACAGAGCCCAGTGCCTCCCTCCGGGAACGAATCCGTGCTGCTAAGACCTATGCAGATGCCTATCCCGAGGCGATTCTGATCCTCTCCGGCTCTCAGGGTCCTAACGAAGGGATCAGTGAAGCACAGTGCATGTATGACAAACTCACAGAGGCAGGAATCTCCCCCTCCCGTCTGTACATAGAGGATCAGGCCGAGGACACCGAGCAGAACATCCGTTTCTCTTTAGATCTCATAGATCGTGAGTTTGACGAGGTTCCCGATACCGTCTGCATCATCTCCTCGGAGTATCATCTGCTCCGTGCCGGGATGCACGGGGAAGCCCTGGGGATCACCCCCCTGTTATACCCTGCCCGTACAGAAAACCGCCTGTATTTCTGCAATATGTTCCTGCGTGAAATTGTGGCTGTGTGGGAATTTGTACTGGGCTGAAAAATTTTATAAAATTTTTGATTTTTGATGGAACTTTTTTAAGGAACCCTCGTCTATGTACTCGGAGCTGCCGAGAGCAGCCATGAATTCTGACACAATTTGAAAGGAAAACACCAAATGAAGAAGTTTATCGCTATGATGCTCTGCATCGTCCTGGTTCTGTCCCTGGTTGCCTGCGGCAAGGATGCCGAGGAGCCCACCGAAACCACCACTGAGCCCACCACCGAGACTACCGAGCCCACCACCGAGCCCACCACTGAGGAACTGACCGAAGAGATCACCGAGGAGTTCATCGAGGATGTTACTGAAGAAGCTACTCTCGATGCAGACACTCTGGCCCTGCTGGAAAATCCCGGTTTTGAGTTCGTTGAATTAGGTGCTGACGGCATCCAGTTCGAGCCCGTAGAGCCCACTGAAGACATGCTGCTGCTGAAAGATCTGCATATGTCCATTCCCGTAGAACAGCGTTTTACCAGCTTCATTTCCACCACCGTTCTCCCCGAGAACTACGAGTGGGAAATGTACTTCCCCTATTCCGAAGGCTTTACTGCAACCTCCTGCAATAGCTTCAACATGACCGAGGCCCATTTCGTGTATCTGATTCAGGCACCCGAAGGCACTGATATCGAAGCTCTGTGTGAGGAGATGGAATCCAAGGTTGATGTTCGCAGAAACATTTGCAGCGAGATCCAGGCATTCGATACCGCTGTATCCGGCAACACCATTCTGTTCGTCATGAGCCAGAACCCTGATTCTGTCGCCTCTCTGATCGACAGCTTCAACACCATGATGGCCGGCTAATCCCCGTCAAACAAAGTCGAGAGTTCCTACCCCGGTGCTCTCGACTTTTTTTGAGTCATTGCAAGTATCCCCATACCCATGATGAAAAACAGAAAGGAAACAAAGATCATGAAGAAACTGCTTGCTACACTCTTAAGCCTCGCACTACTCCTATCCCTGTCCGCCTGCACTTCCCAAAACCCTACCGAAGCCTCCTCTACACCCGAAACCACATCCCCTACGGAAGCTCAGAGCAACTCCGACCCCCTCCCTACTGAAACCTCCTCCGCACCTGAAACCACATCCCCTACGGAAGCTCAGAGCAACTCCGACACCCTCCGTGAAGAACGCTACTTCGAGTATTATGAAAACATCGGTGAAAACTGGGTATCCGTAGACCCTACAGAGGATATGCTTCTTATACAGAGTCTGTTTGACAACACTTCCGATGATATTACCCCCAATGCCATCGGCATCCAACGGTTATCTGACCAAGGGTCTTTTGAGTACCATACTACCCTTCCCTACGACGAATCCATAGCAGCCTATCATTGTGCAACTATGATGACCCACAGTCCCATCGATATTGTATTCCTTCGCACCCCTCCCGGAACCGACATGGCTGCCATCTGTGACCACGCAAGGGAATATCTGGATCCCAGAAAGGAAATTTGCATCATCTTCGACTATACCTATATTCTTTATACGGAAGAGACTGCACTCTTTATTATGGGCAACGGCGATCTTCCCGGGCAGATCCAATCTGCTTTCTTAGAAATTTACCCGGATGCCACCGTGCATACCTTCTGCGACAACAGGGAGACTGCCTCCTAATACAATTCCCTGAGGGGCTGCCATTCGGCAGCCCCTCATACTAGGGAAACTCTGATTAAATCGCCGAGGGCAATCGGCGATTTAATCTGAGTTTCCCTAGTTCTTGTTAAAAAGGTTTAATACTATTATTCAATTAAAAGTAGACAACTTTTAATTGAATCTTTTTGTACCGAAAGGCACAAAAAGCGTCTCATACGAGTTTCTACGCCCTGAAGGGCTATAAAAAGTAGCCATTTGCGAATGTCTACTTTTTAAAGA
>JAZRGR010000002.1:0-8913 GCA_045644345.1 Faecousia sp. | reverse complement strand
CTCTTCCTATGCCGTCTTTTGCACGGATGATCTCAAGCTCTGTACCAAGGTCTAAACTGAAATCTATGCTGTCAAACTCTCCAAAGGTCTTTTCATAGTTTGTTTGACCCACGAGTCTATTCGGACCAGAGGTGCCCTTGTAAAAGCGTATCTCACCCTTGCCTTGATTGATAGCCATTCTTTCGGCTATATATGCGGTGCTGCCGTCTGCAAACAGCGCTATGCCATCCTCCCGGGAATATTTTTCTAAGGTTTTGTCAGAGTAGCATCCCACATCGCCAAAAGAACAAAGGAAAGGAAGCCCGTTTTTGTTTTCAGGAAAATGGGCTGTAATTTCTGCCTCATAGCTTTCTGTCCCAAAAAGCTCGTCCAAGGATATGTCAAGTATTCTTGATATTGCAGGCAAAAGCGTTACATCGGGATACCCCACATTGTTTTCCCATTTTGATACCGCCTGAGGTGTGATCCCAAGCTTTGCCGCAAATGACTCCTGTGTAAGCCCCGCCTTTTTTCTGGCAAGGGAAATAACCTTTCCTATCTTATTCATCCCTTGTTACCTCCGTTTTTGTATTGCAGACAACATGTTCCTTGCGTATATGATTATACCTTGAAACCGCCACAGTTGCAATAACCGTGTAGTTTATATATTCGAAAAACACTCCCCAACAAGCAGAATGTTTTACATACGCCTCAACTTTAAGTTTACATACAATAAGGTCAACTTGGAGTTTATTGGGTAACTGTCCCATTCCGTAGTTGCGCACCCCATAAGGATGGTTGCACCCATAAAACATCAAAAGCAAGAAATTAGTCAATGGGCCAGAGAAAAATCTTCATATGCACTTGACAACTTCAGACTTTTATGATAGTCTATAGACTATAGTAATAGTCTTGGAGGTGCCTTTATGAAAGAGAAGCTTTTTGACAGCGAAATCAAAATCATGAGAATTATTTGGGAGAAACATCCTATCTCTGCAAAAGAGATTAGCCTCATTGCCGCAGATGCCATTGGTTGGAACAAAAACACCACGTATACAGTCCTGAAGAAGTTGGAGGCAAAGGGCTTTATTCGGCGTGAAGATCCGGGCTTTTATTGTACACCTCTTGTATCTCAAAGCCAAATGCAAAAGGCAGAAGCAGCCTCTCTTATGAAGAAGCTGTTCGGTGGCTCTCGCAAGGCTCTTTTTTCGGCTTTACTTGAGGATGAACCTTTGTCGGAGGAAGAAATCAGGGATTTGCGTAATCTAATCGACAGCAAGTGATGCCTATGCTACAGGATATTTTTTATTGGATCCTAAACATGAGTATCATGGCTTCTTTCACCGCCGGGATCATTGTGCTAATCAGACAGATAAAACAGATCCCCAGAAGGATTTTGGTCTTTCTTTGGCTCATCCCCTTCCTGCGTTTCCTGTTTCCTTTGGGGATTAACAGTCCTTTCAGCCTCATGACGCTTGTGTCCAAGTTTAGCACAAAAACCGTTGTAGTATATGAGCCGGTAGAGGGTGTGGATTTTTCCATGACCAATTCCGTCATGGCCGCAGACAGCTATTTCCCCATTACATATAAAGTAAACATTCTGGAAGATATATTCCGTGTGGGTTCTGTGATTTGGATTGTTGTTGCCGCCCTCCTCTTCCTCACGCTAGTTGTTTCATATATAACAAGCCTGTACGAAATCAAGGATTATCAACATTTACGAGATAATATATATCTCTCAGAGAAGGCTTCTTCCCCGGCAGTATACGGGATCATAGCACCCAAAATCGTTTTGCCTATGGACTATCAGCACAAAAACACGGATCTTGTCATCCTCCACGAAAAAACTCATATCCGGGGTGCACACAATCTGTGGCGTATGCTTGCTTTCATAACGGTCGTGATCCATTGGTTCAACCCGCTTTGTTGGTTGTTCTTAAAGTTGTTTCTCGCAGATCTTGAATTGGCCTGTGACGAGAACGTTCTTGTAACATTGGGAGAGACTCATTCTAAGGAATACGCTCATGCACTCGTGGATTGCAAGGCGGAAGAAGCCTTATTTGCCTCCTCTTTTGGTGGTGCCAAGCTATCTACACGAATCCGGAACATTCTATCCTTCAAGCGATTAACTTGGTTTTCCCTGACTGCATTTATTGCATTGGTTGGCATCATGTTCTATGTTCTGCTGACAAATGCCGGATGAAAGGAGAAAAAACATGAAAAACAAAGGTTTTCGCAGATATTATCTGTTTGCTTGTATCGGTGTTTTAATTGCCTCTTATTATCCCTTGTCCATGGGGATTCAGGTCATTACGGACATGATTACAGAAGGAACCGTAATGAAGGAAAACTATCCCAAATATATCATCCCCTATACCCCCATCAGCATAGCTGTCATTCTTGGCATGTTCTTTATGCCCTTGTGTATCAAACTTTTTCGGAGATGCGCACTTGTCGGTGGTGCCTGCATTGCAACAGGGCTGTTCTTTGTAACCGAGTTTTTGTTTGAAAAGAAGGTTGTGGTTTCCGCAGCGGAAACCGTGACGAAACTGGAAGATTGGCAAATGTTCATGTGCTATATCCCACCGGAGGGTTGGGGCGAAACTATTACGACTTACAAAACCCAAACACCTGTTGATATTCTTATGGGAGAGTACAACCCGGCGTTTAAGCTCCACTTTTATGTAATTTCCGTTGTTTTGATCATCACAATCCTAAATTCCTTGTACGGATTCGGACAAATGATTCTATCCGGAGAAAAAAAGCGGCTGAAAGCCCTGGTTCTGCAGTCTGCGTGCTCTGTCCTATTCCTCGCTCTGTGCATTCTCGCTTGCTTCACAGCCTTTTGGAGAGACGGAAGCCTCCAAGTCTCTCCCCTTTCCGCAGTCCTCATGACTGCATTCTTTGTTCTTCTGGGCATCACCGTCGGTGTGTTTGTAGGCTCGTTCTTTTTGGGAAAGAGTCGTCTTGCCTCCCTTTGGATCCCGTCTGTCGCCGCCTCTGTCATGACTCTTCTTATGTACATCGGCGAAATGGTTTTGCTCAACGGGCATTTGTACAGCTTCGGGACAGGATTCCTCTTTAACAGCATCCCATCCATCGTTTTCGCTCCCGTAGATATGCTGACGATTATTGCTTCAGGAGCCATCACCACAGGGTTATCCGCTCTGTTGAACCGCAGATAAAATCCCACATAAGACCTGCAACCCAAACGGGAGGCAGGTCTTTTTTCATATGCCTCCACAGCGCAATGTCAAAAGAAACGAATTGACACAAAACAAATGTAGTGCTATAATATTTCCAACAAATAGAAAGGAGCGAAAAGAATATGCTGTATGATTTCTCTGCTAATCGTCGTTTGCTTGTTTGCGTCGCTCCTTGTGTGCCTGTTTGATAAGATTATCTATGATAGGCATGTCCATATAAAAGGTAGAACGCTGCAGGCATGGAGTCTGCAGCGTTTTTTCGTTTCACCGGGAGAATACTATAAAGTGAGGTGCCTGTAATGAAGTTTGCACTGGCTTCTGCACCGGTAAAGAACCGAAATATCGAATTTAATATGCAGGTAATGATCGATGCCATGAATAAAATCAGGAATCAAGCAGATGTGATCGTGTTTGGCGAGTCCGTATTACAAGGATTCGATAGCCTGTGTTGGGACTATGAAAGGGACAAGCACATGGCTGTTTCCTTAGAAGATGCCCCGATCCGGCGAATGTGCGAAGCTGCAAAGCAATGCAGAATTGCAGTGTCTTTCGGATTTATTGAGAGCGTAGAGGATTCTCTGTATAGCAGTCAGATCTTCATTGGCTCTGACGGCGAGATCGTAACTGTTTTCCACCGGGTCAGTATGGGCTGGAAAGAGTACAGTAAAACCGACGATCATTACCGAGAAGGCAAGCATTTTAAGAAATTCAGTTACGCTGGAAAATCCTTTGCCATTGGCTTGTGCGGTGACCTCTGGACGGACGGCAGACCGAAGGAAATGAAAGCACTAAATGCCAATGTCGTTTTATGGCCGGTCTGGTGTGATTATGAAGCCGACGAATGGAATCGCAGTATCAAGTACGAGTACGCAGAGCAAGCCTCCCTGTGCGGTGACTGCGTTCTGTTGGTAAACCCCTTCTGTGCCGATGAAGATGCAACAGATTCCGCCACCGGTGGTGCGGTCTGTTTTCGCAATGGTGGCATTGCCACAGAGATCCCTGCCGGTAACAGTGAAATGATGTTCATTGAGGTATAGATTATGCTGCTCAAAACAGAAAGATTCCCCATCCGACACATTGCTGCGGATGATTGGAAATGCATTACGGGCTGCAGGAAGAGAGTTGGAGGAAACAATGAGAATCAAATTTGAAAACATCATCCTTCGGGATATGATTGAATCCGATATTGAGGACTATGTGCGTTGGTTCACCGCCGAAACCCAGTGGTCAAAGGCCGATGCACCGTGGGAGCCTGTGGAATCAGACGAGGAAACAGAGCGTGCAGCTTGGCGAGAATACTATGAATCCGTGAAAGAGCTTCCCGACCATGTTCGCCGTTGGAAATTTGAAATCTGTTGGAACGGCAGACACATCGGCTGGGTAAGCTCCTATCCCATTGACGAGAATTACGAATGGATCGGCGAGATCAAAGACGGTCAGACCGTTTATCATGCCATCGGTATTGATATTTGCGAGCCTGATGCTTGGGGTAAGGGTGTTGGATCCAATGCCCTTCGCGCATTTATCCGATACTACTTTGAACACGGTATTGACACAATCTATACGCAAACATGGTCGGGCAATGTCCGTATGCTCCGCTGTGCCGAAAAGCTCGGCTTTGTGGAGTGTAACCGCAGCATCGGCGCACGAGAGGTTGACGGACAGAAATACGATGGCTTGACCTTTCGTCTTGTTGATCAGACATTACACAAAGGAGGAGTCCTATGCCGGAAACAAAGGATCTGATCTTACGGAAAGCGGTTATAGAGGACTGGCCGGATATGCTTCACAATATTTGGAGCCGGCCGGAAAGCGCAAAATACATGTTATGGAATCTTACCACTACGGAAGAAGCTGCTATCGCTCGTATGGAGAGGACCATTGCTTACCAAGAAGCCCATGCTTACCACTGGACCGTTGTGAAAAAGGCCACCGGGCAGGCCATTGGATGGGCGGGTATGGAGGAGATCTCCCAGGGTGTTTGGGGCGAAACCGGCATTGCCATCGGTCCCGCTTTTATCAGACAAGGGTATGGAACGCAGCTGTTGAACTGCCTGACGAACTATGCCCATGATCATTTGAATGCCAAGTATTTTGTTGCCTGCTGCAGAACAGAAAACCAGGCATCCAAAGGAACACTGTTGCGCTGCGGTTTTTCCTTTACCCACAGCGAAGAAGCCGTCCATCCAAGGGATGGATATACCTATACCCTGGACCATTACGCAAAGGAGCTTTGACATAACGAAAAAGTCCAAATGATTACTCTATTTGCGATGGTGATGCTTAGAGTTGAGAATTTGCAACCGCTACGCCCTGTAAAATCCCTCTTTATTTTGATATAATCATGATACTACAGTAACAGATGCTTTTGAGAGATCAGGGAGGAACAGTTATGATTATTTGTTTGGGCGAAAGCATTAGGAGTTTACGCATAGCAAAGGGAATCACCCAGGAGCAATTCGGTTATGAATTGGGAGTAACGGCTCAAGCGGTGAGTCGTTGGGAAAATGGAGCTACATATCCTGATATTACTATGCTTCCTGTGATTGCGGATTTCTTTGATGTGTCTATGGATGAGCTCATGGGACGGGGACGAGCATTAGACAGCAAAGAACGCAATGCCTTTTTCGAAAGAATCAACGAGATGCGAGATTGCGGACGGTATGAGGACATTTTAGCAGCATATGACAAAATGCTACATAAGCACCCCAACGATGTATATTTGCTACATGGGAAAGCAATTTCCCTTTATAGGAACTTTCAAAAGGATCAAGAGACATCTGTCGCAAAGGAGATTATTTCCTTATGCAAGAAGATCAACTGCTTCCATAAGCCCGACATGCAATGTGGAGCAAATGCCCTGCTGGTGCGTGTATATGCTCGCATAGGAGAGGTTGAAGAAGCAAGAAGCTTAGCTAACGAGCTACCCTCTTTTGAGGTCGGCAGAGAATTACTGATTTCGGAATGCTTGCAGGGAGCAGAGAAAGCGGAGCATTACCGGTACTTGATAGAACGGTTTGAAAGAAAAATCGCACTGTATAAAAGGCACATCGGCGAGTAGGGACAAAAAGGTAGAATAGAGTGAGAATCGCAAAGACGGCTTGTACAGAGTTGTTGCAAAACGGCACCGAAAACAAGGGTATCGTTGTGGATAGATATTGGTATCAGCTATCCTTGTGATGATTCACTCTTTCCATACAATGCAAGAAATATAATCGGAGGGAACATGGCAATCAAAGGAGTGGAACAACCTGAGTTGATACAGATCGATGAGTCCCTACGCCTTCGCAAATTTGACGGAGTGTACGACTTTGCATTGGAATGGTATCAAGAATTAGATCTGGTTTGGATGGTGGACGGGGATAGGGTTCCCTACACACCGGAGCTACTGACAAAGATGTATACATGGTTAGACAATGAGGGAGAGCTGTACTTTATCGAAGCATTGGTCAGCGGCATATATAAGCCCATCGGGGATGTGACCTTCTGGCAAGAAGATATGCCTATTGTCATAGCCGATCCCAAATACAGGTACAAAGGGATAGGAAGAAAGATCATTTTAGCCCTTGTTCAGCGAGGGAGAGACCTTGGCTATGACTACCTGTGCGTTGAAGAGATCTACGATTGGAACGAAGCCTCCAAACGATGCTTTGAAAGTGTGGGCTTCCGCCCGGACAAGAAAACAGAGAAAGGTATGTCCTACAGGCTGGCACTTTGAATCGGAGGATAAAATTATGATCCAAATAATCAAATCATATCGTGAGTGCCGGGATTATGTATCCGGCTTTCAAAGAGACACCAACTTCGCAGATCCCATGCTGTCCAGTGAGGCACAGGTGCAATGCAATCTCATCAGTGCTATAGAAAACCCGGACAGCTATCGTGTTTTTGGCATTTACCGAGAGGATCGGCTGATCGGTCTGTTTGCATTTCTTGTTCTTCGGGACGAACAGTACATCGAAATGCTGGTGGGTCTGTCTCGCGAAAAGGCAGCCTATGGGGAGGCATTCCACTACTTGGAGCAGTATTATCCCGGTTACAGCGTGGACTTTGTATTTAATCCCGGCAACTATATCCTGAAGGAGCAGTTGGAGCTGCGTAATGCAGAGTTTGAGCCGGAACAGCAGAAGATGGTACTCACCACACCTGTACTTGGGTCGGACACCACCGGAGTGGAAATACTGTCTGAAAAATATGTCGGGCAGTATTGTGCCATCCACAGCACGGACATGTACTGGACCGGAGAGAGGGTAGCCCATGCCCAAGACCGCTTCCGCACGCTCCTTGTGATCCGGGATGATAAGGTCATTGGCTACATAGATATAACCTGTAATTTTGAAGAAAATGAGATCTATGACCTGCTTGTTTCGGAGGCATACCGCCGGATGGGGTATGGCAGAAAGCTCCTGACAAAAGCTTTGGAGATGAATCAACCCAAGGGCATGATGCTGCTGGTTGATATAGACAATGACCCGGCAATTTCTCTGTATGAGTCCATGGGCTTTGCAAAAGCACAGGGGCAAAACACTATGACGGCACATTGGACGGTGCCCAAAATTAAGAGGTAACTACAATGATTCACTTAGTCGATATTGATCCCGGCAACTGGCGGCTAAAATTGGAGGTTTCTGAGTCTCAGAAGCACTATGTTGCCAATTCCACGGTAATGCTGGCAAGAGCCTACGCTTACCGGGAGCACCGAAGCAGAGCCTTTATCATCTACCATGATGAAACCCCGGTTGGCATGGGAATGTACCATGACTGTCCGGAGTTGGATGCCTATGATCTTAGCCAACTTTTCATTGACGAGAGGTATCAGGGGAAAGGCTATGGCAAAGCTGCAACGAAAGCGGTGTTAGACGCAATGAAAAAGGACGAAAAATACGACAAGATCATCCTGTGCTACATCGAGGGCAACGAAGCTGCTAAGAAACTCTATGAGAGCTTTGGTTTCCGTGAAACCGACCGTGATGAAGATGAAATTATCATGGAACTAACGCTGAGATGACAGACCAACACTGTTATATACTCTGAGCGTTACACATGAAAAAGTGGTGCTATTTCAACCGGACTAACAGATCGAACGATCCGAAACTACATTTCTAACGGGATACTTCATGGCGAAAAAATCAATGGACTCTGGCACTTCACCTCGGAAAAAGTAAAATCTTTCATTGCACACCCCACAGTACGCCCCAGCATCTTAGCTAATCACCACTCTGCTGTATACGATTTTCTCTTAGAGAATAAGAAAGACCTTTGCGAAACCTGCATGATTGTAGATATTCCGGGAAGAAGAGAAGAAGAGATTGCGGAGTATTTTTGCTACCGGATCAGCAACGAAGGTTTTCACAAGATACAGTTCTCATTTGACGGAGTAACAAATGTTCCGCGAATCATTCTGAAGGGAAACACAGACGATGTATTGCGTCTGGTGAATGGTTATTGCAGAAACATATTTACAACCCTATCATTAGAGAAGCATGGCTAACCCTTGTATTGGGAAGGGTCTTCTGCTATAATACAGTTAGACAAACTTGAATTTGATGGAGAAATCTTTATGAAATCATTTGAAAATATTATCCCGAGAGATTTTCAAGGTGGAGTGCTTGTTCTTAAAGATGGTCAAGTTGTTTTTGAATATTGCCAAGGTAATGCTGACTATAGCACAAACACTCCCTTCACATCACATACTACAATTACATTAGCTTCACTGTCTAAGCAATTT
>JAZRGR010000001.1:0-12960 GCA_045644345.1 Faecousia sp. | reverse complement strand
CCGATAAATAACGAACTTTTTTGTAACACCGTTTTACGGTGTTATCGGGCGAAGACACAGCTTCGCCCCTACAAGGCATATGCGATATTTCGACATAACACAATATCTGTGGACTTGCTTACTAAAGTATATAACCTAAATATGGATTAAGGAGCTGTTTGCACATGGCAAGCAGCTCCTTGTATTATTTTTTCTTAAGGTATTCCTGACGGAGATAACGGAAGGTCTCCTGCTCCCCCTTCTCCTTAAGCATTGTCAGGACGAACACGAGATCCTCTCTGGTCTGGGGATGCATCATGGTCATATCCCTGCCCTCGGATGAATGGAGCAGATAGTGTAAGGCATCGCCCTGGGTGTATTTCTCACCATTGTAGATCTTGCAGGCGGCAATCCGATCCATGACCATTTCGACGAAGTATCTGGGAGGCATCTTGACAGCCTCATACCGGCGTGTGACAGTGCTGAGATCCGTCCAATATTCAAAATGGTGCTTGTTCCGACCTTTGTGATGCATCCATGCAGTGGAATAGCCAAACAGTTCCCTGGCACGGCTGTTGGGGCTCCTGGTGCCCTGGTAATAGCGGACTCCTGTCATAAATTCGGCGGGGCTGTACTTGGACAAATCGTGAGTCAAGCCCTGCCAATACAGACCTACACGGAAGCAGTGGCTCCTCACCTTCCAACGGTGCTTGGTTATGGTCATAAAATGATGAAAGGCGTTCCCCGGCTTCATACAACGATACCTCTGATCTATTGTGATTTTTGGGGTATACTCCCCTGCTTCAGTATATCACAGAACGGAGGGAAATGCAATAGATTAGTCCTTCATGAAGTCCCGTATCTTGTAGGCTATCACTTTTAGTAAGCATAGCCCAAGATATAGCATTACCAACAAAAAATATCTGCGCCCACTGTAGGGGGGAAGCCATGTCTTCGCCCGGCCAAGTCAGGAACTGTCATGACATAAAAGCCATTCGTATACAGTATAATCCGATAAATAACGAACTTTTTTGTAACACCGTTTTACGGTGTCATCGGGCGAAGACACAGCTTCGCCCCTACAAGGCATATGCGATATTTCGACATAACACAATATCTGTGGACTTGCTTACTAAAGTATATAACCTAAATGCACATTAGTCCTTCATGAAGTCCCGTAGCTTTTGCAGAGCTTTCTTCTCAATACGGCTTACATAGCTCCGACTGATGCCCATGAGCTCCGCTACCTCGTGCTGGGTCAGAGGGTCCCGATTGCCGAAGCCGTACCGCAGTGCAATGATCCGTGCTTCCCGTGGCTCCAGAGCTGCACCTATGGCTCTGTGGAGCTTCGCTACAGTCTCTCGCTCGGTGTATTGCTCTGCCAGATCCTCCTGTGAGCAGACTACGTCCATAAAGGATAATGGAGTCCCGTCACTCCCTGTTTCGATATAATCAGATAGGGATACATCTCCAAGGGTCTTTTTTTGAGATCGGAAGTGCATGAGGATCTCATTTTCGATACAACGGGCGGCGTAGGTTGCGAGGCGGGCGCCTTTTTCGGGTTTGAAGGTTGAGATCCCCTTGATGAGTCCGATGGTGCCGATGGAGATCAGGTCTTCCTGGTCAGCGGACAGGGCGTAGTATTTCTTCATGATATGGGCTACTAACCGTAAATTTCGTTCTACGAGTATGTTCCGTGCTTCCAAATCTCCCCGGGCTACCAAGGCTAAGTAGTGTCGCTCCTCTTCGGCGGAGAGGGGCTTGGGGAAAGAACCGGGAGAATCGGAAATGCGAAGCGAGTACAATAAGCTGCTGAGCATCAGCCAAACTGCTGCGCTGAGCATAATACCACCTCCGAATATAGGATATTCGGAGGTGGCAAGTCCGTATTCAACGATAAATTCGGTTTCGGGGTATCACTTTAAACAATGTGTACTGATACTACTTTCTGATAGAAATGTTTGATTTCTATCAGAAAGAGCACCGCTATCGCGTTGCGATTTTGCAATTTTTGATATAGGAAAATTGCAAAATCCCGTCTCATGCAGTTCTTGACGCACCTACGGTGCTATAAAAATGTTTTAAACATTTTTATCAAGAACTAGTATGAACAACGCAATCGTCCTGAAAGCCAAGGCTTTCAGTACGATTTTATGTTGTTTACGCACAGTGTATCATACCTGCAAACCCGTCCAATCGGCTTGAAACAGCCGTTTATACAGGTCCTCACAGCTTAGCTGTTGGGGATAGGCCGCAGTAGCGACTTGTTCAGCAGACATTATTTGGTGGTGTGCTTACTAAAATATATACCCTAAATCCGGCTTGTGCTTGCAGGGGTGTTTTGCTTGGGGGGTGCCGGGAGGGGGTTGCCCTCCCGGCTGTGGTTTAGAAAATTAGCCCTGGAAATATGCCTTTGCGGAGTCGGAGTAAGCGATCAGATGCTTACACAGGGTCAAGAGGATGCCGGTCTTGTTGTTGCCGTAGGTGGATGCGCTGTAGGTCAGCTCTCCGGTCATACGGGTGGAGCCCTTGTATACAGCAACGGTAACAGGCTGTCTCAGCTCGGCGGCAAGGAGTCCGTCGAAGTCGAAGCAATACTGATTTGCAGGTGCGTGGTAGAGGGCAATATTGTTCAAGGTGACGGTCTTCTTATTGCCGCTGATGTCTGTGTAAGAGACTACCAGGGACAGATCTTCGGGCTTGCCTGCATAGGTGCCCATGTTAATGACATAACGGAGGGTAACCTTGCTGTCTAAGAGCAGGGACTTACCGGCGAAGGAGATGACGGGGTTGGCAATGTTGTTGGCGGTAGAGTTGTAGCTGTCGAAGGTCACGTTCTCACCGTCAGACAGGTATGCCTTGTGTGCATCGGTCATGACACTGTCTACCAGGGCATCGGTACGATAGCTCTTGAAGGTCTGGGCAGTGGAGCCATAACGGAGCAGGTCTGCACAGAGGATCTTGAGGCTCTCGGCTCTTGCAGGGTTGTTCATCTGAGATACTGCATAGTCGGCAATGCTGTAGACATCGGGATTAGACTTGTAAAGGACACCATCCTTCATACCGTAGAACACAGCAGTGATGTCATTGTTCATCTGGGTAGCATTCAAGCCGGTGAAGGTGAAGAAGTAGAACATCTGATTGATGTAGGGGGTGACTTTGACGGTTCTGGTGCCGGTGACAGTGTTGCCGGTGTACTCGTTGATGGTGAACTCTACATAGGCAGTGGACATATCATAGCCCGTGAGATAGGTGCTGGAAATAGCGAAGTTTGCGGAAATGTCACTTGCCAGGTTCAGAGTGTGGTTGAACTTGATGGCGCTGTCCAGAACGGGAGCTGCCTGTTCGGCTCTGCCGCAAATGATACATGCTCCGTCTTCGAAGACATGTGCTTCCATAAGGGTTTCGCCACAGGTGGAGCAGGTGCCGATGTGGTTGTCTGCGGTGTGGGTGTAGGAGGGGATGGAGTGACCCAAGCTCTTACCGTCCTTCAGACCGCAGGAGGTGCAGACCTTGGGAGTGGTACAGGTTGCATCGATCCATGTATGGGTCAGTGCAGTTCCCTCGGATGCGGTACAATTCATGCAGTGCTTGGGATCGGTACAGCTTGCTTCGACCCATTCGTGACCAAGTGCAGAGCCTTCGGTCTTGCCGCAGGTTTCACAGGTCTTGGGGGTATCACAGGTTGCCTCTTCCCATCTGTGACCCAGTGCCGTACCGAAGGTCATGCCACATTCGCCGCACTCCTTGGCGGTTTCGCAGGTTGCACCCTCGGTGATGGTGTGAGCTTCGGGATCCACAGGGATGGGCTGATAGATGTAATAGCGGCAGACGGGACACCAGCTCTTGAGAGAGCCTTCGGTACAGCAGGTAGGCTTCTGTACAACTTCTCCCTGTTCCAGAGTATGACCCAGAGCTTCCCCTTCCGTAGCCTTACAGACGGAGCAGGTCTTGGGATCGAAGCAGTTTGCAGCAGTCCAGTTATGACCCAAAGCATCGCCTTCGGTGTAGCCACAGGTGCGGCAGGTCTTGGGATTATCACAGGTTGCAGCCATCCAGCTATGACCGGAAGCGGGAATGGTGATTTGACTCAGGTCGGCAATGGGACGGGAGCCGTTGGCATCCCGGAACATAGCATTACAGCCGTTACAGGTGTAATAGGCTTCCATACCGTCGGTGACACAGGAGTTTGCCACAGCCTCAACATAGGACATAACATGAGTGTGGATCAGATAGGCACGCTGGGCTGAGTCGGCAAACATGATCTCACCGTTACCGCTTGTGCTTTCCGCAGAGGGATGGAGCCAAACATCGGCCTCTGTGAAGTCACCGCTGTCGTTCTTGGCATAGATCTTGGTGCCGGCTGCTACAGTCCAAGTAGAGGTCCAACATGCACAATCCACACCACCTACATCAATGCCTTCCAATAGCAGGGTGCCGCCGTTGAAGGTCAAAAAGACACCGGCCGAGACAATAGCAGGACCTTCTTCACAGCGGACGATTACATTACCGCTGTTGACAGTAATGGAATCGGGTTCATACATTGCACCGGAATAGTCATAGCCACCGGTAATCAGGATCGTGCCGGTTCCGCTGAATACCAGATCATCGGAATCTACGGGCGTCCAACCGGCATTGTAGATGGTCAGATTGCCGTCACCGGTAAAGGTAACCGTGTTCGAAGTTGTAATGGAATGGAGAGAATTTTCTCCGGTCAGGTGGATCTCCAAGGGTTCGGCCTTATTCCATTGGAGAGTATGGTCATAAAGTTCGCCGTCGAAGTTATTCAGATACAGGACGCCATCCTCAAAATAGGCACTGCCATTTAAGGCTTCTGTTCCCTCGACTGTAGTGGTTCCACCTTCGTAGATCATTGTACCATCGAGCAACACCACTCTACCAATACCCTTGTTATAATCACCGCCGATATAAACACCGAGGATGCTTACATTGGAACCAAACACAACGAAGTCATAAGTAGCAAGATTTGCCTTCAAGGTGGTTTCATCCACAATTGCCTGACCCGCACCACTGGCCTCTGTAGAGACACGAATGGTAGGGGAAGCGGGGACTGTGAGAGTGGCACCGGAAGGAATCCTCAAAGCACGGTAGGAGCTATCGTTTGAACTACCGGGTTCTGCGGTAGATCTTAACAGTGCATTGCCCTTAAATGTGACAGGTGCGGTGGTACTTACAACATAGACACCATAGTCTCCGCCCTCTGCTGTGAGTGTACCGCCATTTTGAGTGAAGGTGCCTTTCGTAACAGTGATGCCATTTCCGCCAACACTTCTAAAGGAAGCACGGCCGCTCTTCATAGTAAAGTTGCCATTGCGGATATCCAAGGCGGCAGCGTTGTGAGTGGCTTTGGTATTGCAGGTGATGTAAGCATTGCTAATGACCACATCACCGACATAGCCGGCAAAAATACATTGCTCCGCAGATGTAATATTCACCGTGGCTCTATTTGAGAATGTCAAAATACTTTCATCACCGTCGTTTGCATAATCCATAAAAATAGCATTTTCTCTGGCGGTAACTGTGATATCGAGGATAACATCATCATCGATGATCAAGTTTCCGTCTGCAACGATGATGCCCCCATTAGACAGTGTCAGCTTGTCTTTATAGTTGAAACAGGTAATGGTTCCGCCATTCCCCATCCAGATACGGTTACGCAGATTGTTTTCACCGTCTGCCACGATCTTAATGACGGAATCGGCATAGATGCTATACCATTTGGAAGACTCACTGCTGTAGTACCCCATGCCTTCGTAATTGAAGTTATGGAGTGTCAGGGTCAGAACATTGTTCACATTGGCAAGGTAGGCGTAGTTATCGGTGGGCTTGGTGGTAACAGGCTTTAAGCCATCCTGTGCCAAATACTGGCCGGGCTGCAAGGCGATACCTGCCACAACGACCTTGTTTGCGGTGTCCGTCACAGTAACATAAACAACAGCCTTCCGTCCGGAAGTCGTGGTAGCGGTGATCGTGGTGGTGCCTACCAAAGAACCTGCGGTCACAACGCCCTTAGAGCTGACTGAAGCAATGTTAGGATTCTCAGAAGTCCAAGTAACAGTCTGGTTTGCATTGCTGGGGGTTACAGTTGCGGAGAGGGTCAGGCTCTGTCTCTTAGACAGATAACGGTAGGATTCGCCCTGAATCGTGATGCCGGTTGCAGGAGTCTCGTTGATGATGAACTTGAGGGTATGTTCCAGCTCACGGATGGTGCGGCTGCCTTCCTTAATGGTGTAACCGAATTCTACCTCGTGATTACCTGCCTTGGTGGGAGTGTAGTAGACATAGTAGAACGCCAAATCTTTGTTATACTGATTGTTATACAGGATGTTCTCATAGTAGCCGATGTCGGTGTCCTTTACCCCGTTTACATAGTCGTTAACATAGGGGGTTACGGTGTAGGCATCCAGTACCCATGCAGGAAGAATACAGCCAAAATGGAATGTACGGAGAGGAATGGTGCCCAAATCCGTAAATCCTGCTGTCATTTCAGACTCAGGGATAACAGGATCTACCACTTCAAAGGTCAGCTCAAAGGATGCGTTGAAAATGTATGTGAAGCTGACACTGGCCTCAACGGTACCACTGGGACGAATCAGGCTGGAAACCAGTTCAACCCTGTAATTGCCCATAGCAGAGGGAGAATATCTGATTTCGTTCTCGGTGGTGCCGGTCACTGTTTCAATGAGTTCGCCATCCATATAGGCATAAGCATTGGAAACCAGGCTATAACCCTGATCCTTCATAGACTGAGGCAGAGGTTCTACAACCATCCGCACGATACTGCCATTCAGAACGCCCAGGTCCTTCACTCCGGCTGCCAGTTCTGCGGCAGTGGCGGGATGGCTGAGGGTCTTGATGGTGGGACGATACCTGATGGTGAAATAGTGATGTACGCTGATGCTGTTCATCTGCTGATTATCAATATCGTAGATCGTGATCGTCTGTACCAGATCATGCTCACCATATTCGGTAGGCTTGTATGTATCTCCGTTAATAGCGGAGTATACCAATTTACCTTCCACATAATCCTCGGTGGTCAGCTTGAGATAGTAGCCCTGCTTGATGTATTCCTGAGAAAGCTCATTTGCAGCAAAGGCAAAGGAAGGAACCTCTTCCCGATAGAACTTCCCTAAATTATGGGAGCCGCCCATCTTATAATCAAAATCGGGGGTGGGGCTTACAGATGCGAAGCCGGGATGAGGAATACCGGAAATGGGAACGATATGGGATCCGATGGTCTGGAGGTTGTCGTACAGATGGGGGTATCTAACATTGACTGCAACGATCTTGCACTGCAGATACTTTCCTGCGTACTTTGCGGGGATGTACAGAGAGTCCGTATTACCCCAGAAGGTATAGTTGTTTGCCATATAGAGATCGTCATTGGGATCCTTCCGCATACCGGGATCATCGGGACAGGTCTCATAGGTGTACATGTGGAGCATTTCTCCGTTCCATTGTCTGCTGTCCTTGGGAAGACCGTTGAGGCCGTACTCGTACATAGTAGCCTCGGGACTGTTGGGATCTACGGTATTGGCGTAAAGCTCATCGTTGATGCCAACTCCACTGCCGTCGTTCTTCAGGATGAAGTTACGGGGCTTGTGGTTCTTCTTGCCGCCGGCGGAGTTCTGGGCTACCCAGACATTATCCGTACCACCGATCAAAGTAGGCGTTGTATCCTCAGGATCGTCTAAGACATACCACTGGTAGTAAATGTCGAAGACACGGACACCCTGCCAGTCTACCAGTGCGGTCTGGCCGTTGACCAGCTCTACATTGGCGTAGTCGCCTGCCTTGACATCGCCCCTGAACTGCAAGGGAGTCCAGTCGGGAACTCTGCCAATAGCGGTAGTGCCGTTGGTGGTGTTCTCGTGAGTGCCTTCCTTATACTCGTTGACGGAGACACAGCGGAAGAGGATGGAGGACTGGGAGCTGGCGGTATTCAGCTTGCCCAGATACTTGACCTCGCCGTCATACTGGGTACCCATGTAGCCGAAGCCGATCTGCTCCTCTACGGTGAATACCACGCGGTACAGCTCGCCGGAACTGAAGCCGGTCCAGTTCTCTTCGGGGTGCTTTTCACGCATGGCCTTGCGGATCTGCTCCTCTAACTTGACGAGGGTCAGCTTGCAACGGAGGGAGTCGGTGCCGGTGCCGTAGCGAACCTCCAGGAGAGGCTCGTTGGCAGACCAGTCATCACTCTCGTTGATGTTCTCACGGGACAGGGGGTCTACTCGGTAGATCTTGTAGGTGAAGAACTTAATATTGGTCTTGTAATTGGCATCGGTCTGGTTGTAGTAGGTGCCGCCCCAACTCTTGAAGTCATTCAGAGACCAAGCGAATTTTTCGGTGTAGACTTCGCCGGATTTCTTGGTCTTGTTAAAGGAGGCAACAAACTTCTCACCGTTTACGCTCTTATCGGTCTCAAGGTAGGTATCGGAAACCGCTACATTGCCCAGAGTCTCACCGTGGCAGTTGACGGGAACATTGTAGTACCATACGTTGGAGGTGTGGAGTTCCTCCCCTGCGGTGAGGGCGTTGGGGATGTTGAGCTGGGGAATGATGTAGACACCTGCGGCGCCGCCGCTGTTCTGAGAGGAGGTGTCCGTATCGTCAAACTCGAAGTCGAAGAACTTCTCGTTAGAGCTGTAGGGAGCGCGGATATTCTCATCATCAGACTTCCACTCCAGATCGGTCTTGGTGCCGGTGCCCCAGTAGGTTTCCAGAGCAAAGGAGAAGGTGGAGTTGGTGACAGAGGTGTTGGGATAGACTGTCAGGTAGGAAAGAGAACGGAGCTGCTGGTCGCCGATATACAGACGGTAGTGGCGGAAGTTACCCTCGGTCTGATAATTGGTCTTGGGTGCTTCTACTGCTACGCCGGTGTCGGGATCCAGGTCACGGAGCTCGGAATCGGTGTAGGGCAGGCCTGTTGCGGGGTTGATCTTGTCGGGCTCGGGCTCTTCTTCAATGGGTTCGCCACCGTCTAAGAGGACCAGCTTGCCCTGACCGTAAACATCGACCAACTGGATTCTGCCGTCCTTAATGAGATCCTCGTCATAGGACTCGATGCCCAGGTTCACAGAGCCGGGGGTGCCGTTGAATCTGTGATACTCCCAGTCGTCACAATCATCGCCGTACTTGTCGCACTTGGGGCAGTACTGGCCTTCGCTCTTATCGGTGCCTCTGGTTGTGCTGTCCATAACCGCCATATTGGAGTATTCGTAATAGCAACGGAAGGTACCGCCACGGATGGAGATGTTGGCGGTATTGGCCAGCTCGGGACCGTCTGCCTTCTCCTTCTGGTCATCGGACATGGCGTTATAGGATTTCAGCCACTTATCGTAGTTCTTATAGCGGACTTCCTTAATGCCGTATGTCTCGCAGTCCAGGAGCTTGATCGTTTCCGTGGTAACATTGCCGTTTTCGTCCACCTTGTAGGTATCCATCTTCTGGTTATATGCATTCTCATACATATTGAAGACGTTTGCACCGGTGTAAGCCTCGAAAACGCCGTCGTAGACATAGACCCAACCGCCTCTGGTCTTGCCGTAACGGGGATCGGATTCTACATTGGTCACCTGGGCGGTGTTATAGGCGGTCTCAATAACTGCATTACGGACATTGGGAGTAGAGCCGTGTCCGATGAAGGTACCGCCGTAGATGACCATGGTACACTCATTGCCCAGACGGGCTACAGTGCCCTGAATACAGGCGGTGCAACGGGAATTGTTGTCCTTGGCAAAGAGCTCGTAGATACCCTCGCCCAGCTCAAGGGCAGAGTCTACCATGCCGGAGATTTTGTCCTTATCCAGGGCGGCCTTGGCGATATTCTTGTTGAGGGTGTCGATCTGGGTATTCTTGTCGTTCTTGGCTGCCTTCTTGTCGTCTTTCTTATTCTCGGTGCCCTTATCGCCCTTCTTGTTCTCGTCTTCCTTCTTGTTCTGGTCGTTCTGCTTCTGGGCAACGGTTTGATCCTTCTTGGCTTCGGGGTTTGCGGCAGTGCCTGCGGTGGCGGGAGTTTCGGTCTTCTTCTCCTCGGTGCCACCGCTGCCGGTCTTCTTGCCGGTGGTACCCTTGTCCTTTGCCTGACCGTTATCGGAGTCGCCGGTTTCCTTCTGCCCCTGGGGATAGATCTCTTCCATCTTATCCTGCTTAGCGGCAGTTGCGGCAGAAATACCGGAGGCGTATTCAAATATAGAAGAACCCAGAGCAACGGTCTGACCGATGACTTCCTTCAGAGCAGACCAGCTAAAGCCGGTCTTGAACTGGTCCTGCTGACGGCCTGCCTGGAATTCGCCGCCGTAGATGACCAGATCACCGCCGGTGACAAGGAAGATATCTCTGTGGGTGTAGTACCAGAAGTCCCACTTCTGGTGGTTGATCATGTAGGCATTGGCATAGATCTTACCTACTCTGTCGGAGTAATAGGGTCCGGTTTCTCCCTTGGGATCGGTATAGATGATGTTGGAGCCTGCAGAGTCGAGGATCGTAAGGAGTGCGCCTCCCAATCTACCCTGGTTGCCCTGGGTCTCGCCTGTACCCTTGATCTCAAACATATAGGAGGTATAAGCATCCATAGGACCGTCCTGATCCTTGGTGCCGTTGCGCTTATCGTAGAGCTCCAAGGTGTGACCGTTCAGATCCAAAACCTTCTCCCCGGTGATGATAATGGGGTCATAGTCCTTGCCGAAGTCTACGGTACACTTGATGTCCTCCATAAGGACGATGTACTTATGGTCGGGGTCGGTGGACTCTAAGAGCTCACGGAGCTTACCGCCGTTACGGGTATAGTCGCCCTTAAAGACCTGATTCCACTTGGTCTTGTTACTATTGCTCCAGTAGTAGTCGAAGTCCAGGGGCTTGGTGCTGTTGGGATAGGTGTAGGATAGCTCGCGATTCTTCTCACTCTCGAAGGAGAGTGCGTTCATGGCAGTAACAGGGATGGGCTTGCCGTTCTGGTCATAGATCAGCTTGCCGTCCTTATCCGTCTGATACTGTTGGTAGTTGTAGTCGATCTCCACACGGGTGTTCTCGTTGGTGACACCCTTGGTGGGAGAGCTGACAACAACGTTGGACGAATCGTTGATCACAACATTGCCGCCGTCTTCTACAACGACTGCCGGGTTCTCTGCCTCTGTGGCATGAGCATGGAACAGGTTCGCAGGAACAATACCTACTACCATGATCAGTGCCAAGAACAGGCTGAGATACCGCTTGAGGCTTGCGTGTTTCATGGTGTTTCCTCCTTTATAAAATATAGATTGCTATGCAGGGCTCCTTCCCCATAGCTCCGAGGCATAGCCACCCGGGACTGTAGGGCTCTTTCTCTGCCGATCAAGCAACACTCCTCTCCATGTGATCGATCCTGTATATCTATCAGCGAAATGCTGCAAGATCCGTTATTCCTGTCCCTCAACGGGGGTATCTTCTACTACTACATTGACAATGACACAGGAGGGTAACCACTGCTCCGTTTCCAACTCCTCCTGCCAGCCGGGGATCAGCTCCATAGTCGTAGTGGCGCGGAAGCACCTGCCTGCGAGAACATTGCCCATGTAGTCTGTATCTCTGTAGTAGACTGTAACGGTGGGCATGGTTTCCTCGGACATATTCTTGACGATGACGGTGCCGTAGGCGGTCTCCGTCAGTTGGACTTCATCGGTCACTTCCCGTCCGGCTTCCAAATAGGTCAGATCACAGGATACATAGGTCAGATCGGTGGATGCTGCTACGGTACACTCTGTGTCCATGACCACAACTGTCCAACCTGCGGGGATCATCTCGGCATAGAAGGTCAGATCCTTCTCTCCGTTGTTGTAGACCAGTGTTATAGATTCGATGGTTTTCTCTCCCATGTTGGTCAGACCCAAGGCATATACATCATACACACGGACGATGTCGGAGGGCTCGCACTCCATAAAAGGCCCTGTAAAGGGAGCTTTGTTCTCTACCAAGAGAACCTCTGCAAATTCCGGGGGCGTAATATTCAGCTCTGCCTCCGGTGTGGGGGCGGCCTCTGTGGGAGCGATCTGTAAGGGAAATTCCTTGACACGCTCTGTTGCCTCAGTGGGATCGGTAGGAGCTTCGGTTGTGGGAACGGAGTTCTGTGCTGTATCTGAGGCAGTAGGATCGGACTGTGTAGGATCCTCGGTACAACCTACCCAAAGGATGGATAGGAGCAGGGATAGAATGATGATTAGGGAAAGCTTCTTGCTGTTCATAAGTATTCCTCCTTAGAATAATGTTACATCGGTACACTGAATGGTGGTATCACATAGCAGACAGCAGGGCTGTGAGGTAGGTCTCGCTGACGGAGGAGTAGATAAAATCGGTGATATGGCCGTCTCTCTTAGCTAATACCACCTGTCTGGCGATCTCCGGCACGGAATTCTCGTCACAGAGGAGAATGACTTTACATTGGGGTCGAAGGCCGCGGAGGATCTCTGCCTGACGGAGGCGATCCTCTAAGGTGGTACCGATACCGTATGTTGCCTCCATAAGCAGAATATCTGCCTCAAGCTGTGCGCATCCGACGGCAATCTCTCCGGTAGAGCGGAGGTCGGTAACAAGGAAACCACCGTCGTGCCGGAGGGCATGGGCAATGGATGCGGCCATTAGGCTGTTATGAATACTGAGGGCGATCCTCTTCAAATTATCATACCTCCTGTCTGTGTGGATTTGCTGAAAAAAGTTACTTGGTATCGATCCTTGAACGGAGATCCTTGGCACATTGGGTACAGAGAAAGATCCCCTCTACATCCTCGAAGCACCGTAGGCACACCGGTCTGCCGCAGAAGGTACACATGCGGTTATGGGTCCCGGCTTCTTCACAGATGGGTGCTATGTCAAGGTCACGGCTACGGAGGGCAGATCGTGCCATGGGGGTACTGTGCCATTGGCTACCGCAGATTGCACAGGTGAGGGAAAAATAGATATTATCTTCCTCAATATGCTCTACCA